>QBWA01000061.1 GCA_003283745.1 Prochlorococcus sp. AG-315-B03 | reverse complement strand
TGACAATTCTGCGTCTTTTAATTTGCCAAGACCTTGTAAAATTGCTCCATAATTAGATAAAACTCTGTGATCTTTAAACCCTTGATTTATACAATACTGATAAAGTTTTGCTGCTTCTTGAATATTTCCTTTTAGGTGAAACTGAATTGCTTGATTTATTATTTGCTCTTTAGAAGGTCTAGAAGGAGTATTGGTATTAACAGTAATATTTTCTTTTATTTCTCCTAATGCGAATGGAACTGCGAATGTTTGTACTTCAGTAATTTTCTTTTTTTCTTGCTCTTTATCACTAGATCTCATTATCTTCTACGAACTTATGATTTCAGTAATTCTACTACTAACTATAAATACCATTTGAACCTCTTTCTGAGATTATTGATACTTAGCTAATAACGCTAGATGATTGATTAGTTGCTTGATAAAACGAACTATTTTGCCAATCAACTACTTGTCCAGATCAGTGAAGTAATCCCACTCTTCGGGATCCCCTAATGCTTCTACTGGGGCAACAAAGTTTGGTGTTTTGGATCGACCCATCTTGGTTCTCCTTGTGAGACAAAAAAAGGATCCTGCTCACTGGATCCTCCTTTTGCGCTTGTGATGGAGATAAAACTAATACAAGTGCATTAGTTTTATCTAGTGAGTCAAGCCATCTATTTTTTGTCATTAAGAAAGGGACCCTGCTGCTTCAGCGATCTTGAGTCCCTCTCTTCACTTACGGAACTGATTTTTGTTGCGAGAGTTCTACTTTCCTTTTCTAATCAAATCCACAAAGAGTCTGGATCAGAAATTATTCCTAATTAGCAATCAGCGTTAGCAATACCCATGCCAAGAACAGCGCCTAAAGGAATAGACCACGCATAAGCATCTTTCTTGGAGATCGCAGCAGCAAGACCTCCTCCAACTAATCCACCTGTAGTTGCATTACCTGAACTACAACTTCCTCCACTAGTTTGATAACTCCGAGAAACTAATACTTGCTTGTGGTTTGGTCTGTAATGCCTGCGATGAGTGTGAGGGAAATAATGAACGTGATTATGGTTCTGACGATATTTGCGAACTGGTGGATTCCAACTCAATGAAGAGCAAGGAACTTCGACTTTATCTAGATAGGACTTCACATAACCTTTTGATGATCTAGTTCCAGCAACATATTCCTCTTTATAGATTTCCTTGTAGCAAGTTCGTTGAGTTGTATATCCCCTCAGGTGATGATATCCATCTGCCATTGCTGCCATTGGAGACAGAAGCATCGCAGTTAAAACTAATGGTCGAATTCTCATTACTTACCTTTATCTCTAAACAAAATATAAGATTTTTCTGATCTATTTACCAGCAATTCAGGCACTATTAGAAGTGCTCTAGGTACATTAAACAAAAATATTTTGTACCTGTTAAGTAATAATTTAGAAAACATGGGGGAATTTGTGGGGGGAACTTTCCTCTATTTCATTTGATCCATCTCATCCCTTCTCATAACTGCTCAGGGAGTCTTATTCAGAATACAAACCTCTCCGTTCTTAATTAGTTTCAGAGCGTTTCAGAGTGTTTCAGGCGTTCCCAGAAAAAGCAAAAATACAGTCGTAGGAATGGTTTTGAAAAATAAAGCGTTTCAAGCGTTCCCTTAGTCTGCCATACAGAACTGAAAGTGTGAGGGGGATTTTAAGAACTCAGTAGGAGAGAGATCTCTCTGATATGTCAATAGATTTCAAGCTCGTTTTTAGAAACCCAGAATTGATACCTTCGTCTGAAGGTGTTTGGATGCTTCTCTTCAAATGTTGCCCAGTTTTGTAAGTTGGTTTGTGTTTTATCTTCTGAGAAATATTTCTTATATAGAGATTTAATTGAATTGAGTAATTATAAGAAGAAAGTTGAATATATTTATTTCTGTACTAAATCAAAAACAAAACATATCCGCTCTTCTGTGCTTTCAAACGGAATAGTATGGTGAAATAAAGAAGAAGGAAATATGCAAATATCTCTGGTTTCTATTTTCTTAATAGTTAAA
>QBWA01000060.1 GCA_003283745.1 Prochlorococcus sp. AG-315-B03 | reverse complement strand
AGGGTTTCCAAGCATCGTTATTTGCCAACTCAAACCAAGAATCAAATCGTGGTCCAACCATTTGAATTTGAAGAGGTAATGCCTTACCTTTTATCCAACATCTTCCTTTTATTCTAAGTATCTGAAATTCTTGAACAAGCCCTATAAGTATTTCCTTTAGATTATTTTGATCAACTTGTAACTCTAATCTTAAATGTTCACTTATAATTTGAACATGTTCATGTTCATGTTCATGTTCATGTTCATGTTCAAAAGTTTTATCAATATTATGTTCTTTACTATAGATTCCTAGGATTAATGAGGGTTGAAGTATTCCATTATTAATGGGTAGAATATTAGCGACTGAGTTTGTATCAATTTTTAATTTCTTAACTACTAATGAATAATCCTCTTTCGAGATAAGATCAGATCTACTTATTAATACAATATCAGCAGATATTAATTGATTCTTAAATAGATCATTAATAGAGGTTAAATGATCAACACTCTCATCATTTAATCGTTGCTGATTAATAGTTTCTATATCTCCAACTGGACTCCCATTAGCAAGAGCATAACCATCTACTAATGTTATAACACCATTAACAAAGACATTGCTTCTTATTGCAGGCCAATTAATAGCTTGCAAAAGAGGTTTTGGAAGAGCTAAACCACTAGTTTCAATAATTATTCCGTCCTCCTGAAATACGGAATCAAGATGAGTTTAAGATTTCTGCCGATATGCATGGTCAGGATTTAAGTGGGAATGATTTTGTTAAGCTCGATTTAAAAGGTATTGATTTTAGTGAATCAAACCTAACTGGAGCAGTTTTTAATAACAGCAAATTAAATGATGCTGATATGCATGGAGCACAGTTAAATGATTCATTGGCTTATGCCTCTGATTTTGAGAGGGCAGATTTGAGAGATGTAGATTTTACTGGTGCATTGTTGATGGAAAGTACATTTACTAATGCTCTTATTGATGGTGCAGATTTTACTGATGCTGTACTTAGTCGAATACAACAAAAACAACTATGTTCAATGGCTTCTGGGACTAATACAAAAACTGATGTCAGTACTTTTTATAGCCTTGGTTGTTAAATTTGTAATTAGCCTATAAATATATGACTATTGAGAGATTGCCAGTCACAATTGTTACTGGTTTCCTAGGAGCAGGTAAAACAACACTTTTAAGACATTTATTAAGTCAAGGTGAACAACGTCTGGCTGTAATTGTTAATGAGTTCGGGACAGTAGGTTTAGATGGAGATCTTTTTAAGAGTTGTGGTTTTTGTCCTGAGAATGAATTTGAGCAAAGAATTGTTGAATTAAATAATGGATGTTTGTGTTGCACTGTCCAAGATGATTTTCTTCCTGCAATGGAAGCGTTGATATCTCGATCTAGTCAGTTGGACGGAATAATTATTGAAACTAGTGGTTTAGCTCTTCCAAAACCTCTTTTGCAAGCTATTAATTGGCCTGCAATAAGAAGCAATGTCTTTGTTAATGGTGTTATAACATTAGTAGATGGTTATGCTCTTGCTAATGGGAGTCCAGTTGGAGATATAGAAACTATTAATCAGCAACGATTAAATGATGAGAGTGTTGATCATTTAACCTCTATTAATGATCTATTTAAGAATCAATTAATATCTGCTGATATTGTATTAATAAGTAGATCTGATCTTATCTCGAAAGAGGATTATTCATTAGTAGTTAAGAAATTAAAAATTGATACAAACTCAGTCGCTAATATTCTACCCATTAATAATGGAATAATTCAACCCTCATTAATCCTAGGAATCTATAGTAAAGAACATAATATTGATAAAACTTTTGAACATGAACATGAACATGAACATGAACATGAACATGTTCAAATTATAAGTGAACATTTAAGATTAGAGTTACAAGTTGATCAAAATAATCTAAAGGAAATACTTATAGGGCTTGTTCAAGAATTTCAGATACTTAGAATAAAAGGAAGATGTTGGATAAAAGGTAAGGCATTACCTCTTCAAATTCAAATGGTTGGACCACGATTTGATTCTTGGTTTGAGTTGGCAAATAACGATGCTTGGAAACCCT
>QBWA01000059.1 GCA_003283745.1 Prochlorococcus sp. AG-315-B03 | reverse complement strand
ACATGATTAAAGCTGTAAAATAACTACCAAATTCCTGATTTGATATACCACCTGATTCTATTCTTAGTGTTCCAAATGCAAGTATAGTTAATATCCCAATTATCTCAATAAGTCCGACTATTGGATGTTGAAGTGCTATAAGTCTAAGGGTTTTGTATTTAGCAACTCTATGCAAATTCACCTGCTTTTCAAAATCATTTTGTAGCCAATCTTCAACAGCAAATGCCTTTACAATAGGAAGGCCTTGTATTGACTCTGATAATAATCCAGCTAATTTACTTATTTCCTTTTGGCTTTTACCTGCTGCATTCATTACTCTTCTACCAAAATCACTAACTAATAATGCAATAAGTGGAGCGAGAAGAATAGTTGCAAGTGATAACTTCCAATCTATTAAAATCATATACCCAAATACAGCTGAAGAAGCAATAGCAACACTTGTAAGTATTGCCTCAATAGAAAGAGAAAATGATGGAATTCGCTCGTTACCAGGTCTATTAGCAGAGTCAAAGGGGAAGACTATTGAAGAGGTTTATAATGGTAACAACAAAGGAATATTAGAAGATGTAGAGCTTAATAAATTAATTACGGAATCATCTAGATTAGCTGTTGGATCAATGGTTAAGTCAGTAACAGGAATAGATGGAAGGGTAAATATGAAGAAGAATCTATGGACTAAGTTTATAGAATTTCTCAGAACTATTGGATTCTCAATACCTTCCTCATGGATACTTACCGTACAAAAAGCAGGGTTTAAAAATATAAATTCAGCGGCAACAGATAAGCTTTTTGATTACTTGAAATTTTGTCTTGAACAAATATGTGCTGATAAAGAAATGGAAAGCCTTTTAAAGGCATTAGATGGTGATTATGTACTTCCTGGTCCAGGAGGTGACCCAATTAGAAATCCTGCCGTATTACCTAGTGGAAAGAATATTCATGCACTTGACCCACAATCAATACCTACAATCGCTGCTGTTGCATCAGCTAAAGGTGTAGTTGACAAACTTATTGAAAGACAAACAGAAGAACAAGGTAAGTGCCCTGAAACTATTGCCTGTGTCTTATGGGGTACTGATAATATAAAAACGTATGGTGAATCATTAGCGCAAATACTTTGGTTCGTAGGAGTAAAACCTAAGCCAGACTCTGTAGGGAGAATTAACAAATTAGAGTTATTATCACTGGAAGAATTAGGAAGGCCAAGAATAGATGTAGTTGTTAACTGTTCAGGTGTATTTAGGGATCTATTTATAAATCAAATGGCATTAATTGATCAAGCTGTCAAAATGGCAGCAGAAGCTGATGAACCATTAGAGCAGAATTTTGTAAGGAAACATTCTATTGAACAAGCAAAAGAGCAGGGGAAAACTATTAGAGAAGCGGCAAGCAGAGTATTCTCAAATGCAAGTGGAAGTTACAGTTCAAATGTCAATTTAGCTGTTGAGAACTCAACATGGGAAGAAGAAAATGAATTACAAGAAATGTACTTATCAAGAAAGTCATTTGCATTTAATGCTGACAATCCAGGAGAGATGAACCAAAGCAGAGAAGTATTTGAATCGGCTATTAAAACAGCTGATGTTACTTTTCAAAATTTAGATTCTTCAGAAATATCGCTAACTGACGTAAGTCACTATTTTGATTCTGATCCAACAAATCTTATTAAAAACTTAAGAGAAGATGGTAAGGCGCCAAGTAGTTATATAGCTGACACAACAACAGCCAACGCTCAGGTTAGATCATTAAGTGAAACTATTAGATTAGATTCTCGAACCAAATTACTTAATCCCAAGTGGTATGAAGGGATGCTCAAGTCTGGATATGAAGGTGTAAGAGAGGTATCTAATAGACTTAACTACACATTAGGCTGGAGTGCCACAAGCGGACAAGTTGATAATTTTGTCTATGAAGAATCAAACGAAACATTCATTAATGATCCAGAGATGAGAAAAAGGCTAATGGAACTAAATCCTCATAGTTTCAGAAGAATTGTAGGAACACTTTTAGAAGTAAATGGAAGAGGTTATTGGGATACTTCAGAAGAAAATATTGAGCAACTTAAAGAACTCTATCAAGAAGTAGAAGACAGAATTGAAGGAGTCAATGTAGAAGAATAGTATATCTAATTAT
>QBWA01000058.1 GCA_003283745.1 Prochlorococcus sp. AG-315-B03 | reverse complement strand
ATGCAGCTATTTGCGATGTAAAAGGACGAATCTTAATGAAAGCAGGAATTTCTGAATACGAAACATTTATCAGATCTGCTTTAAAACCTTTTCAAGCATTGCCATTTCTTACCAGTGGGACATCAGAAAAGTATAAAGCAACCAATAAAACACTTGCTCTGGCCTGTGGTTCTCATTGTGGTTCTCCTGAACAAGCCAGAGAAGCTTTCAAACTTCTATGGAATGCTGACATAGACATAAATGAACTTAAATGTCCTGTTCCACAAAATAAAGAAAGCAAACTACAACATAATTGTTCCGGAAAGCATTCAGCATTTCTTGCAACATGTAAAAAAATGGATTGGGACTTAGATAGTTATTTGATGGGGCACCATCCACTTCAAAAAGAAATTTTCAGAAGAATAGCTGATTTTTTAAAAATACCAACTGAAGAATTAATTGCAGAAAGAGATGACTGTGGTGCGCCAACACTGCTTCTACGCTTATCGCAAATGGCTATTTTATATGCAAACTTAAGTACATCAAATCATCCTGAGTTTGAGAAAATCTGTCGAGCTATGATTTCCCACCCTGAACTCGTAGGAGGTGAAGGACGCTTTGATTCAGAATTAATGAAAAGAGGACATTGCCAAATTATTAGCAAAGGAGGTAGTGAAGGCATTCAATGCATTGGGCGAATAGGAGAAGGTATAGGCATAGCAATAAAGGTCGAAGATGGTTCAAAGAGAGCCAAACACGCAGTAGCAATCCAAATACTTAGACAACTTGAATGGATGACACCAACAGCATTAGAAGAATTAGAAGAAATCAGTCTTCAAATCAAACCAGGTGTTTTTCTCGAAGTCAGGGGTAAATTAAACATCCCATAATAAAGACAATTACTTTTAATAGACTCGCAAGGATGTATGATTTTGCTTCATCGCGGGGTAGAGCAGTCTGGTAGCTCGTCGGGCTCATAACCCGAAGGTCGGAAGTTCAAATCTTCTCCCCGCCACCAATTAAAACCAAGCCCTCAGGGGCTTTTTTAATGCATTTTTTTATATTTAAGGAAGTAGCTTAAACAAAGAGAAGAAGAAGAGAGATACTAGTTATAGCTTGATCGAATTTTTCAAAATACCCCCATTTCTACCCAGGAATAGGTTAAAAGGTTCAAACTTTAGATAGGCAAATGGATTTCATTTTTCTACGTCGGACTGGTAACCCGAAGTCCTTCAAAAAGCAGAAGGACTTGCCGTGATTAGACTAATTCTGATGTCAAAATCAAACCCTTACAGGAACGGGGGGGCTTGAATCTCCTGGCTTCTTGTCTATTGAAGAGCTAGCAGAATTAAACGCTGAAAACAATGAGTATCCAGCCATTACTGTAAAGCCAAGTCCCCCAGTACTCACAACAGCAGCAGCAACAGCTGCCTTTCCGATTAAACCAACAACCTTTTTATCTTTTTCATTTTGGCTCAATTTATCTGAATCAAATATCAATCCAAATGCATCAGGTGCAACTAATCCAATACCCGCAGTTATGGGATTAGCTCCAAGAATACCTTGAGTGATAACAACAGTACTACCTCTTACAGCACCATTAATTGCTCCTTTCTTTGTATCAGATAATATTTTCTCCTCAGCTTTAGCAGCTAGATCATGTCTACCTCTGGCTCTAAAACCTGCGGCCTGCCAAATCTATTAGCTCCTGCAAATCCAGCTCCTATTCCTAATCCCAAGCCACTAGTTTCAAATGTATCGCTTACAACTTCAGAGAAGTCACCAGTAACTCCAGGTGTAGAATTTTCAGCAATTTCATTGGTGTAGTTATTAGAAAAATCAATTTCTTCAGCGGTCATTTCTCTTGGACTAGAACCAGGCCGATTAATAGATTTAGGGCCATAAATAATATTTTCCGATGTATATGAGCCTCCTTGAGAATGAGGAATTTTATGTAGTCCTTGGCAGAGACTATGACCAAGAAGGTTATAACTATTGGCTAGGTAATTTAAATAACTGAACTGAAACTCGATATGAATTGCTTTTAGGTTTTGCCGAATCAGCAGAAAACAAGACGCTCTTTACTGATATGACTGGGTTTGGTTGAAAACTTTAATCATTTACGAAAGTCATATTAATGTTTGTTTAATTAAATCTCTTGTAACAACAGAAATGGCTAGAAAGAAGAGCTATTAAATATA
>QBWA01000057.1 GCA_003283745.1 Prochlorococcus sp. AG-315-B03 | reverse complement strand
TTACTTGTCGTACTTCGGAGGATCACGAAATGCGACAGCAAAGAAGAGAGTTACAAGTGCCAAAGTAAGTATTAGCACATAGGAGAAAGCTTCCATCTAAGTACTTGGTAAAGGTGTAATGATTCCTGAATTAGGCCTGTCCTGGGACTCGACGTGTGGTTGAGTCTCCAAGTTTCTTGTAAAGACCAAACTCCACTTGATCGCCAAGTTCAGGATCGATACCAGAGAATCTGTCGCCAAACAATGTTCTGGCAGCATGCCACCAATGACCGAATAGATATAGCAAGCCAAAGCACAAATGGGCGTAGGTGAACCATGCTCTTGGAGAGCTTCTGAAAACACCATCGGACTTGTATCTATCTCTATCAAACTTAAATGCTTCTCCAAGTTGAGCTTTACGCGCAAGACGTTTAACTACAACTGGATCAGTAAATGTTTGACCGTTAAGCTCTCCTCCATAAACAGTTGCTGTTACTCCAGTTTGTTCAATGGAATACTTAGCTTCTGCTCTACGGAATGGAATGTCAGCTTTAACGTTTCCATCTTGATCTTCAAGAATAACTGGGAAGTTTTCGAAGAAATTAGGAATTCTTCTTACTTCTAGATCAGTTCCATCCTTATCTGTAAATGAGATGTGACCTTGCCAACCATTTGGTACTCCATCACCATTAACCATGGCACCAACTCTAAATAAACCTCCTTTAGCAGGACTATTTCCTACATAGTCATAAAAAGCAAGTTGTTCAGGTATGGCTGCGTAAGCTTCAGTTTTTGAGGCCCCATCATTCATAGATTCTTGAACTCGGCGGTTGATTTCAGTTTTGAAATAACCAGAATCCCATTGATATCTAGTAGGACCAAATAATTCCACTGGAGTAGTAGCAGATCCGTACCACATCGTTCCAGCTACCACAAAAGACACAAATAATGTTGCGGCTAAGGCACTAGCTAGAACACCTTCAAGGCTTCCAAGTTTTAATGCTCTGTAGAGCCTTTCTCCAGGTCTGTTGGTGATATGGAAAATTCCACCAATTATTCCTAAAAGTCCAGCACCGATGTGATTAGCAGCAATGCCACCAGCATTGAATGGGTTGAATCCCTCAGCTCCCCAAACGGGGGCAACTTTTTCAACATGGCCTGTTAGTCCATATGGGTCTGATACCCATATCCCAACAGATGAACAGTGAAATGCTCCAAATCCAAAGCAAGTTAAACCAGCCAAGAATAAATGAATACCAAATATTCTTGGGAGATCCAGTGCAGGTTCTCCAGTTCTGGAGTCCTCCCATAATTCAAGGTCCCAGTATGTCCAGTGCCATACGGCAGCAAGCATCAATAGACCACTGAAAACGATATGAGCGGCAGCAACGCCTTCGAAGCTCCAGAATCCGGGGTCAACTCCAGTTGCACCGGTAATATCCCATCCGTTCCAGCTTCCTGTGATTCCTAAGCGGGCCATAAAGGGCATGACATACATGCCTTGGCGCCACATTGGATTAAGAACTGGATCCGAAGGATCAAAAATGGCCAATTCATATAAGGCCATTGAGCCGGCCCAGCCGGCTAGCAAAGCTGTATGCATGAGGTGCACGGCCAAGAGTCGGCCAGGATCGTTGATAACGACTGTGTGCACCCGATACCAGGGCAATCCCATGGGTCAGGTTCGTATAACGAAGCTGCTTAATGCAGCAAGACTTGAAAGATAGTAAATGGTATTGCTTGAGTTAATGCATAGGACGTGGCTACATGAAATGACTGTTGACACTCCGTGGGTGAATCTAGCTTGTTTTTTTTTGTGTAAATTCCTCTATAGCCTGTGATATGAAGGCAATTGCAAAAAAAAATTACTTTTAGACATTTTTTTTATTTTGGTTTGATTTTGTAGTTTTAAGTAGTTTTGTATCAGCTCGGATTCAAAAAATTGGAAATATATCAATAAAAGCATTAATCAAATTCTGGATTTATCTGCCTCATTCTTATTGGAATTAATGCTCTCTACGATGGTTCTAATTTTTTGAGGGATATTTTTCGTCAAAATTACAAAAATCACAGTCTCTTGTTTTATTCGAGTTGTTTTTGGCTGAATAGTTATATAGTTTAAACGCTGATGTTTGTTCTGAGAAAAAAACTAAGGTTATGGAAACCACCAGTTTTGGCTTTGCCGCAAGTCTTTTATTCGTTGGAGTACCGACGATTTTCTTGATTGGTTTATTTGTTTCGACCAAGGATGGAGAAAAATCCAGTTTCTATTCT
>QBWA01000056.1 GCA_003283745.1 Prochlorococcus sp. AG-315-B03 | reverse complement strand
AATCAGTTGGTGCTTCATTGAGATTATTTACGAAAAGTGTGAAGGATTTACTGAAGCTATTACGTTTGCTGTCTGTAGTTTTTATTCTAATTTTATAAGTTGATTGATGTTCATAATTAGGAGAACTACGAATCTTTAGGTATCTACCATTAATTTTAAAGGATGCATTATCTGTATCACCATAGCCACTAACTAATTGATAAGTATGAGAATCATTTAAGTCGCTATCAGTTGTTGATAGTAAACTGATAATAGAATTAGAAGATAAGTTCTCATTAAAATTCTTACTTGAAAGACTAATAGAAGTAGGAGTATTCCCTGTCTCAATTCCCCAAATTGATTGTAGTGCTGCTATATCTGCAGATCTCCATGATAGAGCTTGAGTATAAGTAAGATTTTCATCATAAATAAATCTGTATGACATAACAGTATCATTAGTGTTATGCCAAGTCCCAGATGGGTCATCTATGCCATTTGATTGCGGATGTGAGAGTCCAATAGCATGTCCTATTTCATGAATCAGAACAAATGCGTCTACATCAGTTAGTGATCCATAATTTCCATTTATATAAGAATATGAGTCACTATTTTCCCAGAATACGTCTATATTGGAGTCGCCGAGATCACCAGGTATAGCTATTCCCTGAAAGTCCCCAATCCAATAAGGTCCAAGGTAATAGATATCAATATTTCCTTGAGATTTTGAATATGTACGCTCGAAATCAAGTTCTATATGTCCATCAATACTTTCAAAAACATTTTCTATAAACTTTTCGGCTCCTGAATTATGAGGTTCACTAACTTCAATACTATGAAGTCCTAGATGTTCAAATGTATCCCCATAAGAATCATGTATGTAATAATAAATATTCTCTTTTCCACTAAAATCAGTTTTAACTTGACTAGTAATTTCTCCTATTAAATCTGAACTTTGAATTGACTTGTTAGCAGAGTTTGAATTTATACTTTCACTAATTTCTAGGCCTGAATTTTGATTCAGTTGAATAATTGTTGAGATATCAGTCTCAAAACCCCTTAGCTGACTACATATAAAGCACATTTGATTAATTCAATCCCGTTATCATTGAAAATTGATTTCTTCTTTGCTAATTTAGGGAACAAAAAATGCAATGAATATCAATTTTATACCTAGAATAGTGTTTCTCTCCTGAATTTTTAATGAATTGATAAACCCATATCAAATGCGTTCACTTCATTGAGTTGCTTCTCTACCCAATCAAGTTTTTTGTGGCTTGAGTACTTTTGGATAGGTGGTGGTTGTTTCTTTTTTTTTACAGAAGTACTTTTGGTCTTTTGTAAGTTTCTTACTTATTCGAGACTAGCTTCAAAAGCAAGACCAATGCTTAACCAAATCCAGTTATGTCTGTAAAGAGATCTTTGTTCTCTGCTTTGCTTCTGCATTTATTCACTACTTTGGATATGTGACTAAAATGTGATTCTTATACACCAGGAGATTCTTCTATTATTGATATAATGTAGCTTACTGAAAAAATGTGATCAAATATAATCAATCCTTACATTTTTCATTATGGAATTTAATCTTTACTCAAGTAACTTATCTTTGAAATTACTGATTTTGCTGGTTTTGCCAATAATTTTTTGAAGATCCTTTCTCAAAGTGGAAATATTGTTTTTTGAAACTTCTAGATTATAGGTCTGTTTATTTAGCTTGACCTGATAGTTACAGTTTTCATTAGTATTCAATTTAGGGAAGTCACTTCTTTGATGGGAGCCTCTACTCTCTTCTCTATTTATTGCTGAGAGCATTGTTGCTTCTGCAGAAATTACTGATGATTCTAAATCAAACACTTGAACTAGATCATCACAATTTTGATGATCAATTCTAACATCTACATCTTGAATAACATCTTTGATTTCTAAAACTTTTTTGAGACCTGACTCTAATAATTCCTTGTCTTTTATTACACCACAATGTTCCCACATTACATTACTTAATTGATGTTGTAAGGGCTTCGCTAATTCTGTGCCTTTATTTAAGACTTTATTGATTTTATCATGGGCATTTTTGATAGATATATCAGATCTCATTTGTGCCTTTAATTGCTTGGAATAATTAACACTAGACATCCCAATTCTCATTTAGTTCCCACAACCAAAACTGCGACCCCATAAGAGATATTAAACCTATTAAACTTCCTAAAACTATTGAAATAAAACCAAGCTTACGTATATTAATTCTTGAACTTGAGAGTAGAAAACCTCCAAATAACCACCCTAAACTAATATTCAAGATTATTTCTAAATAAGGTTTTGCCCATGAATTAAAGCCTA
>QBWA01000055.1 GCA_003283745.1 Prochlorococcus sp. AG-315-B03 | reverse complement strand
TGGTTGTCAGTGCAAACATACAAAGTAGAACAGCTCCAAGCATTAAACTTGCCTCTTGACTAACTCCCCCCTGTGCAACAACAAGGTTGGCATCACTAATTAAAGACTAATAAAAGATGTCGTAAACATACTCTAACGTCTATCTCCTATTCCTAATATATCTAAGAAAATCAAAAAGCCAGTCATCAATAGTTCAGTTATTAGGAAAAAATTTCCTTCAAGTTGATTTTGGTTTAACCCTTCAATTCTTTTAATCGCTTGCATCCCTAATAAACGAAGAAGAGGTTCTCGGCCTAAGTTACGAGCTATAAACGCATCTTGATAAAATATAAATCTCACAAAGAAATGTCCTATAGCAGGTTTTAAAACCCAGTAAAGAGACTGTCAAAAGTGAATAAACAGAACTTGCTAAAGCAGAAAAAATTACGCTATCGCCTCTAAGTAGCATTATTCCAAAAGAGTCCAAATCCCCATTCCTTAGACTCGATTATGAAGTGGCTCTATTCCGTAGTCTCTACTTAAATACTATTAGAACAAATACTGCAACGATGAAAGTAATTAGTAGATACTTACGAAACTTTTTCAGATCCCAAATAGACTCCTACCCAGGGTTTGTTCATTCTTGGAAAAAATCAGTGAATTCTGCTCTTTTGGATATAATTAAGTTTATTCGTCTATAAAGATTTACCTGATAAATAAATAATGAATATCAGATTGATTTTTAGAGTCTAGAATTATTTCTTAAATCTGGAATTCACAAAATCTATACTACTTATCGGAAATTAATACTGGGGAAAGGGTTTTCTAGGATCTAATTTGATAGATAGTTTATTATAAGCTGCAGTGGAGGTTATATGTATGGATAGTTATTTTTACAAGAAGGAGAGAAAATATCGAAAATAGGACTGTATATTTCTAGGAATTATTTCCAGAGAATGCTCCTTAAATGGTTAAATAGATTGACTTCTTGATTATGTATCTTTGTAACCTTTAGGATTGGAAACCTGCCAATTCCATCCATCACGACAAATATCAACGAGACTTCTTTTTGCTTGCCAATTGATATAGTTTAAAGCTTCTTGAGGATTGGCTAAATAAATAGCACAATCACCCATTCTTCTTGGACCAAACTTGTATGGTATTTCTATGCCAGTTGATAACTTAAATGCTTCAATCAACTCCATAACACTAGTCCCTTTACCCGTACCTAAATTTAATATCAAACATGTTGGCTCTGAGAGCATAAGCATTTCAAGGGCTGCTTTGTGTCCTTCGGCAATATCCATAACATGTACATAATCACGAATACCTGTTCCATCCACTGTTTCCCAATCATTGCCAAAAATTGTTAGAAACTCTCTTTTTCCAATTCCGACTTGATTAATTAAAGGAAATAAATTATTGGGAATATTAATTGGATCCTCCCCTATCTCTCCACTTGGATGCGCTCCGGCAGGATTAAAATATCGTAAGCATGCGATTCTCCAGCCTGAGGGACTGTTTTGCTTAGGAGTTGTATGTGAATTGCATCCCGCAATATTTGTAAGCATTTTTTCTATCGCTGCTTTGGTTGATCCATAAGGATTAATTGGAGCAACTGGATCCGTTTCGATTAAAAAATCTTTAGTTGATTGTCCATATACCGTGGCGCTACTACTAAAAACAAGATTTCTGCAATCATTTTTTTCCATAGCTTTTATTAAATTTATAGTGCCTCCTACATTGTTTTCCCAGTAATCAAGAGCTTTGTCAAAAGACTCTCCGACAGCCTTTAACCCCGCAAAATGTATTACAGCAGTGATTTGTTCGCCTTGATTCTTTGCAGTTGAGAAAATTCCTTCTAACAATGAAAGATCACGAATATCCCCTTTGATTATTGATATCCTTTCTTTTAATTTATTTCTGGGAAGTTGACTCAAGCTGGTAACTCGATTTAGTGATATTGGCGAGCTATTAGAGAAATTATCTAATAAAAAGAGTTTATATCCCGCGTTTAGAAGAACAAGAGATGTATGAGAACCAATAAAACCTGCAGCTCCTGTTACTAGAACACATCTCATTGCTAGTAGAATAAGTATAAAAAAGAGATTTAATTGTTCATTTTAAACTATAAAGCTCCATTAAATATAGTTGATTAAATTTTTCCCGAAAATATTAGCATGAGATGAAAACTAATATATACGAACTCTTGTTCAATTTAAATGTTTTTAAGTATGATAATGTAGACATGTAAATGGTTGGTATTAAAGAATTTAGATTTATGAACTCCAAGGAAAATATTGAACCAATTCTTGTTACTGGTGCCGCTGGTTTTATTGGAGCAGCTT
>QBWA01000054.1 GCA_003283745.1 Prochlorococcus sp. AG-315-B03 | reverse complement strand
TCTCAAGTTATCTTTTGTTTATAATTAATCCCATCATACCTAATCTAACCTTAAAAGGTGCAATAGAAAATAACTTAAGCATAACAATAAAAAGTCTTGGCAAAGGAAGAGTATTTGTTAAATATCCATACCAATCATACCTTGGTAATTTGAAAAATGTTTCAAAGAAATTTCTTAAAAGTGATTCATCAAAACTCATTAATCGTTGAAGTCCAAAATGATAAAGACGATGTCTTTGAACTAATTCAGGATTCCAAAGCGTTTTCCACCCTCTTTTCGCTATCTGAGAAGTAGACAAAAGTGGAGTTAAATTAATTGACTTAGCTATGTCCTCCGCTAATGCAGGAGCTCTTCGTAAAAGAGAGCCAACTAAATATCCTGAAGCTGGGTGGACCATGCTAGCCGAACCCCCAAAAGCCAAAAGTGGCTGATCTCTATAAGGCAAAGGCAAATTCATAGGGAAGAGGCAATATTCTTCATGGAATATCTCATTTATATGAATTCCTTTATGAGATAAACGAGAATTTAATCTTGACTTCAATAGATCAAATGAAAGTGGCGGAGCACAAGCCAAAGAGGTCTCTTCAACAAAATAACTTCCATCACCCAAATCCATGGCATACAAAAAAGATGGAGGTTGAGACAATTCCTTTTTAGTTAAGTGATCTGGTCGAAAGTCCATCAAAACAAAACGATCTTTGTCCACTGGTGGAGCGCTGAATTTTCCAACTACTCCATACGCAGCTTGTTTAGCTATCGCACCTTGAACAGGCCTGCGAACAAAAGGAGTGCTATGTCCACTTGCATCAATTACAACTCTCGCAATATATTTTTCCCCCGATGAACAACTAACAAGAGTGTCTGTCTCTCTAAAATCAATTTTTTCTACAGTTTCAATTTCCCAAGAAAGTCCATTACATCTTTCATAAAGAGCCTTTTGAAAATCAATCGAATTAAAAAGTCCATAATCAAGGCAATGATTTGTATATTTATCACCTTGAGTCTCAACTCCATTTCCAAAAAAACTAACAGTATCTTTCCATCGATATTTCAACAGACTCTGCATATTTAACGACTCAAGTTCTGATGCCCAAATTCCATAAGTATTAGGCCAAGGATGTAAAGGAGACTTGGAAGCTAAAGCCTTTACATCAAGTCCTTGTTCAACTAACTCAGCGGTAAGACAAAGAGCAGCAGGTCCTGCTCCCATCACTAATACATCGGAACATTTAATTGATTTCAATTTTTTGATATCTGATCTATCTTTTCATTTGGAGAAGTTAAATTTGTATCTTTATCATCATCATTATTTGGTTCTGGTGGAACTAAAACAACCTCAGATAATTTATCTCCCGGATCTAGTTTTTGAATTCTCACTCCAGTTGCCGCTCTAGACTGCTGAGAAATTTTATCTGCACTTGTTCTAACAATTACTCCTTTTTCACTAACTAATAATAATTCTTCTCCTTTCCCTAAAACTCTTAAGCCAACAAGCTCATCTCCATCTTTTCTAAATTTGATTGCTCTTAAACCCATACCAGCTCTTTTTTGTAAGCGAAACTGTGTAACTGGAACTCTTTTTCCAAGTCCACTTGCAGAAGCAACAAGTACCCATGGACCTTCAGAGACTGCTACTTCGTCATCAGTTTCTTCGTCATTACTTTTATCAACATGATCTGCTAATACGTTAGAAAGAACATCCATACTCACAAGTGAATCGCCTGATCTTAAATTCATAGATCTAACCCCTCTTGCAGTTCTACCAAGCGGGCGCAATTCAGAATCATTTAATCTAAAATGGATTGTCATTCCATTTTTAGAACCAATCAAAACACTATCTCTTGCTACCGCAAGCTGGACCCAGGTCAAAGCATCTCCATCCTCTAGATTTATTGCAATTAATCCATTGGCTCTAATCTTAGAAAAAGCAGAAAGTGGAGTTCTTTTGATAAAACCGCCTCTAGTTAGCATCAACAAATAATTATCATCTTCAAAAGAACTTACAGAAAGTAATGAAGTAATTGCCTCTTCTCTTGGAATTGGAAGCAACTGAACTATAGGAGTACCTTTTGCCGTTCGACTACATTGAGGAACTCTATAAGCAGGGAGAGCATAGGCAACTCCTCTATCACTAAAAAGAAGAAGACTATCGTGATCGTTATAACTAATTAATTTCTTAACCTCCTCTTCACCTTGACTCCGAGTTCCAGCTTTTCCTCTTGTGCCACGACTTGTTGCTTCAAATTCATTCACAGGCATTCGCTTCAAGTAACCAGTTTCAGTTAACAAAACAACAGATCTCTCATTCGCAATTAAATCAATATCTTCAAGACCTCCTCCTAAA
>QBWA01000053.1 GCA_003283745.1 Prochlorococcus sp. AG-315-B03 | reverse complement strand
CGATTCAATAGATGACCAGAAAAGAGTTCATGGATAAGTTCTTTGATTTATGTAAGGACGCACAAGAGGAAATCCCACCCAATGTGATTGCAGAAATTCTCAGAGATTATGCCGACAGGTTGGATTAGATGAAAAAACTCTTTGCTTTTGTTCTTTTTCTTCTTTTGTTTTTCTGTCCTTTTGCAGTTCAAGCAGAAGAAGTTGAGTTAATGCCACAAGAGGAAATAACAGAAGCACCTGCACTTGAACCAATGACGGAAGAGCAACTATACGATTTACTGGGTGAGGAAATGTATTTAGGCACTCTTGATTTGCGAGGTAACAAGGTTGCTACCAAGCAGAATTACAGCAAGAAAAAGAAAAAAAGATAGTTTTAAGCCATAGAATGCCACCTAACTCTTGTAGGGATCACGCCGTAAATATCAACAATCACATAGGTGTGGATGTCCATTCTCACACCAGTGTTGAGCGTATTCACCTGTTATTTCACAAGTGTATAGGCTATCTGGATCAGGTGGTGTCCAATCAAAATTAGATGGAAGTGAGTTTCCACCACCGATATTTGTTCCACATCCTACTAGCAATATCGCCAGAAGAAGAAAAAATAAATTACGCAAGAATGTCGAAGCTCGTCAACTTATACAAACACCCATTTAAGACATAGAACACCTCCTAACAGTTATCGGGCTCACGCCATAAATATCAGCAATTTTTTCCATGTCCAGCCATAACTTCTATACCTGTAATTCTTGTTCGCTTAGTTTCTAAAGCCCAGGTAAAAAGCATTAGTGGAAACATTAGCGAGGCAAAAAGCATGCCCGTTACGCATGTAAAAGATGGCATCGTGAATGGCTTGCTGGAGAACTTTTTGAAAATCTTCCAATTGATGGCCTAGTTATCAAAATAAATTCTGGTCATACTAAAAAGAGACTTGGTTCAAATTCAAAATGTCCGAATTGGGCGATAGCGATGAAGGATTAGTTGAAGAGCCTTTATTTCTGAAAGTTAAATCTAGAGATACTGTTCTTGTTGGAGAGGATGAAATCTGCAAAGTCCTCTCATTTGTTGGAGGTTCTAGAGATCCAGATGCTCCTTCACTTTTTCAAGTCGCCAATGTAGATACAGGCGAAATTAAGCACGTTCACGCTGCTGAAGTTAAAGAGATAGTTTGCTCATGGGAGGAGCAACAGCAATAAAAAGGGGGCTAATTGCCCCCTGATGATCGTCTCTCATCCCCTTTTTCATAGAACCATTTTGGCTCTTCATTTAGATGTTAAAGCAGCAGGGTACGAACTACCAACGCTTGAGAATAGAGAAACCTTTAAAGCTGAGCTGCTCCAGGAGTTAGAGGAAGGCATAACTCCCATAATTTAAAGATGTTGCTACAGAACCCTTCAGTCAAAAGGAATGAAGAGAAATCAAACCTACCTAAGTGTTAAAGGGGCCTTCTCATAGCATTCTATGATTGACAGCCAATTTCTTTTTGAACCACTGGGGCTGACTTAGGTCAGTCCATTTTATGGGCTAACTACTCAGAAAAAGACATCCATCTTTACTCTGAAGTGATTAGTCTTGGATCTTTAAAGAAAGATTGATACTCCATCACAATTCTTTGTAAAAATTGATACTTTTCCACAGAAGGTGATTCTCGCTGCTAGTTCTTCTTTGAATAGAAAACGAATCTAAAATCAAAAATAACGTGAAGTATGATTCTGTGGGAATGCTTGGTCAAAGCTAATTAAAAGGTTTTTCTCTTCATTTTCAAAAGAAGAGAAATGAGAATTTTGATTAATGCTTTCTTCTTACAATTATGTGACTCAAAGCTGTTTGAAGAATAAAGATTTAAAGTGACATCGCTTACCAAGACTCACAAGTTCCTTGAATGAGAACTTTAAAAGAAGTAAGATAAACCTATTTTTAGCTTTTAAGATACCCGATGAGAAACATAAGAGTAACTTATGGCACATATAAGAAGCTCTAATTAATCGCCTTTTCAGCTTTTAACCACGAGTAAATGACAACTTTTCCACATGTTTTCCACAGGCTGAAAATCACTACTCATTCTGAGACTGACTTCAGTGGAAAAACTAAAGAAATGTGCTTTTTGATCTACTTGAAAGTCAAATTTAACTTTAAACTTATTCTTTAGCTTGACATCCTTTTATAGCAATGGATCTCACTTTATGGATTCATGAGAATGTTTTTTTTTGGTTCCTTGACTTGATTCAAAAAGTGTGAGGAACTGGAGTCTCACAAGCAAAGGTTTGAATGCAAAGTTTGGCACTAGAAACGATTCCACAAAGAGAAACAGATGAAGTAACTAGTGCCTATGTAAATAATGAGGATGATGTCTTAGTCAGTTTTATTCAAGAAATTCCTGAGTATCTCCAAGAGGCCATGTCTACTTTTATAGATAAACATCCAAATTGGGATCAATATCGACTAATGCAGGCTGCTATATCTGGTTACCTTTTTCTGTTTTTTTTTTTTTC
>QBWA01000052.1 GCA_003283745.1 Prochlorococcus sp. AG-315-B03 | reverse complement strand
GTAGATGATGAGCCAGCAGTTTTAAAAGTCTTGGTAACAAGGCTTAATTTAGCTGGCTATCAAGTTTTATCTGCACAGGACGGAGAACAAGCGCTTGAAGTGTTTCATAAAGAGGCACCTGATTTAGTGGTGCTGGATGTAATGCTTCCTAAAATGGATGGCTTTGCAGTTTGTCGCCGAATTAGAGCAGAGTCTTGCGTCCCGATAATTTTCTTAACTGCTCTTGAGGCGATTTCTGAAAGAGTTGCCGGTCTAGATTTAGGTGCTGATGATTATTTGGCTAAGCCTTTTAGCCCTAAAGAGTTAGAGGCAAGAATTGCAACTATTCTAAGAAGAGTTGGACCTGCTCCCACAGTTGCTGAGCCAAGAGAGATTCCTTCAGGGCAAGGTGTAATGAAGCTTGGCGATCTTGTCGTAGATACAAATCGCAGACAAGTAAGCAGAGGAGGAGAACGCATTGGTCTTACCTATACCGAATTTAGTTTGTTGGAATTGTTATTTCGTGAACCTGGTCGTGTTGTACCAAGAGCAGAGATCTTGGAGCAACTTTGGGGATACCCTCCTCGAAGGGCAGCAGACTTAAGAGTCGTTGATGTGTACGTGGCTCGTCTAAGAGGAAAACTTGAGCCTGACCCAAGGAATCCTGAGTTAATATTGACCGTTCGAGGCATTGGCTATGCTTCTCAAAGACTAGGAGAATTTCCCACAGCTATTGCTAGTTAGAAATCACTAACTAAAAATTTATAGGGTTTTCATCTAATCTTTGATTGCTTGTTTTGCTGAATTAATCCTTGTCTGAATTAAGAGATACTCGCCTTGAGAAGGCAAAAGTACTGCAAAGCCTTGGGAAAGGTCCATATGGTTTGAATTTTAAATCCACTGATTCTGCAGTTCGTTTACAAGAAAAACATAAAGAATTGCCAAATGGTTCAGAAAAAATAGAAGAAGTTGCGCTGGCTGGTCGAGTCATTTCTCGACGAGTAATGGGGAAACTAGCTTTTTTTACTATTGCTGATGAGACTGGAACTATTCAGCTTTTTTTAGAGAAAGCAACACTCAATAAAATTGAAAGTATTGAAGAACCACAAAATAATTTTAAAAACATAACTTCTCTTGTTGATTCTGGTGATTGGATAGGAGTTAAAGGGATTCTGAGAAGGACAGATAAAGGTGAGCTTTCTATAAAAGTTCATGAATGGACAATGTTGTCAAAATCTCTTCAACCCCTGCCTGATAAATGGCATGGTTTGGCAGATGTTGAAAAGCGCTATAGACAGAGATATTTGGATCTAATTGTTAATCCTCAATCAAGAAAAACTTTTAGAACTAGAGCTTTATTAGTTAGTGCTATTCGGCGCTGGCTTGATACTAAAGATTTTCTTGAGATTGAGACGCCCGTTTTACAGTCGGAAGCTGGTGGTGCCGATGCAAGACCTTTTGTTACTTATCACAACACTCTAGATTTGAAATTGTATCTTCGAATTGCAACAGAATTACATCTTAAAAGATTAGTCGTGGGTGGTTTTCAAAAGGTTTATGAATTGGGAAGAATTTTTAGGAATGAGGGGATCAGTACGCGCCATAATCCTGAATTTACTTCTGTAGAGATTTATCAAGCTTTTGCTGATTATTTCGAAATGATGGAGTTAACAGAAAAATTATTATCGTCAGTGTGTGAAGAGATTTGTGGATCAACAAAAATCACTTATCAAGAGCAAGAGATAGATTTAACACCTCCTTGGAGAAGAGCAACAATGCATGAATTAGTCCAGGAAGCGACTGGAATTAACTTCCAGGAGTTTGAGGGTAATCCTAGGGAAGCAGAAGCTGCAATGGCCCAGGCGGGGCTTGAAGTGCCAGTCAAGGCCGATTGTGTGGGAAGGTTGCTGAATGAAGCTTTTGAACAAGCTGTAGAGTCTAATTTGGTTCAGCCCACCTTTGTTATTGATTATCCAATTGAAATTTCACCATTGGCAAGAAAACATAGATCTAAATCTGGATTGGTTGAAAGATTTGAGCTGTTCATATCAGGTAGAGAAACTGCCAATGCTTTTAGCGAATTAATTGACCCTGTAGATCAGAAAGAACGTTTACTTTTGCAGCAAGATAGAAAGGAAGCTGGAGACCTTGAGGCTCATGGCTTGGATGAAGACTTTATTAACGCTCTAGAGGTAGGAATGCCTCCAACTGGAGGCCTTGGAATAGGTATTGATAGATTTGTAATGCTATTAACAGATAGCCCCTCAATCAGAGATGTCATTGCATTTCCTCTTCTTCGTCCAGACTCAAATCTAAATCAAACTGGAAAATGACCCATCAAAGTGGATAATTAGGCGAGTAAGTGTTTTGTTCAGATGAGTGGAGAGAGAGTTGGTTTCCGTTTTAAACACGCAGATGCTGTTGTGAAACGAAATCCCCAAGGACGTTCAAGAAGAGGCTGGGTAATGGAACCAGTTGAGCAAACGACAAGTAGAGGAACAAAAATGCCTGCCTATCGTATTAGATG
>QBWA01000051.1 GCA_003283745.1 Prochlorococcus sp. AG-315-B03 | reverse complement strand
CAGCAAGACCTGAAGTCGAAAAAGTGGAATTAATTACAAGATTAATTGTAGATAGACGAATATCTTCTGATTATTCGAATCCGCGAGAAAGAATATCTAATTCTGCTGAAATTATTAGATTACCATTTGGGCCTAAGCGTTATATTCGTAAGGAGCTGTTATGGCCTTTTTTAGATGATCTTGCTGATCAAATAGTTCAAAGATTTCAGCAGGAGAAGCAACTACCTGATTGGATTCATGCTCATTATGCTGATGCTGGTTATGTTGGAGCATTAGTAAGTAGAAGACTTGGTATACCTTTAGTCTTTACTGGTCATTCATTAGGACGAGAAAAGCAAAGAAGATTATTAGCTGGAGGTGTGGATCATGACCAAATAGAACAAACTTTTTCAATTAGTAAACGAATTGATGCTGAAGAGTTGGCTTTAGCTCATTCGGATTTAGTAATTACTAGCACTCGTCAGGAATCTGAGGAGCAATATTCACGTTATGGAAGATTTAATGCAAAACAGGTTGAAATTATTCCTCCAGGTGTGGACTCAAATCGTTTTCATGCAATAAATTCAAATTTAGAAAATATAGAAGTAGATGGATTAGTAGCTCCTTTTCTTAGAGACAAAAATCTTTCTCCTCTTTTGGCAATCTCTAGAGCCGTTAGAAGAAAAAATATTCCTGCTTTAATTGAGGCATATGGCCGATCTCCAATTTTACAACAAAGACATAATCTTGTTCTAATTTTAGGCTGTCGTGAAGATTCACGTAATCTTGAGAAACAACAAAGAGATGTATTTCAACAAATTTTTGAACTAGTAGATAAATATAATTTATATGGGAAAATTGCTTATCCAAAACATCATAGAAGAGATCAAATACCTTCTATTTATCGTTGGGCTGCAAACAAAAAAGGACTTTTTGTTAATCCCGCTTTGACAGAGCCGTTTGGTTTAACTTTGTTAGAAGCTGCAGCTTGTGGATTACCCATGATTGCTACTGATGATGGTGGACCAAGAGATATTCTTTATAGATGTGAAAACGGAGTATTAGTTGATGTTACAGATTTGGAATCTATGCAGGATGCTTTAGAGAATGCTGGTTCAAATCATTCCCAGTGGAATACTTGGAGCAACAATGGAGTAGAGGCTGTAAGTCGTCATTTTAGCTGGGATGCTCATATATGTAATTACATAGCATTAATGCAGAAGCGTTTAAAAACTATTAAACCTATGCACTGGAAACTTGGTAGTCAAGAAGAGAAAAGTCGTATTGGTCAAAAATTATTAATTCTTGATTTAGACAGCAGTTTGGAGCATTCTCAACCTCAAGGGCTATCAAATTTGAGAAAAAGCTTAAAAAAAGCCTCGCCAGGTTTTAATAATCAATTAGGTATTTTATCTGGTCGATCCATTAAAGCTGCTCGTTATAGATATTCAGAATTACATTTGCCATCTCCTTCGGTTTGGATTTGTAGAGCTGGTACTGAAATTTATTATGGAGATGACAATCAATCAGATGCTTTTTGGCAGGCATCAATAGCTAATGGTTGGGATCGGGATGGTGTAGAAAAAGCTTTAGTTGATTTAAAAGATTATTTAGTGCTTCAAGAAACTGAACAGCAAGGACCTTTTAAGATTAGTTATTTATTAAAAGAACCTCAAGAAGCGATATTACCTTTGGTGCGTAAAAGACTCAGGAAGAGTTGTTTTGCGGCTACCCCACAATTGAGATGTCATTGGTATTTAGATGTTGTGCCTTTGAGAGCGTCACGCTCAGAAGCTATTAGGTTTTTGACTCTTCGATGGAATTTGTCTTTAGAAGAGGTTCTTATTGTCGCAAGTCAACAAGGCGATGCTGAGTTGATTAGAGGTTTAACTTCTGCTGTAGTGCCTGTTGAGCATGATCCATGTTTAGAAGGACTGAGATCACAGCAAAGAGTTTTCTTTTCATCTATTGTTCAAGATGGTGTTATTGATGGTTTAAAACATTACAAATTTTTTAAACAAAGTTAATATCACTTTTTTCAAATAATTTAATTGATTTGCTTGCTTGATCAGCATTCAATCTAGCTTGTTCTATGTTTTTTCCTTGAGCTAATGCAACTCCCATGCGTCGACCTTCTTTTGCATTAGGTTTTCCAAAAAGTAATACTTTTGTTTGATTATTTAATAATGCTTTCTCAATACCACTATATACAACATTTTTAATATTTTTGTTTGATAAAATTACTCTGCTACTACTAATTTTGCTATTAATCCTATCAGGTAATGGTAAACCTAGAATTGCATATAGATGTAGTTCAAATTCATTTAATTCTTGGCTTATTATTGTTACTAAGCCTGTATCATGCGGCCTAGGTGATAATTCAGAAAATATGACTTCATCAGCCGTTATGAAAAATTCGACACCGAACAAACCTTCACCTCCCAAATTATCAGTAATTTTCTTAGCAATAGATTTGGCTTTGTTAAGCTGATCAATTTTAAGGTTGGCTGGCTGCCAGCTAGACTGATAATCACCATTAGATTGTTCATGACCAATTGGGTCACAAAAAATAGTTGAATTATTCTTTTGCT
>QBWA01000050.1 GCA_003283745.1 Prochlorococcus sp. AG-315-B03 | reverse complement strand
TTTAGTAACGTCTCATGATGTTGAGATATCTATTAAAAATGTTAGAAAAAAGAAGAATATCTTTATTCATTCTGGAAAAATTGACACTGGAATACTCAAGGTTAACTCATCTGTCATGATGAATGTTAATCCATCTTTTCGTCAAAGAACTAAATCTAATCATACCGCTACTCATCTATTGCAATCAGCCTTAAAGTTATTGATTGATTCCAGTGTAAGTCAAAGAGGTTCGTTAGTTGCAAATGACCGATTGAGATTTGATTTTAATGCTCCAAAGCCTTTGACAACAAAAGAACTTCAAGATATGGAAGTACAGGTAAATCAATGGATTAGTGAAGATCATGCAATACAAATCAAAACAATGCCAATTAAGGAAGCAATGGCAGCAGGCGCTTTGGCAATGTTTGGAGAGAAATATGGCGATGTGGTACGTGTTGTCGATGTTCCAGGTGTTTCTATGGAGTTATGTGGCGGAACGCATGTGAGTCGTACTTCACAACTAGGTACGTTTAAGATTATCAATGAGACAGGTATTGCTTCTGGTATCAGACGAATAGAGGCAATAGCGGGTCCATCAGTTTTAGATTATTTGAATGAACGTGATTTTGTAGTAAAGGAGTTAAGTAAATCATTCAAGGTGCAGTCTCATGAAATTGTTGAACGAGTTTCATCTCTTCAACTTGAACTTAAAGATAAAATAAGCGAACTTACCAACGTAAAGAATGAACTTGCATTAGCTAAGGCTTTAGGTTTGGCGAGTGATGCAACGTCTGTTGGTAAAAGTCAATTATTAGTGAGACGCTTAGATGGAGTTGATGGTTCAGGATTGCAATCTGCTGCTTCAAGCTTGATAGATTATTTAGGTAAGTATTCTGCTGTTGTTTTAGGTGGTATTCCTAATCAAGAGATTGAAAATAAATTAATTTTTGTCGCTGCATTTTCTCCTGAGTTAGTCTCAGATGGTTTACATGCAGGTAAATTTATAAGTGGGATTGCCAAATTATGTGGCGGCGGCGGCGGCGGTCGTCCAAATCTTGCACAAGCAGGTGGTAGTCAACCTAAATCGTTGGATCTAGCACTAGAAAAAGCTAATGAACAACTGATTGAACAGTTATCTTAGTTAACTCTGTAGGTAAGTACTTTGACGGAGGCTGGTTTCTACATGCTCTATTAGTTTTTGTGCATTATCAATTTTGAGATGACCTGCTTGAATCGCTGATTCGCTTGATTTTCGTAATCGCTCTAATAATGTTTCTGGATCATGTTCTAAATATTCAAGAACATTTGATTTTGTATTTCCACGAATGACATGCTCCACTTTGTATGTTCCTTTATTGGTAAATCTTATATGAACTGCATTAGTACTCCCAAATAAATTATGTAGACTTCCCATTACTTCTTGATAGGCTCCACCTAAGAAAAGGCCAATTAGATATTTTTCCTCTGGTTTAAATTCATGAAGAGGTAGTAAGTTCTTAACTTTTCCATTATCAATGAATTGATCAAGCTTTCCATCTGAATCGCATGTTAGATCTGCAAAGTGACCAAGTTGAGTAGGCTCTTTGTTAAGACGATGGATTGGCATAATTGGAAAAACTTGATCAATAGCCCAAGTATCTGGAGCCGATCTAAATACTGAAAGATTTGCATAATAAGTTACTGCTAAACTTTCACTTAATTTCTTGAGTTCTATTGGCAGCCATCACTGCAGAGTTAATTGGAAAATCAATTTGCTCAATACCAATGACTATTGAAGAAAGTAGTTTGTTACTCAAATTCCGATGGGACAGATTTTAAAAACAACCCGACAAATATCTTGAATTTCAAAAATACTTTATTCAACTCTCCATGCTTGATCTGATGGACTCCACTCAACAAGTTCCTCATCCTTAAACCAAAGATTAATTTCAAAACTTGCTGTATCAGAACCATCAGAACCATGAATAACATTACGACCAATATTTACAGCTAAATCACCTCTAATAGTTCCTGGCTCTGCCTCCAGAGGCTTTGTTGCTCCAATCAGTTTTCTTGCACTTGCTATAACACCTTCACCTTCCCAAGCCATTGCTACAACAGGTCCACTAGTAATGAAATTCACTAAACCAGAGAAGAAAGGACGCTCTCGATGAACACCATAATGTTTCTCAGCTAGTTCTTTACTTGGTTTCAATTGTTTGAGGCCAACTAGTTTGAAACCTTTAGTTTCAAAGCGACCAATAATCTCAGCAACTAAACCTCTTTGCACACCATCTGGCTTGATAGCAACAAAAGTTCTTTCCAAAGTCATTACAATACTCAATAATATGAAGCCATAGTCATCCTAAGACTGCCCCCTTGGCAAGTAAAAGATGACACTTAATAAAACTGTTCTTAAATTTGATTGTATTAATCGTGAATGATCAAATCTTTGCAACTTGTTTATCGAATAAATGACTGTGAATAATACTAATCAATCTTCATCTTGGACTATCGAAAATAGTGCAGACCTATATGGCCTTAAGCGATGGGGTAAAGGTTATTTCTCTATTAACGAAAAAGGGCACGTTGCCATTAGTCCTGAAAGCTCTAAAAGCAAAGATCATGATCTAATGGAACTGTTGAATGAACTAGAAAGTCGCAACCTAAAATTTCCTCTACTAATAAGATTTGACGATATTCTCGAAGACTGCTTAAGAAACTTACACAAAGCTTTTGAAAACGCGATTGCTCACTATGAATATCAAGGGAAATACCAAGGTGTATTTCCAATTAAATGCAATCAACAGCGCCATGTAGTTGAAGAATTAATAACCTGTGGTTCACAATGGCATTTTGGGCTAGAAGCAGGCAGCAAGGCAGAATTACTAATTGCTCTATCTATTCTAGAAGATCCTAAAGCTTTACTCATATGTAATGGCTATAAAGATCAACGTTATATTGAGACCGCCATCTTAGCACGTAAGCTTGGACGTCAACCTATAGTAGTTATAGAACAAGCTAGTGATATAGATCTTATAATAAAATCTAGTAATTCACTGGGAGCGCCACCACTAATAGGAATAAGAGCAAAACTATCCAGTCAAAGCAATGGAAGATGGAGTAACTCGATTGGT
>QBWA01000049.1 GCA_003283745.1 Prochlorococcus sp. AG-315-B03 | reverse complement strand
ATATTATAAATTACATAAAGATGTAAGATAATTAACATAGTAACTAGACTGATATTATAAAATTAAAAAAATAGAAATTTCTTATGAGCATTTCTCTTCTTGCAGCTACAGCAGCAGTTGGACTATTCATAGTTGCGATACCAGCATTAATGATGGCTGTAAGTCAATAGTTTCTTTTATTAAATAATTATCTAGCTGACAATCTAGGCGAAACAAAATAATCAAAGAAGTTAAACAGACTGATTCGAGGAACAACTATTTTTATTTTCAGATCATTAATAATTAATTCGAAAACAAACTCTATAAGACAATAGATATAAATGATTAGAAAAATAGCAATACTCATAGTGTTATCTACAATAGAATTATAGGACCCTATTGAATTATTATTAATTTGATCTTCGGACCATCCAAAATTCTCTAACTCTAGATCAATTGGCAAAAAAGAAGTCATAAATAAAGTTCAGTCGATTACTAACTCTTGATAACATACATTCAGATTATTTCCACTATATATATAAGTTTATATGATAAACAAAACTTAAGCCTAAAACTGACTCCTTTTTATTTGTAAAGAAAATAATTGCAATCAGATTAGGAAATATAGAGTTTAAAAGTAGTTAAAAAAGGTCATAAAATATTTTCAATAAGATTTATACATTAACGTTAAAAGAGCAAGACGTTCCCGCTATCCATCCAGTAGTCCAACAATGTTGAAAATTAAATCCACCTGTTATACCATCAACATTAATTATTTCTCCTGCAAAATATAAACCTTTATGGATCTTACTTTCCATTGTTTTAAGGTTTATTTCTTTAAGAGATACACCACCTGCCGTTACAAATTCATCTCCAAATGGACCTCTTCCTTTAATATTGTATTTATTATTTATTAAAAGTTGAATTAATTTTTCCTTGTCTGATTTTGATAAATTAGACCATTTATAACTAGCATCAAATCCAGATGCTGAGCATAAAACTATCCATAAACGTTTTGGCAAGTCAACAAAAGGTCTATAATTCCAAATCGATTTATTAGGGTAGTTAGTTATAAATAAATTGAGCTCTTGTCTTATTTCATGATCAGTTTTACATAACCAATTAATAAAAATTTCTGCTTTATAATTATTAGAATATAAACATCTCGCACTAAAAGCAGAAAGTTTTAAGATAACAGGACCACTAATCCCCCAGTGTGTTAATAAAAGTTTTCCGGTTTCAACAAATTTTGACTTATTGACTACAAGTTTTATACGAGCATTTAAACTTATCCCAGAGCAAGATTTAAGAGGTGAGTTTATTAATGATAGCGAAAAAAGGGAAGGGACAGGCTTAACAATAGTGTGACCAAGTTGTTTTGCTAGCTTACGTCCACTAGGATGCCCCCCTGTGCATAGTAATAAGTTTCTTGATCTATGCAATTTATTTCCTTGCAATAAAACATCATATCCAGTATTAGATATCTTAATTTCTTTAACATGAGAACTAGTATTAATTTCAACACCAGCTTTAACTGCAGCATAAGATAAACATTTTATAACATCACTAGAAGAATCAGATTGAGGAAAAATACGTCCATCTTTCTCTATTTTCAAGTTCAGTCCTTTCTTTTGAAACCAATCAAAGGCTTGTATTGTTGAAAACCTGCTAAATAAACCTAATAGTTGTTTTTCTCCTCGTGGATAATTGCCCACTAAATTAGAATTATCCCAAGATGCATTGGTAACATTACATCTGCCTCCACCACTTATCCGGACTTTCTCTAATATCTTCTTAGAACTTTCAAATATAACAATAGACTTAATCCCATTATCTATTGCAACTGATGCTGCCATAAAACCAGAAGCCCCACCTCCAATAATAACAAGATCAGAAATCATTATTTACCGACAATCCAATTAATATATACCTTAATAATAATATAAAAAAGAAAATTCTATAAGGTATATATATCATACAAATTTAATATAATTTCTCTCAATGACTAAATAAAACTCCATAGTAGAAATATATTCATGATTAGACAAATAATCTAATTACATAAAAATAATAAGAGAGGATTATCTTAAAAATGATTTTTGTTTTGAGAACCCTTAGAATATATACTAAAATTAAATTCAGGTGAACATTAAAATAAATATATCAAATGAGCAAAAGAACTATTCATAAAGTTTCACAAATTGTCTTGATACCAGTTCAAAACTAAAATTAAGACCTATATTGTTGTATCTTTTCAGAAATTAAAAAGAAAAATATGGCTGGACCAAAAAGAGATGAAGCTAAATCAATCCTCTCCTACGTTAGACAAGAATTACGATTTATGGATGAAGATCTAAGAAATGATGGATTGTTGCCAGAATTATCCTCCCTAAGATCAGTATATGAACAACTTTCCACATTATTAGAACTTACTGATGGAAGAAGAAAAAAGAAAGAAAAGCAAGATTTCTCCGAAGTTAAAAATCACAAATAAATATTAAAAACCTTTTCTTATATAAGTTCACAATTAATATTAATTTATAAATATATATTCTCCTAATGTAGCGATCTGCAACTAATCAAATAAACACAAAAGATATGTGACTCATTATTGTGTAAAGTAAATAGTAAAGTTTAATATAGAAAAAAGAAATATTTATTTTTCATCATGAAAAAAAGTTCCCATCTCCAAGTGATAGATCAAATAAATTATTAGAAGGGACTTGTATTTATTATTGGGATAATGGAGAAATGGCATATACAGCCTTAAAAAGAATAAATGAACTTAAATCCAGTAATGACAGGAAAAATGCCGGTATGATGATTAGTGAATGGATTTTATAATTCTCCATATTAATAAAACACAGTTAAAGTAATTTATAATCCTTAAAAAAAAAGGAATGCCTTCTCCAAGAAAAAGGATTGGATTTCTTCCAAGGCCAGTTGTCCAAGAGTTAATAAGGGAAATAGCCAATGTAGAAAACCTAAGCCAATCTAAGGTAGTTGGGATTTTAGTGGAGGAGGCTTTATTAGCTAGAGGTATAATTTCACCGCATATATCCAATGATCTAAAAAGAAAGACCTCAATGGATAATAATAAGAACGTTAATCCTTCTTCATATCTATATAATGATATGAATGAGCTCATATCAGATAAAGGCATAACTTATAAGAAATCAACAATTAATATGAAAAGAACAGAAATAACAAAAGATTTATCTATTGAAGATAAAGAAAATGACGC
>QBWA01000048.1 GCA_003283745.1 Prochlorococcus sp. AG-315-B03 | reverse complement strand
GAGGAGCTCCTGCCAATGTTGCGTGCGCTCTAAGTCGTTTAGGAGTGAATGTTTCTTTTATTGGTTCGCTGGGGAATGATCCTTTCGGAAAAAAGTTTAAGAATTTGATGATTGAGAGAGGAATAAATACAGTTGCTTTGCAACAAGATAAATTTCGTTCAACAAGGGTTGTATTGGTTCGCAGAGAAATTAATGGAGAAAGAACTTTTGGAGGTTTTGAAGGTGATAAGGGTTTAGGCTTTGCTGATCAAGCAATATCACGCGAAGAAGTTGTTCATGATTGGCCTTTGATTTCTGATCAGGCTAAATGGTTAATTATTGGAACAATTCCTATAGCTTCTGAAACTTCATCGCAAGCGTTTTCATGGTGTATTAAAAAAGCTTGTAGTGATGGGTTGAAAATCGTAATTGATTTGAATTGGCGACCAACTTTTTGGCGCAGTAAATTCTCTAAAGAAGCAGCTCCTTTTGTTAATGAAATAAATATGATAAAACCCGTTTTAAATTATGCGTCATTAATAAAACTTGCAAAGGAGGAAGCTCAATGGTTTTTTAATTCTTCTAATCCTAAAGAGATCTCATTAACTTTGCCTCAAAAACCATCAGTTATAGTTACTGATGGTTCTAATTCTATAGATTGGTTTCTGAACAAAAATATCGGCAATACTAATGCAATATCACTACCTAAAATAGTTGATACAACTGGAGCCGGAGATGCTTTTACTGCAGGAATAGTTTATAAACTTTTAGCTGTTGATTTGGATCATATAACTTTCAGTATGGCTGAAGATATTATTAGGTTCGCTATTTGTTGTGGAGCCTATGTTTGTCAAGGCATTGGAGCCATTGAGTCACAACCTTATCTAGAAGATGTTGATAAATTATTGTCTTCAGAAAATGGTGGTATGAGCTGAAAAAATCTACCTTTTTGATTAGGGATGTATTCGAAATTTCCTCTCCAAGCATCTGCTAGAGCAAGAGATAATCTTTGTGGCCATTCCACTACCATCAATGCTCCTATAGCTCTAGATTCTTCTTCTTCTTGAAGAAAAAACTCATTTGCCATTAATTTTTTTTCAATTCTATAAAGATCAAGATGTATTAGGGGAGGGGATCCAGACAGATAATGTTGTGATAAGGGGAATGTAGGAGATGTTATGGGTTCTTCGATCCCCAGGCTTTTTGCGATCCCTTTAACAAATGTGGTTTTTCCCGCTCCAAGTGGGCCATTGAGTAAGAGAATACTGAGATTAGGAAAATTTTTTGTTAACGTTGAACCAATTGAAATTGTTGATTCAGGACTATCTAGAGTCCAGCATAAATTATTATTTTGCTGGCTAATTGATTTTACAACCTCCGATTTTTCTTCAGATTTTCTTTTCACGATCTCCTAAAGGGAGTTTTACATATGTTTACAGGAACCAAATCAAATCTCAATACCATTGATACTAATTCTGATTACGTAGTTCAGGATATAGCTGAATCTGAATTTGGTAGAAAAGAACTTTTAATAGCAGAAACAGAAATGCCAGGGCTAATGGCACTCAGAGCAAAATATGGATCTGAGCAACCATTAAAAGGAGCTTTTATTGCTGGAAGTCTTCATATGACAATCCAGACAGGAGTTCTTATTGAGACACTAGTAGCTCTTGGTGCAAAAGTTAGATGGGCTTCTTGCAATATTTTCTCTACTCAAGATCATGCTGCTGCCGCTATTGCCGATTCAGGAATACCAGTATTTGCAAAAAAGGGCGAATCATTAGAAGAGTATTGGGAATACACTCACAAAATTTTTGAATGGGGCCATGGCGAAGCTGCAAATATGATTCTCGATGATGGAGGAGATGCTACTGGACTAATCATGTTGGGGATGAAGGCAGAAGAGGATATTTCTGTACTTGATAACCCATCAAATGAAGAAGAGATTGCATTATTCGCTGCAATTAAGAAGAAATTATCGGATTCTCCATCTTTTTATTCAAAGGTGCAATCTTCAATTAAAGGAGTTACGGAAGAAACAACAACTGGGGTAGCTCGCTTATATCAAATGGAAAAAAGTGGAGAACTTGTTTTTCCAGCAATCAACGTGAATGACTCTGTAACTAAAAGCAAATTTGATAATCTTTATGGCTGTCGTGAATCTCTGGTTGATGGAATAAAAAGAGCTACAGATGTAATGGTGGCTGGGAAGGTTGCTCTTGTTATTGGATATGGAGATGTTGGAAAGGGTTCTGCACAATCTTTGAGAGGCCTAGGTGCAACAGTGATGATCTCAGAGATCGATCCAATATGTGCTCTGCAGGCAGCAATGGAGGGTTACAGAGTTGTGAGGCTTGACGATGTTGTTTCTGATGTTGATATTTTTGTAACTGCCACTGGTAATTTTCAAGTAATACGACATGAACATTTAATAAGGATGAAGAACGAATCTATTGTTTGTAATATTGGACATTTTGATAATGAAATAGAGGTTTCTTCATTAAAGTCTTATGAATGGGAAAATATAAAACCTCAAGTCGATCACATAACTCTTCCAAGCGGTAACAAAATAATTCTTTTAGCAGAAGGAAGATTAGTTAACCTAGGTTGTGCAACTGGTCATCCAAGTTTTGTTATGAGTAATTCATTCACTAATCAAGTTTTAGCTCAGATTGAATTATTTAAGGAAGGAGACAAGTATTCAAATAAAGTTTATGTTTTACCAAAACATTTAGATGAAATGGTTGCAACTCTTCATTTGGAAAAAATAGGAGCAAAGTTAACTAAATTAACTGAAGAACAAGCAAAATATATAGATGTTCCTGTTGAAGGCCCATATAAAACAGATCAATATCGTTATTAATCAATCAATTTAGAGAATTTAATATTCAATGGATTTATCAGAATTTATTTCATCTTTACCTGGTTTGATTAGCACTGCAGTGGAGGCTAATCAGTGGATAGGTTACGGAGCAATTTTATTAGCAATGTTTTTGGAGAATCTTATTCCACCTATACCTTCTGAACTGATTATGCCTCTTGGAGGATTTTATGTATATCAAGGTCAGTTGAATTTTTTACCAGTTGTTTTTGCCGGTTTAGTGGGGACAGTTCTTGGTGCTTTGCCTTGGTATGGAATTGGAAGAATTGTCAATGAAGAAAGACTAGAGCAATGGCTAAAGAAATATGGACGTTGGATTGGTATTAAACCTACGGAACTTGCTCGTAGCCGGAGATGGTTCAATAAATACGGCATTTCATTAGTTTTCTGGGGAAGATTAATACCAGGAATAAGAACTTTAATTTCAGTGCCTGCAGGAATAGAATTAATGCCTTTATCCCCATTTCTT
>QBWA01000047.1 GCA_003283745.1 Prochlorococcus sp. AG-315-B03 | reverse complement strand
TCTTATTTGTTATTCGGTCAGCAAATTCTTTTATGGAGAAAAAAGATGCTTTCTCAAGGAGGAAGGAAAGTTGATATTGATTGGCTGTTAGATATAGCTGCAGGGATTAGTTGGACAAAACTGCAAACAATCATTTTGAATCCAGAAATTTCCATTTCTTTAAAGACCTCAATTGAAGAATTGGAAGAGATTTGGAAATCTCATCTTAAGGATCAAACTCCACTTCAATATTTAATTGCAACATGTCCCTGGAGGGATTTTGAGCTAGAAGTCTCTTCAAAAGCTCTTATACCTAGACAAGAAACAGAATTGTTAATTGATTTTGCTTTGAAAAAAGTTTAGGATATAAATGTTGGGAGGTGGGCTGATATGGGTACAGGCTCAGGGGCTTTAGCAATTTCATTATCAAAAAACTTACCTAATTGGACTGGACATGTGGTTGATATAAGTAAAGATTCTTTGCAGCTTGCAAAAAGAAATTTTAAAAACTTAGTACCCAATAACAATATCAAAATTGCTTTAGGAGATTGGTGGGATCCATTGTCACCATGGTGGGGCAGTTTTGATCTGGTTCTAAGTAATCCTCCTTATATTCCATCAGGTTTAATTGAAGATCTTGAACCGATAGTTAAAAGGCATGAGCCCCATATTGCTTTAGATGGTGGGGAAGATGGTTTGGAATCTTCTAAAAAGATAATCTCTGGTGCCTTGAATGGTCTTTCTAAGGGAGGTTGGTTGATTCTCGAACATCACTATGATCAAAGTGAGAAGGTAATGAAGCTAATGAAAAATAAAGGTTTTGAAGAAGTCTCTTTTGAAAATGATTTAAGTGGAGTTAAGCGTTTTGCAATGTGCTGTAAATCAAAAAAATGATCAATTTAAGATTTGCAGTGCCTGAAATGGCAGACAAATTAATAAAGGGATCTTTGGCTATATTCCCTACTGATACTCTTCCAGCATTAGGAGCATGTCCTAAATATGCAAAAAAGATTTGGGAGATAAAAAAAAGGCCCTTAAATAAGCCTCTTATTTTAATGGGTGGAAGCTTGGATGATTTATTTGAGCTTGTTCATCCTAGTGCTGTTGAAGATGGGATTAAAATAGCGAAAAGTTATTGGCCCGGATCCTTAACTATTATTTTGCCAACCATTGCTTCTTTTTCCAGTTATATGAATCAAGATTCAAGTATGCTTGGATTGAGAGTCCCTGATTCTAAACTTGCAAGAGAATTGTTGATGGAAACAGGACCTTTAGCAACTACTAGTGCAAATTTATCTGGAGACGCCCCGGTTAAAGATGCTATTGAAGCATCGATTCAATTCCCTAATGTACCCATACTTAAACCTATCCCTTGGCCAAAGTCCTCAGGAATGGCAAGCACTATTATTAGTTGGGATAATGGCACTTGGTCGTTATTAAGAACTGGTTCATTGGTCCCAGAAGATATTAATAAATGATTTATCTTTTGAGTTTGCTTTTCATTTTGCAGTCAATTTTTTATTGGCTTATAAGACCTCCAACAATGATTTTAGATGCAATGCTTGAATTAAAATATGTTGGTATTTTTTGTATTTTATTTTTCGGATGGATTATCTCAGGTAAATCTACTTAAAAAAAGAAGTAATATTTTTATAAAGATTAGAGATTCTCAATATCTATTAAAAATGCCGGCTAACAGATTTGAACTGATGACCTTCGCTTTACAAAAGCGCTGCTCTACCGCTGAGCCAAGCCGGCAATAGAAACATTCTACCTAATGAAGTAAATTTAAAGTTAATTTATGCATGAATTTGTTGAAAAGTTTTCTTGTTTTAAGAAACTAGTTAGGAGTTGATTCTTTTGAATCTATAAAGTCTGCTTCCATTTCTTCTGGTTTTTCTTCTTTTTTTTCTTGATTAACAGTCTCATTAAGTTTAATTTGACCATTTAGAGTACGTTTGATAGGCAGGTTTGCTACTAATGCAGTCATTCGATCTTCCGTTTCTAAACTTACAGCTCCTTCCTCCATATCTATCTCAACATATCTAGCAACAACTTCTAATATTTCTCTTCTCATTTTGTCCAAAAGATCTGTACTTAAGTCTGAACGATCATGAGCTAAAACAAGTTGCAATCGTTCTCTTGCAGTGCTAGCACTTGCAGGCTGTCTACGAAGTAGTTTGTTGATGATGTCTCTAAGTGTCATTGATTTAGAAAATCTTGGTTTGCATTAGTCTTTTGAATTTCGCGCCGAAACCTGATATCTCTTTGGCTGGATCAATGAGAGGAATATCCTCGCCTTCTAATCTTCGGGCAATATTTAAATAACATTTAGCTGCTGGAGCATTAGTACTGTTTAAAGTAAGGGGCTCTCCACGATTTGTGCTAACGATTACTTGTTCATCTTCAAGTACTAATCCAAGCAATGGTAACGCCAAGATATCTTTCACATCATTAATGGAAAGCATTTCTTGATTGGCCATCATCTTTGGTCTAACCCTGTTAAGGACTAATTGAACTGGTTTTATTCCGTTTGTATTTAGCAAGCCGATAACCCTATCTGCATCTCTCACTGCAGAAACCTCTGGATTGGTAACAACTATTGCTTCTTTTGATGCATACATTGCGTTTTTGAATCCATCTTCCACTCCAGCAGGACAGTCTATTAAAACGTATTTAAATTGATCGCTAAGCATTTCGACTATACGTTGCATGTCATCTGGCTTAAGCCAATCAAGCATTCTTGGATTTCCAGCAGGAAGAAGGGATAGATTTGACTCTTGTTTGTGTTTAACCAAAGCCTGGTCTAGTCGGCATTCTTCTTCTAAGACTTCTTGTGCTGTATATACAATTCTATTTTCTAAACCTAGTAGTAAATCCAAATTTCGCAAACCAAAGTCTGCGTCTAAAACAGCCGTTGTTTTACCCTGCCTAGCAAGTGAAATGCCAAGGTTTGCAGTAAGGGTTGTCTTCCCGACACCACCTTTGCCAGAGCAAATAAGAATGACTCTTGTATCTGACGCCACGGACCTCTTTAAAGTGGGCGAAGTTTAATTCGATTTTGGTAAAGAACAAAGTTTTGTCGGCATAACAGTTGCATTGAGTTTTCTTTTGAAGACATCTCTATGCTTTTTGTGTGAGTTAAGTGCGAGGCTTTTCAGTCGAGAACCTTTTCCTGGACTGGGTTGAGGACCTAAAGTGTCTCAAGAAGGGAAATTACAATAGTTTCTGATTCTATTTTGGCTTGCTCTGCAAGACCACGTTGAGGTTTCTCTTGGGGACCTCTAGCTATTTTATTGGCAATTCTCAGTTGAACTGGTCGAAGCTGAAGTGCTGAGATCTTTGCGTTTTGATCTCCCTTATTTCCTGCATGCGCTATTCCAAGAAGTCTTCCAAAAACCATTACATTACCTTTGGCTCTAACCATTGCTCCTGGATTTACATCTCCTAAGATTAGTAAATCTCCATGACTTTCAATTAACTCTCCTGATCTAATGGTCCCATTATGA
>QBWA01000046.1 GCA_003283745.1 Prochlorococcus sp. AG-315-B03 | reverse complement strand
AAGAGTCTAAATAATCGTTATAGAAAAGTATTAGTGACTGATTTATCTATAGAACAAGTTCTTAGATTTAGGGAACAAGAGCATAATTTGCATGGTTTACAGATAGATATTGCTTTATCTAGGTATTATCCTTATAAATCTTTGGCAGCGCATACTTTAGGGTATACACAATTAATAACTCAAGATGAATTTTCGAAGTTGTTAGATAAAGGATATAAGTTATCCGATCGCATTGGGAGAAAAGGCATTGAAGCTGCTTTTGAATCTGAGTTGAGAGGTGAATGGGGAGGCGAAATGCTTGAGGTTGATTCAACAGGTATTGTTCAACGAAGTCTTGGATTAAAGTTACCTAAAGCGGGTAAAGATCTTAGATTAACTTTAGATTTGGCTTTGCAACTTACTGCCGAAAAAGCACTTTCTGATAAGTCTAGTGGAGCAATTGTAGCTTTGGATCCAAGAACAGGAGCAATCAGAGCAATTGCCAGTAAACCAACGTTTGACCTTAACTTCTTTTCAAAATCTTTTGTGAGTAAGCAAGATTACGACAACTTATTTCTGTCATCAAAACTTCCTCTTCTTAGTCGAGCCGTGAATGCGTATGATCCAGGCAGTACATGGAAACCTGTAACAGCGATTGCAGGTATGGAAAGTGGTAATTTTCCGTCGAGCATTAAATTAAAAACTGTTCCTTGTATTACGTATGGTAGTCATTGTTTTCCAGAATATAACAAACGAGGTTTTGGTCTGATTGGCTATGAAGATGCATTAAGAGTTTCTAGTAATACCTTCTTTTATCAAGTGGGAGTAGGTTCTGGATCGAAGGCTCTCTATGATGCTGCGATAAAACTTGGTTTTAATCAAAATACAGGTGTCGAAACTATGATTGAGGAGAATAAAGGTTTAGTTGGGAATAAAGATTGGGCAGATCAAGGTAGAGGTTGGGGCAAGCCTGGTATGACTCCTTGGATCGTAGAAGATATGGCTAGTGCATCTATTGGTCAATCAGTTATTCAAGTAACGCCATTACAATTAGCACGGGCATATGCAGTTTTTGCTAATGATGGATATCTTGTTACTCCGCATTTAGTGGATGCGAAAAAAGACTGGGGTTCAAAAAGATTTCGTCAAAAAGTGGATATTCAACAAAGTACACTTAATACGATTCGCAATGGACTTAGAAAAGTAATAACTAGTGGTACAGGTATGAGGATAATCCAAGACTTACCATCTCTTCCTCCTGTAGCAGGCAAAACAGGTACAGCTGAAGATAGTAGTGGAGGTTCAGACCATGCATGGTTCGTAGGCTTTACCCCTTTTGCTGTTGCTGAAATAGTTATTGTGGCATTTGCACAAAATACACCTGGTGGAGGTTCTGTTCATGCTTTGCCTATGGCTACACAAGTGCTAGAGAAATGGCAACAAATTAAATCTCTTGAAAAGTCAGAAATTAAGGTTGATTAGTTATGGATATCTATAGCTTCTATTTGTAGTAGTTGATTGAGAATTTCATTAATTGATTTATCTTCAGCTAGTTTTGACTTATTGCTAGATAATTGGCGACCTAAGACTAGTGCACCAAGATGTGTTAATTGAATACGCATTGAAAGCAACAACTCCATACACCCACCTCCTGAAAAACTTGCGATTGCTATGGGACGACCGTTGAATAAACTACGGAAATCTTTTCCTTGTACTGAAAGCCACGCTATTGCGTTTGTTAGGATTGGTGGAATTGAGCCATTATATTCAGGTGCACAAATGACCCAATGTGAATGATTTTCCATTGAAAGATTTATTGATTCAAGATTAGTTGGTGCTTTATCTTTTGAATTATGACGTGGATTGAAGATAGGTAAGTCGTGTTCAGATTTAGTTAAATCGAGTAATTCACTTGAAAAATTTAGTTTTTTCCCTGCGATTAAAAATCTTTCAGCTAGTTTGAGATTTTCACCATTACTTGCAGTGATCACGAGAAGATTTTTATTAGACATAATTAATTAGGATGGATGTATTTATGGATTTAAGCCCTTATTTCAATGGGTTAGTAGCTCGCTCCTGTTTTTCGATGGTGAACTGCTGTTACTCCATTTTTTTTGATGACTTTTCCATGTTTAATCTCAGCATATATTAGCCAATGATCTCCACATTCCATTCGTTGATTAACTGTACCTTCTAACCAAGCCAAAGCTTCATTTAATAATGGTTGCTTGCCTGGACTTAACTTGATTTCAAGACCGGCAAATCTATTATCCCCAGGTTTAAAGGATTGAAGAAACTGTTTAAGGAGACTTTGGTGGTTGTTTTGCTCTAAAATGTTTAAAGCAAAGCTGTCACCTGTATGAAGTAAATTTTCTACAGCTCTTTCTTTTGCTACTGCAATCGTAATACCAGGTGGAGAAAAGCTTGCTTGACTAACCCAACTTGCTACCATAGCTCCGCTAAGGAGATTATCTTCATTACCTTTTTGAGCAGTCAAGATACACAGTGATCCGACCACTCTTCCTAAGGCATTAATTGTTGGATCACTTTTACTTGTATTAAGACCAACATTAGCTTTTCTTTGTTGACGTAATTTTGTATTAATTAATTTCTTACTATATTGGATGCCTGTTTCTTCAAGCTTTTTGATCATTAAAGGATCAGGACTAAATTTGATTTTTATAGGCTCGAAACCAAAATTAAAGCCTCCATCTTTTAATTTTTTTTCAAGTAAATCAAGAGCTTCACCACTCCATCCATAACTTCCAAAGACTCCAGCAGGCTTTGTTCTGTCTCCCTCAGCTAGAAGTGTACCAAGTGCCGAAACGATGGGAGTGGGCGCATGTCCACCTAATGTTGGCGATCCAATTAAATATCCATCTGCTTTGCGAATTTCCTTGACCAAGCTATTTGATGAGGTGAATTCACAATTAATAATTTGAACTTTGACTCCTGTTTTACTAATTCCTCTCGCGATTGCATCAGCAATTGCAGCAGTATTTCCATATGCACTAGCAAATAATAGAGCAACTCTTAAGTTGCTGTATTTTTGGCTTTCTCCCCATCTTTGGTAGTTATTTAATAAACTTCTCCAACTACCGCTGATTGCAGGTCCATGTCCAGGTACTATTGTATCAATCTCAAATTCTTCAAATTTTTCGATAATACTATTGACTTGATGAGACATAGGTGCCATGAGACAATCGAAGTAATGTCTTCTTTCTTCTTCTGTACTACTACCATTTAGCTCAGCCCATTGTTCTTCATAGACATGTGCACCAAATAATTTATCACTCATCAATAAACCAGTTTGCTTTTCGAAAACAATTAGTCCACCAGGCCAACGAGCTGTAGGAGCTGGAATGAAAGTAAGCTCAAAATTACTATCGAGTGACAAGGTCTCTACTTGTTTAATGATTTGAATCTTCGGAAGAATTTCTTTTTTTTCTATTGCTTCATGAGTAGTCTTATTATTGTTTGGTTTTCGTTGATTCCAAATATCATTGAATAATTTAGCTCCTGGATTAGAACAAATAACTGTTATATTTTTGTATTTCAGATTCATTCTTTTTACAAAAGCTACTTTGT
>QBWA01000045.1 GCA_003283745.1 Prochlorococcus sp. AG-315-B03 | reverse complement strand
TTATGCGAAGGTTGAGATTAAAAAACTACTTGATTGTGCCAAAAGGAATGGTGAATCCGATGACTTTGAGCTAGCTCCATGGGATATAAATTATTTCTCTGAGCTGTTAAGAAAAGAAAAGTACGACCTCGACCAAGAGAAACTGAGAGCTTGGTTCCCCTTAAACCAAGTTCTTAAAGGTCTATTTAATTTATGCAATAGACTTTTTGAAATAACAATTGAAGAAACGCACGAAGAGGTTCCGATATGGCATGAAGATGTTCGTTTCTTTAACGTTAAAAATAAAGATGGAAACAACATAGCTTCTTTTTACTTAGACCCTTACAGTCGACCTTCGACTAAAAGGGGTGGTGCTTGGATGGATGAATGTTTATCCAGGCATAATAAAACCAAGAATAACATCGTTATTCCAGTAGCCTATATAGTCTGCAACCAAACGCCTCCTCTTTCAGACAAACCAAGCCTAATGAGCTTTGAAGAAGTTGAGACACTCTTCCATGAATTTGGTCATGGCCTACAACATATGCTAACTACTGTAGATTATCCACAAGCTGCTGGCATAAATAATGTTGAGTGGGATGCAGTTGAGTTAGCCAGTCAATTTATGGAAAACTGGTGTTTAGAAGATCAAACAATTTCTGAAATAGCAACACATTGGGAGACAAAGGAATCATTACCACAGAAAGAAATAAAAAAGCTTCGCCTAAGCAGGACATTTAATTCAGGTCTTTCAACTTTAAGACAAGTACATTTTGCACTCACAGATCTAAAGTTACATAGCCAGTGGGAGAAGAATTCGGCAATTTCCCCAGACCAACTAAGACGTCAAATTGCAATAAAAACAACAGTTATAGATCCAATCCCTGAAGATCAATTTCTTTGTGCCTTCAATCATATTTTTGCTGGTGGTTATGCTGCAGGTTATTACTCTTACAAGTGGGCTGAAGTGCTAAGCGCAGATGCTTTCGCAGCATTTGAAGAAGTAGGTCTTTCAAATAAAGACAAAGTGCGAAAGATTGGCATAAAATATCGTGATTCTATTCTTAGTCTTGGAGGTAGTCGTTCACCTAATCAATTATTTCAGCAATTCAGAGGAAGGCTCCCCTCTACTGAGGCACTCATAAGACATTGTGGACTTAAGTAACATTTATAAAAATTTCTTGAGCTAAAATATCTAGTGAAGCAGGATTAGTTATCAATCCTTTATGTGTAAGCACAGGTAATTTTTCGGAAGTTCCTATTGCTAACTTTGACTGCCATCCGGGGAATGACATTAAATCCCATTTTGTATAAAAGCTTTTACACCTAATAGAAACAAGAGAACTTACATCGTCATTTAATTGAGATAATAAACTACTTCCTCTTTTCATATCAGCAATCCCAGGGAACAAACTGGAAGGAACAAACTGAGCGGTAAAAGTACCATTATGAGGGCTCCCAATACTAATAAATCTTTTCGTTCTGTTAAAGCCATTATAATTTTGCAACCAAATCCTACTAACAATTCCACCCATTGAGAAACCTACTAAATCTATATCTAATTCTGGACCTACTAAATTCATTATCTGATCGTTAAGATCTCTTGCCAACCTCTGAAGAGATATTCTTCCAAATTCGTGCAGCAAGTGTGGGGTATACAATTGAAAATTTTCATGATCAATTTTCGCAATTAGCTTTTCGAATAATTTTGGTGTATTCCATAAACCATGAACAAGAACAATTGGTCTTTGTTTTAAGTTCAATTATTTAATAAAATAGAAAAGTTTCTTTTTTTTTCGATTGAAACACTTCCAGTATATCCAGCTATTGGAGGGGAGCATTTTTGAAGTACCAGCATCATAGGAATAGATCCATATAAAGATTCTAAAGTATTGAGTATCTGATCACTGAAAAATTCTATAGTTAAACAATTAATTTCAAATGAAAGTTTTTGAATAGCTTTAATAGCTACACTGTAATCAAGAGACTTGTTTAATTCATCAAGTCGTGAAGACTCCTCTAAATCTAGCCAGAAGCTAATATCAATTAAATAGCTTTGTCCATGTAGTCTTTCTTTTTCTAGAACGCCTACATGGGCCCAAATATTTATATTTTTTATATGAATCGCGCTTAAATTCTTTTTAGAATTCATAATGGTAAATCCTTATGAGAAAAAGTTCTACTCCCAGAAACAAAATCCTTGGAAAGATCACCTTCACCTCTTATAAAATAACGATAAGTAACCAGTCCTTCCAATCCAACTGGTCCCCTTGGGGGAAGAGTCTGAGTGCTTATCCCAACTTCCGCACCAAATCCATAACGAAAACCATCTGCAAAACGGGTGGAACAATTGTGATAGACCCCAGCACTATCAACTGATGAAAGAAATTTCTCCGCAACTGCCTTATCAGTAGTCGCGATTGCTTCTGTATGACGAGAACTATATTTACGTATATGTTCCATGGCTTCATCAAAGTTGCTAACAATTTTTATTGAAAGTATTAAATCCAAATATTCTGTAGCCCAATCCGAATCAGTTGCAGGATTCTCAACTCCCAAAGATTGACTCTTTTTATCACCTCTAAGAATAACTCCTGCATTGGAAAACATTGGTAAACTTTTTTGTAAAAATAAATCCGCGATATCTTCATGAATTAACAACGTCTCTATTGCATTACAAGCAGCAGGGTATTGGATTTTACTATCAAGAGCCAAATTAATAGCTTGATCAATATCTACAGAAGAATCTACATATAGATGGCATATTCCATCGGCATGACCTAGTACAGGTATACGTGTATTATCTTGAATAAAGCGAACTAGTTCATTGCTGCCTCTTGGAATAATTAAATCTACTAAGCCATCCAAACGAAGCAACCCTAAGCTTTCTTGACGTGTAGTAAGCAAAGACAAAGCTCCTGCGCCAATACTTGAATTACTTAATCCACCAACAAATGCTTGCATTATGGCTTGATTTGTTTCTCTTGCCTCACTTCCACCTTTCAATAAGGCTCCATTTCCAGACCGAATAGCAAGAGAAGCAATTTGTATTAAAGCATCAGGTCTTGACTCAAAAATAACACCCAATACTCCTAAGGGGACTGTCACTCGTTCAAGGATCAATCTTTCATCCAACTCTCTATGAAGTTGTCTTTTCCCAACCGGATCTGATAGTTCAGAAACTTTGAGGACACCATCAATACAACCCTGTAGCTTCGCTTCGTTTAACTGAAGTCTAGAAATTAGAGATTTACCAAGCCCTTCATCTGATGATCTTTCAAGATCAATTAAATTTGCTTCTAAAATTTCTGAACTTTTATCACTTAAGGCTTTAGCCATATTAATCAAAGCATTACATCTTTCTTCGTTAGTAGCTTGACCAAGAGAGATGGAAGCCTTCTTAACTTCCTCAGCAACTTTCATTAACTGAGGCAATGGTTCAGGTACAGAAAAACTAGTATTCATAGATGTAAATTTAGCCTTTAAGGAAAGAAAAGATAACTACGTATCAATACTCTTAAAATATTACTTTGATACTTATGTAGCAATAAAAAAGGTAGAAAAGAAACTTTTATTTTTAAGAATATTCTCAAAAAGTAAAATTCGATAAAAAAGTTT
>QBWA01000044.1 GCA_003283745.1 Prochlorococcus sp. AG-315-B03 | reverse complement strand
AAAAAAAACAAATTAACCATTAAGACCTAATTTTATCTATTGTTAGATTTCTTGTGAATTCTGTAATCTCCAACACTCAAGAAAAGAAAACAAAAACTTTTTCCAGTTCATTCTCTATGACTAATTGCGAGCAATGTGGTGGAATTGGCTATATGAAAACAAAGCCTAATTGCTATCACACATGTTTGAAATGTCTAGGCAGAGGAGTAGTAAGTGAGAAAGTCAATGATTAATTAGAAATAATTTATTTTTAATCTATTATAAATTTATAAGCTTTTTCTGAATTAACTCACCAATGAAAAAGCATACCTTCATTAAACTTTTTTAAATCGTGTCTTTATTTAAAGCAAGAGTTTTTGTTCACTTGAGACCTTCAGTTCTAGACCCTGCTGGTGAGGCGACAAGATCTGCCACTAAAAGATTAGGTATAGAGGGTGTTACTCAACTAAGAATAGGCAAATCTATAGAACTTGAAGTTGAAGCTATTAATAAAGACGAGGCAAGATCGAAAATTGAGCTTTTAAGTGACAGGTTGCTAGCAAACCCTGTAATTGAAGATTGGAATATGGAATTTAAGGATGAACAATCAGCACAAATTAATTAAAAGATCATGACTATTGGAATTATTGTTTTCCCTGGATCAAATTGTGATAGAGATGTTAGATGGGCTACTGAAGGTTGCTTAGGTATTAAAACTAGGTTCCTTTGGCATGAAACCACTGATTTAGAAGGTCTTGATGCCGTAGTAATTCCAGGGGGTTTTAGTTATGGAGATTATTTACGCTGTGGAGCTATCGCAAGTTTTGCTCCTGTCTTAAAGTCATTGATCTCTTTTGTTGATAAAGGTGGAAAAGTACTTGGTATTTGTAATGGTTTTCAGATACTGACTGAGCTTGGTCTTTTACCAGGAGCCTTAACAAGAAATAAAGATTTAAATTTCATCTGTGATAGTACAAAGTTAACTATTTCGAGTTCAAGATCATTCTGGTTGAGAAATTATATTAATGATGATTGTATTTCTCTTCCTATTGCCCATGGTGAGGGTAGATATCAATGTAGTGAAGAAACTTTAAATAAACTCCAAGATGAAGATTCGATTGCTTTTAGATATAAAGATAATCCAAATGGATCAATAAATGATATCGCCGGTATTACAAACAAAAGAGGTAATGTTTTGGGTATGATGCCTCATCCTGAAAGAGCTTGTGATAGTTCTTTAGGTGCAATTGATGGAAAGTTAATTCTTAGTTCTCTTTTATCCTAAATAGATAAATATTCATAAAAAAAGCAGCTATTTTTAAAATAACTGCTTTTTTCTGAATTTTAATTTAGTACTTGTAGCCTGCTACAAATAATTTCTCGTCTGATGATGGTTGAGAACCTGCAACATAAGCTCCTTTTGAAGCCTCTGAATTTGCTTGAGCTCTTGCTATAAGAGCCTTTTGTCCTGCTTCTGTATTAGAACCTTTCCATGCCTTTAGGCATGAATGTTGTAAGGCTCTTCCATATGAGAATGAAACATTCCACTTTGCCTTACGATCAATCTTATTCATAAGATTCAAATATACTGATGCTGCTTCTTCGCTTAAGCCACCTGACAAGAAAGTAATTCCAGGAACGCTTGCAGGAACACAACGTTCCATCGTCCTAATAGTCATTTCAGCTACTCTCTGAGGGTCTGCTTTCGTTGAAGACTCAGCTCCTTGAACAGTCATTGAAGGTTTGAGAAGAGTACCTTCTAGAAGTACGCCATTAGTTTGACAAGCAAGATAAACCTCTTTAATTACTTCTTCTTGAACGGCGGCGGTTTTTTCAATACTGTGAGAACCATCCATAAGTATTTCTGGCTCAATAATTGGAACTAAACCTGACTCTTGAACAGATCTAGCGTATCTCGCTAATCCCCATGCATTTTCACGGATTGAAAGTTTGGAAGGGCATCCATCATTTGTTATTTGAAGGACTGCTCTCCATTTCGCAAACCTTGCTCCCTGTGCATAGTAGTCAGCTGCTCTTTCTACTAGTCCATCTAATCCAGAACAAAATGTTTCTACATCATGACCACCAGATAAAGGTCTAAGACCTTTATCAACCTTGATTCCAGGAATGACACCAATCTTTTCTAGCTTCTTAACCATTGGCTCACCATCAGGGTGATTTTGGAAAAGTGTTTCTTCAAAAAGAATTGCTCCACTTATGTAGTTTCCAAGACCTTCTGTCGTGAAAAGCATACCTCTATAAGCTTTTCTATTTTCTTCGGTATTTTCTACACCTATTGAAGCAAGCCTTTTACCAACTGTTGCTGTTGACTCATCAACTGCGAGAATCCCTTTACCAGAGGAAGCTATTGCACTTGCTGTTTTCTTTAATTCTTCTGCGTAGTACGAGAGTGCCATTTATGCAATTAAAAATTTGTTAAGATTATTCCACATGGAAGGCCCCTTTTTTTTAGTTTTTACACCTTGTTTCGAATTTTTAGCTTGAAATTGATGTTTTTATAGACATTAATCTTTTCTTAGATCAGTTGTTTTGTCGTTTGGGAATTTTTATTTGGTCTTTAATTGATTTTAATTTTCATACCATTTGCATTTGATTCTTTTATTTTGTCGCAAACTGTTTGACTTGCTAAACCTTCAACTAAACCAGGAATTATGGGTGTTTCGTCTCTGATGCTTTGAGACCACCATTTTTGTATCCTTGCTACTGGAGCTATCCTGCCGTCAGTCCATGTCTTTGATAGTGAGTAATCTTGATCTGGCTGAATATTTTTAGGTTTATCTCCTTTCTTTGTAAAACATAGACTGAATCCATGGACATAATCCTTTTGATTATTACTGCTAAGAAATAGTGTTCCGTTCTCGCCATAGATTTCTAAACTAAATCCTCTACTCTCTTTTGTTACCGCAGATAGATTTAGTTGCGCTGGAATTAAATTGTTACTGATAGTTTTTAATTGTAATTGTGAAATACTTACATCTTCACTAGTAACTGTTTTATACCTTCCAGATATTGGACATTTCCTTTCTTTGATTGATGTTGAATTTAGAGCACTTACTGAGTGAGTTGGTCCAATAAGCCAATGCAGAATATCTACTGCATGTGTTCCTAGTGCTCCTAGGACGCCACCTCCTTCTTTCTCGTCGGAATACCAATTCCAAGGTCTCTCAGGATTAGCTCTACTACTCATTAACCAATCAAGTTTTACAAACCATGGGTTGACTAAATTTTGTTGAGTAATAATTTGCTTTGCTTGAAGAAACAAAGGTACTGCTCGATATTCATAATCCACAGCTACTTTTAAATTTTTTCTAAGTGCTATTCTTTGAAGATCTTTAACTTGATCAGCATTTATTGAAGTTGGTTTTTCTAGTAAAAGATGTTTACCAGCTTCAAGTGCTTGAATAGATAAATCGAATCTTGGACTTGGTGGTGTCGCTATAATTATACCTTCAATTATTGGATCATTAATAAGTTCTTTCCAGTTAGAGTATGGAATTAAATCATGTCTTTTACAAGCCGCCTGAGTTTTTTCTTCCGTAGGATGCCACAACCCAATTAGATCTATATTTTTATTAAATTTCGCAGCTGGTATATGTACACTTTCACCAAAACCTATTCCGGC
>QBWA01000043.1 GCA_003283745.1 Prochlorococcus sp. AG-315-B03 | reverse complement strand
CTCCACCTGTTATCGCAGGATCACTATATTTAATAGGCGATCTGTTTGATAAGCAACTACTTGATAGTTGATTTAATTATACTAGAAAATTCATCTAGGAAAGGTCACTATTCATCAACCATCCTTTAAGTTTTCCAGGATTAAGGAGGCCTTTTGGGTCATAGTTCCTCTTGGCCTGTACTTGACCAGAATCAATCACACCAAGGCCTCCATCCTCAACAGTTGTTGTATGTGGATTAAAAATTACAGCTCCCAAATCTTTGCAACGACTTATCAACTCGTTCATTGATTCTTCCCCCTGCCAATTCACGACTGGCAAAGAAGCCATTCTTTGCTCACCATTCTGACGAACGCATTCTATATGCCAAAGAAGATTATCACCCCACTCAGTCTTAAGTATTTGCATCATCTCTAACTCAGGTTGAGGAAGAAGCATTTGCAAATATGTCCAATTAGGATTCAGGCTGCGCATATGCAAAGTTGTATGGTTCCAAGATAATTCTCGTAAGCCTGTTCCAGCCTTTAGGTTTTCAGAACCAAGATCATAGAAATCTGCATTACTTAATTTTGAAAGTCGTCGAATTGTACTCACACCATCGGGTGCAACCAAGAGTAAAATTCTATGTTTATTTTCTGGCTTGCCACACCAGTGAGGAAGTCTATCAACAATCTCTTTCTCTAATAGAGTCGCCAAATAGAGATCAAGTGCAGCGCAATTGATTTTTTTTAATAGTTGCACTGCTTGAGTCCATTCCAAACAATCGACAACAACTTCATGCCATTTAACCAAAGGGGTTGTTGTTATTGTTAATGCAGTAATTATCCCATTAGTTCCATAGGCATGATTCAAAGCTTCTGCATCATCTGCCAATAACTTCAATTTTTGAGGAGAGTCCTCTAGCGTTATTATTTCGAGTTCTTTTAAATGCCCAGGATCTCGTAAAAAGCCCCACCTAACAGAGCCTATACCTCCCGACCCTCCAGCAATAAAACCAGCAACTGATGCGCTTCTCCAGGTGCTTGGGAGCAAGCGTAATTGCCGATCATAGTCAATCAATACTTCATTAATGTCTCTCAGTAGGCAACCCGCTTCAACAGTTATTTCTCCTGCTTCTTTATTGAAATTTCTTATCTTACGAAGACCAGACATAACCATCACTATTCCACCTTTCAGAGGGACACATTGCCCGTAATTCCCTGTTCCTGAACCTCTCAAGGTCAAAGGAACAGAATATTTACTACAAATCTCGGCTGTATTAATAATTGCATTTACTGATAGGGGACGAACCACTATCTCAGCGATACAATTCTTCAACTGCTTATTTAGTATCGGAGAATAATCATAAAAATCTTTAGACAGCCTTTTTAAGTCCGAAGATTTCTGATAAAGCTCCAAATCGGCAACTAATTTGAGCTCGCTTTTAACTTTTTCTATTTCGTACTTCTGAGTCATTAGAGGAAATCAATAAATTTCGAGTTTTTCTTTAAGAATTTAATCCAAGGAGTTCTCCCTTAACTACTACTCTTTTTTTAGGCTTGCATGATAATGCTTCCACCCAACTATTTGAATCTAACAACACCCAATCAGCAGGACTTCCTATTGCTAAATCCCCCTTCCAATCAAGACCGAGCAAATGTGCCGCAGAGGTAGCAAATGGTGAAAGTCCCAATCTATCCCATGGTGATAAATGAGCAATTAACATTGAAAAGGCCATCAAATTAATCGGATCAAAACTTGATAGAGGAAACCAAGAATCATTCACATTGTCGCCTCCTACAGCTACAACTACTCCAGCTTTTTGCAATTCAAAAATAGGGGCTAATGGGCGTTTAATCAACGTAGAACGATCTTTTCTTCCTAGCAACCAAGAATTAGTAAGCGGCAAAGCTACTACATTTACTTTGTAGCGATACAATTTTGCCGCCAACTGGGATAATTTTTGTTGACCTAATAGAGCCATGCTACTCAAATGGCTACAAGTTATTGATACCTTATTGTCAACTTGCTCTAATGCTTTCAAAAGTAATTTCAACCCTGCTGCTGCACTTGATTGAGACTCATCAATATGAAGATCAATATCACAATCAAGCTGATTTGCAAGTTGAATTAAATGTACTAAAGATTTAAAAGTTTTTTTCTTGTTATAAGGTGGTGCAACGACTCCTCCTAAAAGATCTCCAGAAAATGCAACTCTTTTAGCCAAAAGTTCACCATCATATGTCTCCCAAAAAGCCAATGGAACTAGAGCTACATATTGCAAGAGAATTTTTTCTTGCCATTTTTTTCTAACGTCCCCTAGAAGATCCCAATCTTTGAGGGCATTTTTTCCAAAACTATCAATATGAGAGCGTATTGCTCTGATTCCATTTGAAAAGGCTAGATCTAATGATTTTTCCGAGCTACAACGCAAGTCCTCCTCGGATCTAGCTTCATAATTTCTCAAATTTGCTTCAAGAGCACCATCATAACTAACTCTTAAATTAGGAGAACGATTCCATGTAAATGCCTTATCAATATGAGCATGAGGCTCTACAAATCTAGGCAAGAGAATCTCATTAGGGGTCTTAGAGTCTTCAGGTATCCCTTTGATTGAAGAAATTTTTCCATCTTTCCAGGAGAGTCGAATCGAACACAAACCCTCCAAATCAACTGGTAGCCCATAAATATTTGCTCCATCCCCAATCAAACATCTGGGCACCAAAACATCTAAGCATCCTGATGCTTGAGTAGTTGCAAAAAGTTCTTCTTTTTCGAAAGTCACCTAAAATTAAGATCCCCAAATCCAAAGCCTCTTTTCAAGGCTTTCAAATTTACAGTAACTTTAATATCTTAGAAATGCGTTGTGATCAACATACAAAAAGTGATAATTCAAGAAAATTTCCAGTTAGAATAAGAAGGTAGATATTTAGCAAAGTCATTTTAAAAACTTAAAATGACAAAAATTTGGTAGATTCTCATTATGAGGCGGGTGTCGCCAAGTGGTTAAGGCAGCGGCTTGTGGTGCCGCCATCCGGGGGTTCGAATCCCCTCACTCGCCCTTGAAATTCTTTTTTTAATCCTATTTATAAATTCTCTAAACTATTTTTAGTTCAAAGAAAAAATATAGGTTCACAATGACAACAGCCCAACTACAAAAAAGGATAAAAGAACCTATTAATAACTCTAAAGGTAGCTATTGGATTACCACCTTTGGATGTCAAATGAACAAAGCCGACTCAGAAAGGATGTCGGGCATACTTGAAGAAATGGGATATCACCTCGCAGAAGAAGAACTTAAGGCTGATTTAGTTCTCTATAACACATGTACTATTCGTGATAGTGCCGAGCAAAAGGTTTATAGCTACCTAGGAAGACAGGCAATCAGAAAAAGATTATTGCCACATTTAAAAATTATCGTTGCAGGTTGCCTAGCGCAACAGGAAGGTGAAGCTCTTTTAAGAAGAGTTCCTGAAATAGATCTTCTAATGGGACCTCAACATGCAAATCGGCTGGAGAGTTTGCTTAATCAAGTTGACAGTGGCCAACAAGTTCTAGCAACAGAAGAACAATTTATACTTGAGGATATAACCACCCCTAGAAGAGATAGTTCGATTTGCGGATGGGTAAATATCATTTATGGATGTAATGAACGTTGTACATATTGTGTAGTTCCTTCAGTAAGAGGTAAAGAACAATCAAGAACTCCAGAGTCAATTAAATCTGAGATAGAGAAATTAGCAAAAAGTGGTTACAAAGAGATAACTCTTTTGGGACAAAATATAGATGCTTATGGAAGAGACTTTAAGACTTTTCATCAGGAAAATTCTAC
>QBWA01000042.1 GCA_003283745.1 Prochlorococcus sp. AG-315-B03 | reverse complement strand
GTTTTATGGAACTGTTTTAAATAATTGCAAAGCTGCTATGAAGACAACTGGATAACCTCTAAAAGATTTTGAAAGCAAATGTGGGTATAGCAATAGCAGGGTCTGATAATGAAGCAGAAAACTGCAAAGATATCGTTTTCAAGATTGATCTTATTGAATAAGTAAATGCTGCGGAAGTTAAACAAATTCGGTCTAAACGGGAATAGGGGGTAAAAATAATATTTGAAGCACTTTCGTCTAAAGATCCTTTAATAAACCTATTCCTGATTCTGTGATTAGTTACTGGAAAAGGTATTCGAAGATTTTCTAGTCACAATTCAATGAACCTATAGATGCTAACTAGCTATGGATCCAATACAAGTCTTAGGCCAAAAGGATGTGAGGAGAGAGGTTAAACTCAAAGACGAAAATAAAGCAGGTCAGTTGTTAGTTAAAAATACACTAGCTGAAGATGCACTTGAAGAAAACGTTGGAGGTGTAAAGAATCAAAAACGGTATGTACGAGGAATGTCTAAGACAGCTAAAAAGCACTTTATAAATAGGAAAGATTGTCCAGTAAAGAATCACTTCATAGGACTGCCAAATTGGAGCAGAGAAGATGCAGTAAAAGCTTTTGATAGTTATCTATGGTCTCAGCACCAGAAAGACACAATAGAGAAACCTCTTAAAGATTGGTTTAATGCAAGAGTGAAGGAACTAATGGCAGGACATAATATTGACCTTGTGGATGATATTCCTATTGTTAAAGGTGAGGATGATTCTCATGGATACACCTTGAAAAAATATATTGAACTTTTAGCTAAAGAACTCTAACTTTTTTAGACTCCCCTGCCTAATTTCTTTAGGACTGACTTAGCTCAGTCTTTTTTTTGTAAAGAAGGCCCACAAAAGACACAAAGTCTTGCTATTACTTACTTTTATTTACTCTAGATGGCCCAATGGGCCCGATTCTCACTTGCCCCTTAAAAAAGACAGGCTGGGGAAACCTGTCTTTTTTAAGGGGAAGATGAGACTGGGATCTAAGAGGGATCTCCTGAATAGTTACATGTCTTTATTCCCAAGGCTTCTGGTCTTTATGTGCTGGTTAGCCCTACCTCAACCGCCCTTTAGCTAACAAGAATTCCTAGATATATTTTTTAAACGTTGGTTCCCGAAGTAGAGAACCAATCAGAGTTAAGGGAGTTGTACTCAATAGCACCTTCCTTTTCTCGCTAAAACTTTCACACTATTTAGAAATGACTGTAAGTGATAAGGCCGATAATCACTGGTCTGATTATTCCAGGGGCTCAAGATTTGGAAAGATAATTGCTTACGGTATTGGAGCAAAGCTAACAATTCTTGCAGGATTTCTTTTTTATATGATGGCTAATTAAAGAAAAAGGACTGACCAAAGTCAGTCCTTTTTCATGTTGAAACTTGTGGTAACTGCTAGAAAGAATAAAAAATCTACGACTAATGTCTGAAGGAACCCGCCCCCCCTGAACCAATGCAAGAGTTACTAAATAAGTTTTTCGATTTATGTAAGAATATCAAGAACAAATTCCACCGCATAAGATTGCAGAAGTTCTAATAGATTACGCAGAGAGACTCGATGGCTAACGAAACAGAACAAAAGGGATTTCTTAAAAAGTTTGGTAAATGGGCTCCCATGATTGGTGGGGCTTGGATCGTGCTAAACATCGTTGCCCCTTTGGCTTTATTGCGTATCCCAGCTGTTCAAAAATATTTAATAGCAGTAGGCGATAAGCTTCCCTTTGCTATTCCAGGAATGGGCTAAATGAACTTTGCTGACAGCTGGGCAAGAGTTCTTGTTGTGATTACTTTCCTTACTTTTGTAGAGGCTCAGATTATTGGTGGAATCGTTCCAAATCTGTTTGCTTTTGGTTTAATTATTGGAGCTATTGGATACTTTGCTTTAACAGGAAAATGGCTGAGATGTTCAGAATAAGAAACCCTCCTAAAAACTATAATACGTTTGGGGAACCTGTTCTCTCTATATAAGCCTCTTCACCATGCTCTGAAATATCTAGTCCAGAATCTTCATCACTTTTATTTACTCTAAAATTACAACCCAGTGATTTCAAGAAAAGAGCGATTATTAAAGTTCCCAAAGCAGCTATTCCATATGCAATTAAAACCGCTTGTAATTGTCCAAGAATTAATCCTATTCGGCCTTGTTCTACAAGTACTAATCCTGCAGGGTGAGATGAGATTAAGTCTGATTTAGCAAATAATCCAGTCAGGAGAGCTCCTGCTGTACCGCCAACACCATGAACAGCAAAAGTATCCAGTGAGTCGTCAAAAGATAACTTGATTTTGACCTGAACTGATAAATAACAGAGACTAGAAGTAATAGCACCAATCAACATTCCACTTGCTGGACTCACGAAACCAGCCGCTGGAGTTATACCTACCAAACCAGCTACTGCACCAGTCGCCATGCCTACCGCAGTAGCTTTTCCATCTCTCCAAGCCTCAATCAAAGCCCAAGTAACTAATCCAGCAGCAGCTGAAACATGAGTTGTAGTAAAAGGAAGTTCTGCGCCACCAACACTTAATTGACTACCACCATTGAATCCAAACCATCCAAACCACAGTAAACCCGTTCCTATCAAAATCTGAGTTATATCATTTGGAGGCTTTATACCTTTAGGCCAATTAGTACGTGAACCTATCAATCCGGCAAGAACTAAAGCTGATACGCCAGAACTTATATGAACAACTGTCCCTCCTGCAAAATCCAAATCTTTACCAAGAAAACCACCACCCCAAACCATATGTGCGAGAGGAGCATAGACAAACAAAATCCAAATAGGAGTAAATAAGCACCAGAAACGGAAACTAATTCTTTCTACAAGAGCTCCAGAAATTAATGCAGGAGTGATTATTGCAAACATACCTTGAAAAAGCGCGAAACTCAGCCCAGGGATTTGCAGATCTCCCCATTTACTTGGAAGATTCTCTAAAAATGCATAGGTTGTTGGATTACCTATAAATGAATTAGAAGTTCCTCCATCAGAGAAAGCAAGACTGAAACCAGCTATTGTCCAAACAAGAGTTGCTATTCCCATCATCACAAAGCTCATTGCCATTGTGTTGAGTACATTCTTAGCTTGAGTAAAACCTCCATAAAAGAAGGCTAAACCAGGTGTCATCAACAAAACCAACGCCGAAGAAGTCAAGATCAAAGTATTGTCTGCCGCTGAAAGATTGGATTCAGTTGCATTAACAGGTAAAACTACAGCACTAAGAAGTTGAATTACTGGCACGACAAGCAGAGCAATTCCTATTCTTCGGATACGATTTCGCAGCAAAATGAAAAATGGTCTATTTGATACATAATTGCCATATATAATTCACAAAAGGTTCACCCTGAACATTACTTGCTTGAATGTATTATTTGTTACATTCAGTCTTTTGTTCTTGATCTGTTTCAGAGATAAAGAACAGGAGCTTAAACATTGCAATCACAAGCAAGTATTTACACTAGGGATCCCGCTGAAATCCCAGTCTCACTTCCATTAAAAAAGAGACTAACTAAAAACCAGTCCCTCTCATATCGGGGCGACAGGATTCGAACCTGCGAGCTAGTGATCCCAAAGCACCCAAACAGCAAATTGAGACAAACATCAAAAATACATACAGTTATTCCAAGATTTTCGAGGGCTAAGTAATAGTATTGAATCTCAAGTTTGGCAAAATAGCTGCAATATCTTTATTAAAATCCAATTAATCGCTATATTTATCTATCAACATTAAAGTATTAATTTCTATAAGGATCAATTTATTTCTTCGTCTGTAGAGAATTAAATGACTTGAATTTTATTTACAGAATTCCTG
>QBWA01000041.1 GCA_003283745.1 Prochlorococcus sp. AG-315-B03 | reverse complement strand
CAAGAATATCTGGCAATAATAAAACAACATACAATTTACATATTAGAGGAGCATGTATGCCAGGTAAAAAAGATAATTTCACTACGACATCAAAATCAAAACTTGAATTGAATAATCCTTTATTTGACAATCAGAATATGAAAGCATTTAAATTAGAAAAAATTGATTCATCTCATAATAAAACATTTGCACCTAATGATGATGAATCATTGCTCATAGCTATTAATGCTTCGTACAGGCAAGTGTTTGGAAATATATTAGCAATGGATTCCGAAAGGCCTATTGATATCGAGAGGAGGCTACGGAACGGAGATATTACAATTAAAGAATTTATCAGACAAATTTGCAAATCTGATTTTTATCGGTCATGTTTTTTTGATCAAACAAGTCAATATAAATATATCCAGCTAAGCTACAAACACATTTTAGGTAGACCAACAAAAAATCAAAAGGAAAATATTAAAAGCTCAATTATATTAAAGGAGGAAGGAATTGATAATCATGTAGATTGGTTAATAGATTCTAATGAATATAATGAGGTCTTTGGAGAGGATATAGTTCCATATATGAGAGGTTGGAATTCTCCAATTGGTTTTAAAACTAGAGATTTCTTAGGGGTAAGAAACATAACAAAGGCTTTCGCTACTAGCGATAACTGCCTAAACTAGGATAACTATTCCACGGAAAATAGTTAAAGTAACTAATGGAAAATTATGACTATTAGTCTACCAATTTCAAATGAAAAGCCTATAAAACAGTTATCTAAAAACATCAAGGAAAAAACTACAATAGTATTGACTCTGATAAAGATTTCTCAACTCAGAAGAGAGTTTTATGAGTATTGAAGAATTCTTCCTGAAAAGCGTTGGGGAATGGAAGTCAATGAGGAGCGGACATTCGCTAGCATTTCAAGAGTTTGAAGAAATTAGAAGTAAAATTAAAATAAGCTGCTTAAAAGGAAACGATCCAAGGGTAGTCAAATTAATGAGAGAAAACCATATTACTAGTCAAGATTTTCCTAATCCATATCTCATAAGTTGGGAAGCAAAAAGTGACTGGGATGGTTACTCAAGTCAAGAAAAATCATCTGGAGAAAGTTTACTAATACCTTTAGCTTCATCTAATTCTGACGGGCAAATCATTAGAAGTCATGGTTATTCTGAGCCATTACAAATAATATCAACATACAAAATAATTAATGATGGAACATTAATTATTTACTCAGAATACAATAAAATAATAACAGAAGAAAGAATATGGTTTATATCTGATAATTTACGAAGTAGATCATCTGTTACTCGTTCATCAGATTCAAAGGCTATCTTGCAGACTTCTTATGCTTCTGAAGTCCGTTGTATAAATAACTAATTTAGAAAATGACAATAACGGACAAGCTGAAATTTGCAAAAACCATATCTGGAATATTTAGCAATAGAGAACAAGCTCTTAAAAATCCAAGGAAATTTGCAAATATAAATATTTATTTTCTACCATTATCATGGGAATATTTCAAATGTCATGCCTTTTATTCTGAACAGTCTTATGATCACTCTCCATGGAGACCATATAGACAAAGTATCAACAAGTTATCTTATCAAAATAACACTTTTATAATAGATAATTACAAAATTGAGAATCAAATGAGATACTCAGGTGTTGGCTCAGATGTAAACCTACTTAAAGATATATACAAAGAAAAACTAATAGAAAAAAAAGGATGTTCAATGCATTTCAAAGAAACTATTCCTGATAGCTACACTGGGAATATAAAGCCAGGCAACAATTGCTGTTCATCCAATAGAGGAACTTCAATATATATATTAAGTCAGATAAAAATAAATAAATCGAGTTGGATTTCTGAAGATTCGGCGTATAATAAAGAAACTGATAAAAAGATTTGGGGATCAAAGTATGGGCCATTAGAATTCAAGAAAATAAGTTCATACAATAAGTTTATAGATGATAATTGGTCAGCAAGGTTATGAAATAAACTTGAGGAGATTAAGTAGAATTAGTCAACGCTAGAAAATATCTGTTTAGCCTTTTCTCTAACAAATCTATGAGTATCACTCATAAATAATTTAGGTAAATTAGTATTATAATCTTTTATTCTATGATCTAGTGAAAGCAATGCACTATATCTATTTACCCAATATGGTGTCAACTCTTCATCCGCAAATTTTGCAAAATGTTTAAAGAATCTAGGATCATCTATATAACTCCAAGTAAGAATTGTTGGTGATCTAAATTTCATATAGTCAGGCCATTTATTACTCAACAAATAATCTATTTTACTCTCTATAGATTTATCATAAATACCCTTTTGAATCAATACTTTATAAGAAATAATGAAAAAATAAATTGCTCCATAATCTTTGCTAGCTCTATCCCAATTATTATTAAGGTAATATAAAATAGTATCTGGTTCAAAATTACCTAATGCCTTCATTGCGGAATAACATCTATTAAAATCTGTATGAAAAAGTTGATCAATCAAAAAGAGTATATCATTATTGAAATTATTAATTCCCAAAGTATCAATTTCAATTGGATTATCTAGAATTGTAGAATCTAGTAGATCAATTAAGTTTAAATCATGAATAATTAATTCTTCATAACACCACATTTTATCTATTGCTCTAATTTTGAAAGATGGAGAAACTGGTGCTTTTAGAACAGGAGGTAGCATTAGTATATTCCCTGAATTTATGATATCTTCAACTGCACAATGTCGGTCATTTTGATTAGGTAACCTCAAGAAATTCTTAAGTTCGTTAAATTTGCTATTATCATTATTCAACTTCATCAAAGCAGCTATAGAAGCTCCTCTTACTGAGTTTTCTAAATTAAGATCTTCTGAAAAAGACCTTATTATGTCCATCTCAGTTGAAACACCTAATTTAGCTAAGGTTTGTATAACTATTCTTTTATTCCCAATTGGTTTGTAAAGCATCGAAGTAATTTGATTAACAATATTAAGATCAATACATTTCAACTCACCTAATGACCAGATTACCGTTTCAACAAGGTAAGGATCATCATTCCCCAGAAAACCTGATATTATAGGTATTGCTTTTTTGCAGTCGAATTTAGCCAGTATTTCAATGGCTTTTCTTCGTGCTATTCTATATTCAAGCTCTAAATAATCTAACTTAATGAAATCAAGAAGAGCATTTTCTGTTTGTTCGCTAGGGTAACTTCCTAAATGGAAAACTGCCTTATAATAATCTCCCGAAAAATTGATTTTATATATTGGTGTTGCAACTATATCTAAAGCATCATTCTTACTTATTTTAGGAATATTATTAAATCGATTATTTTGCACTCTTAATAATAGATTATGTCTATCTTAAAATACTACATCCCTTACAAAAGTAATTATAGGGGATTTATTCTTTTAATTTTCGAAAGACTTTAACATTTTCCTAAAACTACATGATTTTAGCAATGTATTATAAACTCTTTTCAAAATGAATTAAAACAATTGAATAATGAGCTTAGGAATCAACTAAATCCAAAAGATAAAGAAAAAGAACGTATTGATGACCTCAAACATCAAATCCAAAACGGACGAGAACTTGAGGCGACTCAATATAATATAAAACTATTAGTTGTTGGCCTTGGCGATCAAAATGGGCTAACAAGAAGAAGTTTCGCAGAACAATTAGGAAAAATTGGCAAATCTGCCTTGCCTGAACTTATAAATGCACTGCTCAAAAGTAAAAACGTCATAAAAAGAAGAGCTGCCGCTAAAACTTTAAAACTAGTTGGAGATCCAAAGGCTCTACCTTATCTAATTAAAGCACTAATCAAAGATGAAGATCAAGTAGTTCAATGCTCAGCAGCCGGAGCAATTGCTATTTTCGGAGAAACGGCGGTAAATCATTTAATTATGATCTTAGAGAACCCTTTATGTTCTGAAATGCAATATGGTCTTGCTTCTTGGTGCTTAGCATTTATTGGAGCAGAAGCACCAAATGCATTAAAGAAAGCAGCCACATCAAAGAACACAAATGTCAGATCAGCAGCGATATCAGCACTTGAGCAACAAATTAGAACTTCACAAGAT
>QBWA01000040.1 GCA_003283745.1 Prochlorococcus sp. AG-315-B03 | reverse complement strand
AATTAGGCTTCAATTCAATTGCTTTGCGTAGAAATATTTCTGCTTCTTGTGATTTGCTAAGATCTTTTAAAGTATTACCCAAATTATAATTTAATTCTGCATATTCAGGCTTAAGCTCAATGGCTTTTCTTTGTAATAATGCTGCTTTTTTTAAGTTGCCAATGGATTTTAAGATTGAGCCATAATTTGAAAAAATTCTGTGATCTTTGATCCCTTCACTAATACAATATCTATATTTTTTTTCTGCTTCTGAAATGTTGCCTTGTGAATGAAAGTGTAATGCTTGATGAATGAGTTCCTTTTTCGAAGCAGTATTAGTAAAAATGGAAAAATTGTCTTTAATTTCTATTGAAGCAAATGGAACTGGGAATGTTTTTATTTCAGTGGACTTTTTGCTCATTTGATATTTTTTACTAGGTTATGCCATTTATTTTGCTACTTCTATTCTTTATTTCTTGAAATCTTAGTATTAATTACAACTCTATTAGAAATTTCCTTATCTCTTGAACTGAATTAATAGGGCGAGAAGTAAAAGCATTTGTCTACTTAGAGAAGTAGGAGAATGGGACAAAATCTCTATATTGAAACAGCATATAATATGATTTTCGCAATTTCTAAGGTAATCTTATAAGAGGAAAATCAATTTCTCAAATATTTCTCCTATGCCTTTTAACAGGTTTCACAAGAGAATTGAGAGGACATTATTTGAGTAAAATACTGGGATTAGAATGAATATTTTCTATGGAACTATTTCTTGGGAAGTACATATCTAAAAAATCTAGTTATATAATTAATTAATTAAATTAATTTTACTATTTTTAGACAAATAGCATTCTCTTTGAATGATGATAAAGTCACTTTAGAATTTCAGGACTGATATATATCACTGAATATATTTGGATAATTCTATTCAATTATTTCCCAATATTGTAGATTTAATTTTTTTGATCTTCTGGGAAGTTGTTTTTATAGTGAGGGATTATATTGTTTTATTCTTAGCTTGTTTGCAATGAAAGTCCCTGTTCAAATACTTGAAATTTTTAGGTCCTTTTATTTGCTCATTAGTAATTTTATTTACACTTTGATCTCCAATCTTTTGCGCATATGCTATCCAGTTTCTCATTATAAGAAAGTTATTTAAATTATATCCCTCAATACTTTTGCTTGACTTTCCCCACTCTTTCGTACCTGTATCTATTTTTTTTTCGATTCTTCTCCAGTTTTCGTTGTAATTCATTAGTTGTTCTCCAGATGTATTTATCTCTTTATATTGTGGGAATTCTAGAGGATATTCAGAACAACCTCTTTTTACTTTAGATATTAAATTACATCTAATATTATTTTGAATTTGAATATTTAATTTTTTAGATATTTCTAATGCCTCATTTAGATTTAAACAATATATTAGTCCTTTATAAAATCCTAAAATCTTAGGTCGGAGTTCGATCATAGATTTTCTAGTATTGTTATTTCTAAGTTTTAATTTGTTGAAAATTAAAAATAGTTTAATTAATTCAACTATTGACTCTACTTCAACCTGAACCTTATAGCATCCAAAGCAAAATTCAGGAATTACTTTATGTTCCTTGAATATTAATTTATGCCTCTTACAATTTAAATTAATTTCATTTGCTTTATATACTTGTGATAACTCTGTTCCTAAATTTAAATTATATTTTCTATAAATTTTTAGTCCATCGTTATATATTTGTATTGCTTCTTTATCAGTTATAATCATATTTTCTGGATATGAAAGATTTATTTTTGTGAATTGTTCATTTATTACATATAGTTTGTTTGAATCAATCTTTTTTGGTTGATATATAGCCAGTAATTGTATTAAATTATTTTTAATAGTTTTGTTTTCGGGCTCTATCTCAACTGCTTTGCATAGTGATACTTCTGCTTCTTTTAATTTGCCTCGATCAACCAATATGTTTCCCAAATTGGAATGAGCCTCTGCTAATTCAGGTTTTAGTTCAATCGCTTTACGAGTAGATAATTCAGCGTCTTTTAATTTGCCAAGATCTTTTAAGATGATTGCTAGATTGGAATGCGCCTGAGCGAAATCAGGATTGAGTTCAATTGCTTTACGCTGATAAATTTCAGCGTCTTTTAATTTACCAAGATCTTTTAAAAGTGCTCCATAATTAGAAAAAAGCCTATGATCATTAAAACTTTGATTAAGGCAGTATTGATAATATTTTGCCGCTTCTAAAATATTACCTTGTGAATGAAACTTAACTGCTTGATTAATTATGTCTTCTTTAGATATTTCAGATAGAGAATTAGTATTTAAAGTAATATTTTCTTTGATTTCTCGTAAACTAACTGGAACTGGGAATGTTTTTATTTCTTGCTTTTCTTTCTTCGACCCTTCCATTTTTTCTTGCCTACCTTTTGATTTTAACGACTTTACGACTAATTCTAACTCTTGTTGACTCTGTCTGAAATCATTTTTGTACTTATAGAAAGATAACAAAAAAGTATATCTTTATATTATTTCTCTACGTAGAGAAGTAAGACAAGGTACAAGATTACCAAACCGAAACAGGATGTATATGATTTACGGAATCTCTAAATTAATGTCTAAAACAACAAGATTAGGGTTCAGATATGTCTCGTATGCTTTTCACAAATGTTTGAAAACAGAATTGAGGAAATATTGGTTGTGTGGAGAAATAGATTACAAAAAATATTTTGGCGTATAACTATTGAGTGGGAGTAACGGAAACGTCTATTTTTCAGTGATAATTTGATATTTATGGTTTTACGTGGGTTTGACGTGACACCTTTTCACCTGCTCCATGGAGAAATCGTAGAAAGCTGATTTTCTCTGCAAACTCAAAATCTGAAATGTTTTGAACGTAATGAGTTTATAATTTTGAAACCCAGAACTGATACATACCTGCGAAGGTCGTTGGATGTTGCTCTTCAAACTTTTCCCAGTTTTGTAAGTTCGTTTGTTTTTTATCTTCTGGGAAATTGTTCTTATATACAGATTTAACGAATTGTGGAAGTAAGAATCCCAAAAACTTTAATTCATTAGATTTGAGGATTTCTTGTAGTTGGTTAATGGTGAATCTGTGTTCTTGGATGTGAAAGCAAAGATCACGGCAGGAAGAGAGTGTATAAAAATCAGGACTTTTTGTGAGAGAGTGTAATGCTGGTGTTTTACTTGATAAGATAGTTTCTCTAAAATCACGAATATTATCCTCATTTGCTTGAAGATTTTTACTAGCAATATAATTCCTTGCTTCAACAATATCTTGTCTTGCTAGTTCGCTATATAAACCAAATTTCAGAGAACCTTTATTTTTTAAAATACCTACTAATGCTTTCAAACCTTTTGAGGGATCATCCATATGGTGTAAAACACCCGAACACATAATAAGATCAAACTTTTTCTCTAGTAAACTAATTTCCAAGATATCCATCTGAATCAGTTCAACATTACCAATTCCAAGTTCATTGATTTTTCTTTGAGCATAAGAAAGACTAGATAAACTTAAATCTATAGCAGTTATATGAGCATTTTTATAGAGCTGTGTATGTAAAATTTGTTGACCTGTTCCACACCCAGCAACTAGAACTTTTAATTGCCCATCTGCAACATTGGAACTGATATAATTATGCTTAATTTCATTATTAATTCGTTGTGAAATAGAAAACTTTTGTTCTACTGAAGTATTGCCATATCTCCATCTGGGATATGGATTTTCTTCATATTGAGATTTTACTTTTTGAGAAACCTCATCGTTAATTAACCCTAGTTTTTTGATCTTTGGGGATAATTCAATTTCTTTTAGAGGTTCTGTGATTTGTAATTTTATTAGTTCTGTGAACTCTTGATTAGAAGAATTAAAAGATTTTAAAGATGGTATTTGATCAAGAAGTTTATATAGTGGAAAATAACAAGATAAAATTGCAATATTTGTTTCACTTGTTTCTCCATCTCTACATTTATTTATGATTATATTAATAGATACTTTGTCTTCTTCAGTTAATGAGTAAACATATTCATTAAAGAAGCATTGTTCTCCTAAAGCAATAATGAATTGTAATGTAGAGTAATTAATATTCTCTATATTTTTAGCAATACGATTGCATATATTTCTTCTTAGTTTAGTTAGTTTTGCCTCCAATTTAGGATCACAAAATATAGTTTTTTTAAGTGCATTAATTATGATTTTATCATTGTTAAGTAATTCTATCTGGGAAAAGTCTGAATCTAATTTTTCTAGATTACTGATTATTTCATTGATATATACAAAGTTAAATGCTCTTATTAATTCTTTGTGAGGAATATCATTTCTTTCTAGGAGAAGATTTAATATATTTTTTAGTTTTGATTTATTTAACTGTGACGGGTCTGAATTTCTTAGAAATTCCGTCATGAAGGAATAAATATTAGGAAATGTTGGATTAATTTCAATTACTCGTAAGAA
>QBWA01000039.1 GCA_003283745.1 Prochlorococcus sp. AG-315-B03 | reverse complement strand
CATTGGCGTTTGCCATACTGGACTGAAAGGCCTCCAAAACAATATCCTCTCAGAAATAATAATTAAGTTAGAAGAAATTGGATGTAAAAAGAAAAATTTAATTATTGCAATGGGCCCAGCAATAAATAGAAATAATTATCAAGTTGAATCAAAAGATATTGCGTATTTACTTACAGAAATTACAGATCGTAAGATACTAGAATACCCTTCGTATCTTTATAAAAGTCAAGTTAAAGATCTTATCCCTCAATTAAAAATAGATATAAATCCTAAAAAGCTATTTTTCGATATTCAAATAGCTGCAACATTGCAGTTAATATATGCAGGTCTAATTAAAGAGCAAATTCATATTAATAGATTATGTACATTTTCGAATCCAAAGCTTTTCAACTCATGGAGAAGGAACCATTCATTATCAAGACAATGGAGCTGTATCTATTCATAAATGAATATCATAGTTTTCTTATATAGAAATTAAATATAATTAATTTTCATAATATTTAACATTTAGTATCTATAAATCCCTTTCTTAAGTATGATTCAGCTATATCAAGGCCTGTTTCCATAGGTATAACTTTAGCAACCAATACTCCATCTACTGATCCTTTAGGCCTTAGATTTACCTTGCTATGTCTTGGCAATTCACCTCGTAGCCAATTAATAGCATTTTGCTCTAAGTCAGTACTTACTTCTGCACAAGCAATCTTAACGGTGTATGTTCGATTATTGTCTCCAATTAACAAAACAGATGAGCTAGTAACTTGTAAGACTTCTGCGCCAGAAACTTGATAACTAAATCCAAACAAAAGTATAAATAATAATGAAAAATTAATGAGCAGTTTATTCATTTAGAAATTTGCATCTATAGGTAATTTATCTATATTAGGAAGACCTACCATTTGAGCATTACTTTTACCAGGTGGAACCATTGGATAACAATTCTCCCCTTTTCTTACATTTACATTTATTAGAGCTGGTCCATTACTTGACAAAGCTTTCTGAAGCTTAGGTATTAACTCTTCTCTGGCTTTAATTACGACACCATCAACTCCAAAAGCACGAGACAATGAAATAAAGTCTGGCTCGCCATTAGACATATTAGAGGCAGAGTAACGCTCATCATAAAAACTTTCTTGCCACTGTCTTACCATCCCTTGCCAATGATTATTAATAATAATTACCTTTAAATTTAATTTATATTGAGAAATCGTCCCTAACTCCTGAATATTCATAAGAATACTTGCATCTCCAGCTATACAAATTACTTGTTCATTAGGCAAAGCAACTTTGACTCCAATTGCAGCAGGCATTCCAAAACCCATTGTCCCAAGACCAGCACTACTAATCCATCTCCTGGGTCCATTTAATAAATATTGAGCTGCCCACATCTGATGCTGTCCTACATCAGTTGTAATATATGCATCTTGTGCCAAATCTCGCACTGCAATTAAAACTTCCTGTGGATAAATCTCACCATCTTTTGGTGGAGTCATTAGAGGAAAATTATTTTTCCAATTATCAATTTGTGATAACCACTTAGAAGTCTTTATTTTCGGTTCTCTTTGATTACTAAGATCCAATAACTTAGCAAGACTAATACCAACATCACCTAACACAGAAACATTAGCAATTCTATTTTTATTTATTTCAGCCGGATCAATTTCAAAATGAATAACTTTTGCTTTAGGTGCAAAAGTATCCAATTTACCTGTCACTCTGTCATCAAATCGTGCTCCAATTGCTATTAATAAATCACATGATGTAACTGCAAAATTCGCATAAGCCGTTCCATGCATTCCAAGCATTCCAACAGATAAAGAGGCGCGTTCATCAAAAGCTCCTTTCCCCATTAAGGTTGTAGTTACAGGAATTTGATATCGATCAGCAATGGCAGCTAGGGTTTCATGTGCTCCAGAAGAAATAACACCTCCACCGACATAAAGAAGTGGTTGTACAGCGTTCTCAATTAAATCTAAGGCTGCTGTTATGGCTTCATGATTTGGAGTGGAAGGGAGTTCAAAACCTGGTGGTCTAACTGAGCCAGGTTCAACTGGTTCATATTCAAATAATTCTTGGCCAACATCTTTTGGAATATCAATCAATACTGGTCCAGGACGTCCTGAAGACGCTATTAGAAATCCTTGGGCTACTACTTTTGCAATCTCTGCTGGATCTCTAACAACCCATGAGTGTTTGACGATTGGAAGTGTTATCCCAAAAATATCGGTCTCTTGAAATGCATCAGTACCAATAGCAGGTCTTGGGACTTGACCAGTTATCACAACAAGAGGAACAGAATCCATCTGAGCAGTAGCTATTCCCGTAACAAGATTTGTAGCCCCTGGTCCAGAGGTGCCAAAACAAACTCCGACTCTACCTGTGGCCCTTGCAAAACCATCTGCAGCATGAGTACCTCCCTGCTCATGACGGACAAGAATATGCTTTAACCAACCTTCTTGCTCTGATTTAAATACCGCATCATAAATGGGTAAAATTGCTCCACCTGGATAACCAAAAATCGTATCAACTCCATGACGGCGAAGAGAATCCATCAGAGCATCTGCACCTGATATTTTTTGTTGATTTTGTGGTCCTGAATAATCACCTAGAGGATTAGGTTCAGATGTCAGGGTCACGGCAAGAAAAAAACTAATATAACAACTAATATTAGTATAGTTCTTCTCAATTTATCTATCAGAAATAAAAGATTTAATGAAATTTCCTTAACTTAACTTGAGAAGGTAATTACGAACCTAAATATTATTTATTATTCTTTGGTTTTTACAATAAACCTATTTGATGTAAAGGTCCATCTCCAATTATTAATTCCATTAAGAATCCAAGGAAAACAATCATTGCGACCCTTCCATTCCAAACTTCTGAGCTATTATTCCAACCCCACTGCCATTTCTCTTGAGGATAAAGTTTAACTCTATCGGGCAATTCTGATGCTTCTTCTAGACTGATTCCTTCTCCATCAAGACAAGAAGAAACTAAATCAGCTAGTCCTCCAATAAACGAAGGATAAGTATCAAGTGCTGGAACTCGTCTGAAATTACTAATTCCATTTCTATTAGCAATTTCTTTATATTCAATATCAATTTCTTGAAGTGTTTCAATATGTTCGCTTACAAAACTAATTGGTACTACTACAAGTTCTTTAACGCCTGACTTGCCTAATTCTTCCAAGACATCTTCTGTGTAAGGTTTCAACCACTCCTCTGGACCTACTCTGCTTTGATAAGAAAGAGAAAAAGGATTACTAAATCCAAGGGAACTTTCAATTTTATCAATGATCAAGAGTGAGCAATTTTGTATTTGATCCTGATAAGGGTCGCCCGCTTCCTCTACATAACTTTTAGGAACACCATGTGCAGTAAAAAAAACGTGCGCGTTTTCAGGAAAATCACAAGCTAATATTTGGCTCTTTATTAACTCAGCCATAGAAGTAACATATCCCGGATGATCAAACCAACTGCGAATACATCGAATTGATAACTTCTCAAATTCAGAATCATTATCTCTCAATCTTTTTAATTCTCTAAAACTTGATCCACTTGTACTTATAGAAAAATGTGGATAAAGAGGTAAAACAACAACTTCATTTACTCCATCTGCTTTCATGTCAGCCACTGCAGACTCAGTGAATGGATGCCAATATCTCATCGCTACATATGTTGTTGCATCTATGCCAATACTCCTTAATTGACTTTGAAGTTCTCTTGCTTGTTGTTCTGTAATACGTCTTAAGGGCGATCCTCCGCCAATACATCTATAAGCCTCTTCTGATTTTCCACTTCTTAATTGGCTAATTAGCCAAGCCAGAGGCTTTTGGAAAGCGGGAACGGGTAAACGAATAATCTCAGGATCTGAAAATAAGTTATACAAAAAGGGTCCAACATCCTTAATTCTTTCAGGACCTCCAAGATTCAGTAAGAGGACACCAACCCGAGCCATTTGAGGAAGAACTCTTTATAAAGGTTATATAAAACCTTTTCAAAGTAAAGGTAACTAAATTTACAGGATCATGGACGAAAATGAGCAACTATTAAATATCAATAAAGACCTCTTCTCAAAAGGGATAAAATTAAGGATCGAAAGAAGGGGCGGAAAATTAAATATTCGTGGCCCTTTACCTGATAAAAAGTCACCCAATAAATTCAAGGTTCAAAGAATAAGTCTGAGGCTTACCAACGATTCAATTGGCCTTAAAGAAGCAAGAAAAATTGTTGAATTAATTGTCTTTCAACTTGATAAAGAGCAATTTTCTTGGTCTCATTGGGGTAAAGAAAAAGATTTAACATTAACTCAAAAGAAATATCTATATATAGATAAGAATCTAGAAAGCTTTAAAGATGTATTCTTCTCAGACACTAGCAGAAGCAAATCTCAATCAAGTATGATCAGTAATTGGCAATCAGCTTATAAACCTTACTTAAAAAGACTAACTGAAATCAGTAATCAATCGAAACTAAGCTTAAGCAAAGATCTTTTAACTCAAGTACTATTAAGTTATAAAGAAAATACTCGTAGCAGGCAACAATGTGCTATCACTTTAAGTGCACTAGCAAAACATCTAAATCTCGAACTTCCTGAGAACTGGAAGAAACTAGGATCTGGTTATGGAATACACGAATCACATTTCAGAGAATTACCTAGTGACGAAAAAATAATTAATAGTTTTAATTCTATTCCTAATCCAAAATGGAGATTTGTCTTTGGGTTGATGGCAACTTATGGACTTAGAAATCATGAAGTTTTTTTTAGTGATTTGTCTTGCCTAGAAAAAGGAGGAGACAAAGTCTTAAGAGTCTTCCCAAATACTAAAACTGGAGAGCATCAAGTTTGGCCCTTTCATCCTGAATGGATTAATCTATTTGAACTGAATATATTAAATAATCAATCAGATTCTCTTCCTAATATAAATAAAGACTTAAAGTCAACAACTTTGCAACATATTGGTCGAAGAGTATCCGAACAGTTTAGAAGATACAAAATATCTTTTACTCCTTATGACTTAAGACATGCATGGGCTGTGAGAACAATT
>QBWA01000038.1 GCA_003283745.1 Prochlorococcus sp. AG-315-B03 | reverse complement strand
TTCCTTTTCAAGAGTTTGACAATCTACTTGTTGCTTCTCAGTTTCAAAACCAAAACTAGAAACTAAAGGAACTATTTCTTCGAAATTACTTTCATCTTCTTGATCTTCTACCCTAGATTCAATCTTAAATTCTTCTGCTTCATCAAGTGCCAATGAGACTTCATGTCTTAACTCATTATGAAAAGCATCTTCTTCCTTAATCTTAGAATGTTTAACTTCAATACTTTCAGTTTGAGAAGCAAGAATTGATTTTGATCGAATTAATTCACTATTTGAATCTTCTTCTTGTGTAAAAGTTTTACTAGAACTTAATGCACTTTTAGTCTTATTAATTTTTGATCTTTTTTCTTTTAGCAATTTATATTCATCATCTGATATCAAAGTCTTGACTGTTCTATTAATGGTATTTGAGCTGCAATTATATTTTTCAGCAAGATCATTTGCTGTTTTACCGGCCCGATAACCTTCTAGGATTTCAATTTTCTGACTCTTGGTCAATCTTCTTGAGATCATTTCTCTGTCAGATACACCATAAACAATATACTAATCGAGGAAATTCGTAAAAATCATTGTCTAACGTTTTTAAACCTAATAAAAGATGCCTTATTTATCAAAAAGTGTAATTTCTAAGATTAAAACGAAAACAAAAAATCCAATCCTTTGTGGATCTGGTTAATTTCTATTGTGGAGAGATGCTTTCGTATGTAAGGTAAAAGATGATTTAGTGAGCTTACAAGCCTTTAAAAAGCTTTATTAGATAAAGCACTAGAAATCATCTAGCTCCCTTAGCTCAGCTGGATAGAGCAACTGCCTTCTAAGCAGTGGGTCGCAAGTTCGAATCTTGCAGGGGGCGTACTCAAACAGAAGTCATACCAAATGATTGTAGTAGTCCTGCGAACATCGACTGCTTAGTCTTCTATGGCAGTATATGGCTAATTATTGCTATTCTGCGAACAGTTTTGCGAACGCAAACTCCAGATGGCGACTGATTAGGAAGCAAATCTGCGAACACTTATAAAAAATACTGAAAAAGACGCTGATTTTTTACGGCGTGGAAGTTCTTGGAAAGCTCGTGGCGTAAGGGGTAAAATTCAAGTCAATATGAGACTTCAAGAGGGGTTAGCGGAGAACAATCCTAGATCGAGCTGCATGTTGGATATTGAGTGAAAAAAGGGCAATAATATTGCAATTTTGAACGCAATTCAGGACTTAAAACGGCTCGTAAATGAGCGAAATTTATCTCTAACTGAGGCTAAAAATCTACTATTTGCAACCGTAAATCAGGTCGATTCAAGCGGTGAAAATTGGTAAGCTTTGAAGGCTTCATACCTTGAAAGCAAGTCCGATCGGAGAAGCACAACGCTCATCGCAATAGAATAATGCCCTTAAGCCATGCAGGTGCTTTACTAGCTGAGCTATGGCCCCGAATCGTTGATATGACTTTGATTCCAGTCAATATCATCCAAAGCAACTATTATACTTCAAGAAAAGAGCGCATAATGTAGCTGCTTAATAGTCTCCGATATACGGGAATAAAAGAGTGCAAAATAATTGATATAACAAGCGTTGATAAAGATCCCTATTCTATTCCCGAAAGAAAAGAAGTTTCACCCGAAGGAAAAAAGGTGGGAAATTATAAAACGCCTTTACTCTCAATAGTTTGGACTAATTACTTCCTTTTATAGGGAGATGATCTCCTGCCTAATTAAAGGGGGGCAATATCTTTTCAAATTTAAAACTTTAGTGCGAGTTATAATCCTCATAAATAGATCATTTATAAAAATAATAGATGTGACTAATAGAGAAATAGATCAAAAGCAAGAAGGATCCGAAGTAAAAACATTCCCAGTTAAATTGGCTTTAGGGGAAATCAAAGAAAATATTTGTCTTAACACCAACAACCAATCTAAGACTTCTAAAGAACAAATAATTAAACAGGCATTTCAATTTCATTCACAAGGAAATATTCCAGAAGCAGCAAAACTTTATCAACATTTCATAAATCAAGGATTCAAGGACCATAGAGTTTTTTCTAATTATGGAGTCATATTGAGTGAACTTGGTAAATTAAAAGAAGCAGAATTATCAATACGCAAAGCAATTGAACTCAAACCTGATTTCGCAGAATCGCATTACAATCTGGGAGACATATTGAGAGATCTTGGTAAACCACAAGAAGCAGAAGTATCAAATCGTAAAGCAATTGAACTGAATCCTCACTTCACTGAGGCTCATTTAAATCTTGGGATCATATTAAAAGATCTAGGCAAATTTGAAGAAGCAGAATTATCTACTCGAAAAGCAATTGAATTAGATCTAGCTTTCCCAGAAGCTCATTCCAACCTGGGAAACATATTGAGAAATCTTGGCAAATTAAAAGAAGCAGAGTTATCGCTTCGAAAAGCAATTGAACTAGATCCTGACTTAGCAATAGCTCATTCTAGTCTGGGAGCCATATTGAAAGATCTTGGTAAATTAGAAGAAGCAGAATTATCTACTCGTAAAGCAATTGAACTAGATCCTGATTTAGCAGAAGCACATTCCAATCTAGGAAATGTCTTAAGAGAGCTTGGCAACTTACAAGAAGCTGAACTCTTTCAATGCAAAGCAATTGAACTAGATCCTGATTTAGCAGCAGCATATTCCAATCTAGGAGTCATTTATAGAGAACTTGGTAAATCTAATGAGGCTATCAATTCCTTCAAAAAAGCTATACAGTTAAATAATGAATTATCTCTTGCTAAGTCAGAGTTAATATTAAACAAAGGCAGTATTTGTGATTGGAGCGATCAAGAAATACAAGCTACTTGGCTTGAAAACATTGGAATAGAAGGATCTGCTGTTTCTCCATTTGGTTTACTCCATTATGAAGATAATCCAATCAAGAGTTTAACAAGATCAGAAAATTATTATAGAGATAAATACTCTCAACAAGCCTATCCAATAACTTGTTCAAATAATATAAAAATTCACATCGGGTATTTCTCTGCTGACTTCAAAACTCATCCTGTCATGAGTATGATTGCACCAATATTTGAGTTACATGATAAATCGAAATTTCAAATATATTTATACTCGTTTGTAGAAAAAGAAGATGAATTTACCGAAAGAGCAAAAAACTCCGGATGTATTTTTAAAAACATCAAGAAATTAAATCATTTCGAAACTGTCGAATTAGCAAGAAAGGATAAAATTGATATTGCTATAGATCTCATGGGTTATACACAATATAATAGATTTTCTATTTTTTCTTATAGGGTTGCACCAATACAAATTAATTATTTAGGGTATCCTGGTTCTCTTGGATCAGATAAAATTGATTATATAATAGCTGATAAGATTGTTATTCCAAATAGTCATGAGCAATTTTATAGTGAAAAGATAATAAGAATGCCAAATTGTTATTTATGTACCGATGATAAAATAGAAATAAGTAAAGAAACTATTTCACGCAAAGATTTTAACCTTCCTGAAGAAGGCTTTGTATTTACTTGTTTTAATGGAGCAAAAAAAATCACACCAAATGAATTTAATATTTGGATGAGATTACTTAAGAAAATAAAAGGAAGTGTTCTTTGGTTACAGGCTTCAAATGAATCGGCAATGGATAATCTTCGGATGGAAGCTGAGAAAAGAAATGTAGATCAAAACAGATTAGTATTTGCATATAAAATAGAATTAAGCAAACATTTAGCAAGGCATTCTCTAGGAGATCTAGGACTCGACACTTTCAATTTCAACGGTTGCACCACATCATCTTTTGGATTATGGGCGGGGATGCCCATCTTAACAAAAATGGGAAAAAGCTTTCCTGCAAGAATGAATGCTAGCCTGCTTATAAATCTAGGTCTTCCTGAGTTAATTACATATAGTGAAAAAGAATATGAAGAGGTTGCTATAAGAATAGCCAATAATCCTAATGAACTATTTGACTTGAAATGTAAAATAAAAGATCTAAGAGATTCATCACTACTTTTTAACTCAAAAGAATTTACAAAAGATTTAGAAAATGTATATAAGGAATTAATTAATAATAATATTCAACAAAATTAAATATTCTAAGATTTCTTCTGGGACTAATGAATATAATTAAATAAAATGGTGAAATTTAATCATTACTTAATAGCTTCAATAAAATATTGCTAGGGATATTCTGCGAACTATCCTGCGAATTACTTTGCAATACTTAGGCCTAAGCTCATTTATACCAACGTATTAGAGAGGAACCTCAACTGCCTTCTAAGCAGTGGGTCGCAAGTTCAAATCTTGCAGGGGGCGTACTATTTAATTATCAGTAAAAGTTCTTCTGGTAATTAGCTTTTTAGCAATTAAATTATTTTTGCAAAAAGTCTTTAAAATTTGATAACTACTATTAAATTTTTCACTTCAGATAATCTAAAGATTGGAGAATCAAGACAAACCAACTCCTCTTGCCATCAATGTTGCCAAGAAAGGAATAGAAGCAAAACCTACAAGCTCAATATTAATTATAAATTTTAATCTGGAAACCAAGTTATTGGTGACATTAGGCAATTCACCCTTACTAAGTGGTATTGCCCACAAAACATATGTAACTGTTGGATAAAGAGATAATGAACCTACCAATCCAAAAGTAACCATCTTTGTCCAAAACAAAGGATTTTGTGTGTAAAAATCAGAACCTTGCCCAAACTTGATAACTCTATAAATACCACTAACTAGAAGAGCTATTCCAGCAATGCCATAGATAACATCTGCAATAACCATTGATATTGCCTCTTTCCTGCTTGGATCAACTTTTAAAGAAATTCGTTCATATACTAAGGCGCCAAAACAAAGCATAAAACTTAAATAATGAACATACGCAACTGAAGCATTTTCAATCACTTCGAATGGGAGAGAGACTGCAATCAAAATACTTTCCGGTCAATCATTTTATACATTACCAGCAATCATAATGGACTGTGAGAAAATCCTCCGCTTCTATCTCCTTAAATAAGAAAATAGTCTTGAACAAACAAACTCAATACTATTTCAAGTTAAAAGAGCTATTAACTATGAGATTTATTTTTATTATATTTACTTTATAAGGAGAATCAGATTATGGGTAAAAGGATGTTAAAGGATATTTCTAATGCGCATAGATCCCAATGAAGATACTAGCGTAATAATACTGTAAATTTAACAATGAAAAGACCTCTAAGGAAATTCATATTTAGTTTTCTGCTGTTTATTCTTGTTGTAACTATAAATACAACTTTCCTTAAAATAGAAATGGCAACAGCCTCAGAAAATCAAAACTCTGG
>QBWA01000037.1 GCA_003283745.1 Prochlorococcus sp. AG-315-B03 | reverse complement strand
ATCGCGCGGATAGATTCATCATTTAAAAATAAAGGCACCTCACTTTTTCAGCAGAAAATGACCATGACTGCTGAAATGGCTTTCCCTCAATGGGTTCTTGGTATGTCTAGCTTTTCATGCGTTGGTGATGATGTGGTTAGCGCTATTTGTCGTGATGGAAGCTGGAGTTTGGGATTGTTTTCCAGGAATGGAACTTGTCGAATAATTCAGCAACCTTTTAATGATTTATCAGGCATTAATGCACGACAAAATAGGGTTTTAGCAATCGCGAGTAGCCCAACTATTGGTCAAGGAATTTTGGAATTAGATTTGTTGGACGATAGTTATAATCACTCGCCTTCCTCTTCAGTAATTATTCCTCAAGAACAAATAAGTGTTGGTAAATCTTTCTGGTTTATTGGCTCGAATGAAAAAAAAGTTCATTCATGGTTTTACCAACCAGTTAATAAGATTCTTGACCCACCCCCTTTGTTAGTTAAAAGCCATAGCGGCCCAACTGGCATGGCTAAATGTGGATTGGATATGGAGGTACAATTTTGGACCTCGAGAGGGTGGAGTGTTCTTGATATTAATTATGGAGGTTCTACCGGTTTTGGAAGAGAATATAGAGATCGTTTAAAGGGCAATTGGGGAGTGGTTGATATTATGGACTGTGCCTGCGCTGCAGAGACATTGGTTGCATCTGGTCAAGCAGATAAAGACTTAATAGCTATCTCAGGGAGTAGTGCCTCAGGATTTACTGCATTGGGGGGCTTATATTTAACTGATATTTTTAGTGTTGCCGCTTGTAAATATCCTGTTTGTGACTTGTTAAGCATGTCAAGTATTACGCATAGATTCGAAGCCTTTTATCTGCATTATCTCATTGGTGATATTGATAGTAATTATGAAGAATATATTAAAAGATCTCCAATTAAAAATACAAATAAAATCAAAACTCCTTTAATTTTATTTCATGGACTAAAAGATAAAGTTATATCACCTGAGCAAACTCTAAACATACAGAAAGAATTGTTGAAAAATGATATTCCTATTGAAGTATATTTATTTGAAAATGAAGGACATGGTTTTAAAGATGGAGGCACTAAAATAGATGTTTTGCAGAAAACAAAGCATTTTTTCAGCAAGCATTTAAATATTTAGGAATTTCTTTTTATAAAAGCAACTATAGATTTTAATTCATCAATTAAAAAGTCAATCTCTTGCTTTGTGGTTATAAAGCTTAAGCTGGCTCGTGCAGTACTTTTTAAGCCATAGAAACGATGCAAAGGTTGACAACAATGATGACCACTTCTGATACATATATCACTATTATCTAGCAATTCTGAGATGTCATTCGCATGTATTCCTTCAATAAAAAATGTTGTGAGTGCTCCTCTTTCTGGTTGTATTTTTGGACTAGGACCGAGTATTTCTAAACCATTAATTTCTTTTAACTTGTAAAAAAGATATTCCGTGATTTCTTTTTCATAAGTATTAATATTTTCCAGTCCAATAGACTTTAAATAATTAAGTGCAGCTCCCATACCTATAGCTTCTCCGATAGCTGGTGTTCCTGCTTCAAACTTGTGTGGTAGATCTGCCCATGTACTTTGATTTTCATAAACCTCATCAATCATTTCTCCGCCACCAAGAAATGGAGGAATTTTTTGCAAGATCTCTTCTCTTGCCCATAAAAAACCTATTCCAGTCGGACCACAAAGTTTATGAGAAGAGCCTGCAAGAAAATCAACACCAAGTTGATCGATATCTAAAGGTTTGTGTGCCAGACTTTGACAGGCATCTAAAAGTACGAGACTCCCTTTTTTATGCGCAAGATTAGTAATTTCTTCAATAGGATTGCAGCAACCTAATGTATTACTTACATGTACTAAGCTAACTATCTTGGTGTTGTTGTTAAGCTTCTTCTTGAAATCAGCTAAGTCTAACTCCCCATTTTTTGTAATGTTTATATAATTTAATTTACATTCTTTTTGTTTCGCTATTAGTTGCCAAGGAACAATATTGCTGTGATGTTCCATTAAACTAATTAGTATTTCATCATCTTTTTTAAGTTCATAATTTCCCCATGAATAAGCTACAAGATTTATAGATTCGGTTGCGTTTCTAGTGAATACAATTTCTTTCAAGCTCTTACAATTTATATACTCAGCAGTTGATTTCCTCGCTTTCTCAAAGGCCTCTGTGGCAACTGAACTTAATTGATGAGCTCCTCTATGAACATTTGCATTTTGGGAACTATAATACTTATTAATAGTATCTATTACAACTTTTGGTTTTTGACTGGTAGCTGCATGATCAAGATAAATTAACTTTTTATTACTGCTCTCATTCCTTGAAAGTATAGGAAAATCTTTTCTTGTTAGTTCGGCAATATTATGAGTTAAATTCTTCATTTGTTTGTAGCTTTGATAAGCTTCTCTATAAAATTCCACCTTTGTGCATTTTGGGAAAAATTTGAAATGATATCATCATAATAACCCTGTAATAATAGAGTGTTTGCAACTTCTTTATCAATCCCTCGACTAAGTAAGTAAAATAGTTCTTCATCTTGTAATTGGCTGACAGTTGCTCCATGAGTACATCTCACATCATCTGCAATTATCTCAAGTTCAGGTTTTGTATCGATCCTTGCCCTTTTAGAAAGTATCAGATTTCTGCTTAATTGTGCTGCTTCAGTTTTTTGTGCTCTTTTTGGAACTTCAATTGAACCATTGAAAATACTGTGTGATGAATCGGTAGCAACAGCTTTTTGTAATTGATCAAGTCTCCCATTAGGACCTTCAAATCGAACTAAAGAATGTGTAGCAATTTGTTCTTTTGCACTTGTTACTTGCAGACTTTTTATAGTAGTTGAGGCCTCTCCTTGCATCTGAATGATTCGAGGCTCAAAGCGGGCATAATGCCATCCTTGCTGCAAGGAATTTAAATAATATTTACTTTGAGGACCTTGTTCTATAGCTAATGTTGATAGTGAAGAAGCCTCTGCCCCTTTACCTAATGAAATAAACTCATGGTTTAACTCTGAATTGGCCCTTAATTTAACTTCAATTAAATGATTTTGAGCTGATTCTTTATTGCCTAAAATAACTTCCAGAAGATCTAATTTTGCTCCTTCTTCTATGATGATAATTACGCGAGTTGATATCATCTGTTGCGTTACTGATGGCACAATAATTTCTAAACTTTGAGTTACGTTATGATTAACTCTTAATGCTAGCAAGTCAGAACTAGCTGCCTGATTAATAGAGACAGATAAATCATTTTTGATCTGACAAGTCTTTATTATATCTCCTATATTTTCTTCAATTTCTCTATTACTAAGCCTTGTAATTCCTTTAGGTAAATCTATATCTTTTATAGCATTATTTGTATTAAGTATTAATCTTTTAATATTCTTTTCTTGATGAGGAAGTTGTGGATTACTCTTTTCCTTAATAGTTAGAGGTAAAGAAAAAAACTCATTTAAACGTTTTAAATTAGATAGTCTCCATGCTTCATCTTGGGCAGACGGTATACCTTTTTCAAATAGGTGCTCACGTCCAAAGACTTGTTCTTTTTGTAAATTTCCTTGAGTTGGGGGTAGAGATTTAAGCCAGTTGCGGCAAATAGCCGATGATTTCATTTCGCCACCTCCTGGTTTTTATTGCTTTTATTAATTAAGTCATATCCAGACTTTTCTAAATCAATAGCAAGTTCTTTATTCCCTGTTTTTATTATTTTTCCATCAGCCATTATATGAACAAAATCTGGTGTGACTTCATTTAGAAGTCTTTGGTAATGGGTTATTAAAATTGTCGCGGAATTAGGATTTGATAGCTTATTTATTCCTGAAGCTACAACTCTTAAAGCATCAATATCGAGTCCTGAGTCAGTTTCATCAAGTATTGCCACTATGGGATCAAGAAGAGCCATTTGAAGTATTTCGTTTCGTTTCTTTTCGCCACCAGAAAAGCCTTCATTAACGCTTCTTTCAAGAAACGCTGGATCCATTTCTACAAGTTTTAAACTTTCTGTTACTAATTCTTCGAATTCAAAAGTATCTAATTCACTTTTACCTAACTCATTTCTTCTGGAATTCGTAGATACTCTTAGAAACTCAAGGTTGCTCACGCCAGGGATTTCTACTGGATATTGAAAGCCAAGAAAAATACCAATCCGTGCTCTTTTTTCAGGTTCCAGTTCTAAAATATTAATGCCTTTAAATTTAACTGAACCTGATAAAACTTGATAAGATGGATGCCCAGCAATTACTTTAGAAAGAGTGCTCTTTCCGCTTCCGTTACGACCCATTATCGCGTGAATCTCACCTTCTTTGACGACTAAATTAACTCCATAAAGAATTTTTTGGTCTTCAACACTTACATGAAGATCTTCAATAGATAATAATATTTCAGAATTTGAGCTCTTCACTGGATTAGAAAGAAATGTTTAGGATATTAAGAAAGAGAAATTGATTTATAATTATCCCACTGAACCCTCCAATTTCAAAGCAAGAAGTTTATCTGCTTCTGAGGCAAACTCCATTGGTAATTCATTAAATACATCACTACAAAAACCACTAATTATCATAGAGACAGCTTCTTCAAAATCAATACCTCTACTTTGTAAATAAAAAAGTTGATCTTCGGAAATTCTACAAGTACTTGCTTCATGTTCAATATTGGATTGTGGTTGCTTCGATTGAATATAAGGATATGTATTTGCTGCGGCTTCATCACCTATAAGCATTGAGTCACATTGACTATAATTCCTAGAACCAACAGCATTTGGGCTGATTGATACGAGTCCTCTATAACTATTTTCTGATTTGCCTGCACTAATACCTTTACTAACAATTTTTGACTTTGTATTTTTACCAATATGAATCATTTTTGTTCCAGTATCTGCCTTCTGTAAATTATTAGTAAGAGCAATTGAATAAAATTCACCAATTGATTCATCCCCTTGAAGAATGCAACTTGGATATTTCCATGTAATGGCTGATCCAGTTTCAACTTGTGACCAGCTTATCTTGCTTTTTCTACCTCTACATTCTCCTCTTTTGGTTACGAAATTGTATATTCCACCAACACCTTTTTCATTGCCAGCATACCAATTTTGTACAGTTGAATATTTAATAGCTGCATGATCTAGAGCAACAAGTTCCACTACTGCAGCATGTAATGTATTCGTATCAAACATAGGTGCCGTGCAACCTTCTAAATAGCTTACAGATGAATATTCTTCAGCAATAATTAATGTTCGTTCGAATTGACCAGTATCTCCAGAATTTATTCTAAAGTAAGAGGATAATTCCATTGGACAGTTAACATTTTTAGGTATAAAGACAAATGACCCGTCACTGAATACCGCTGAATTTAGTGCAGCAAAGAAATTATCATTTATTGGGACTACAGTTCCAAGGTATTTCTCAATTAAATCTGGATATTCACGAACTGCTTCACTAATTGAACAAAAAATCACTCCATTTTCGGCAAGCTTTTCCTTATATGTAGTTGCTATTGAAACACTATCAAAAACTGCATCTACAGCAACATTAGTAAGTCTTTTCTGCTCGCTAAGGGGTATTCCAAGCTTTTCAAAAGTCTCTAAGAGTTTTGGATCAACTTCATCTAGACTTTGTTTTTTAATATCTGTTTTTGGTGCCGCATAATAAACTAAATCTTGATAATCAATTTTTGAATAACTTAAGCCGGACCATTCAGGTTCTTCCATTTTAAGCCATTGTTCATATGCTCTAAGACGAAAATCTAATAAAAATTTAGGTTCTTTTTTCTTTTTCGAAAGTAATCTAATTACGTCTTTATTTAACCCTTTTGGTATTTTCTCTGTTTCTATGTCTGTGATAAAACCATATTTATAAGGTTGGGATACAAA
>QBWA01000036.1 GCA_003283745.1 Prochlorococcus sp. AG-315-B03 | reverse complement strand
TCAGATCAATTATTTGGCTTGATAACCTCTTTATTCAGCACTATCACATAGATAGTGGTTATTCAGTGTTAACGGCGTCCAGGCTAGATGAATAAGACATCCATCCCTTCATTAGATTCGATAGATCGCCAGTGGTTTCTGGTGGATGCTGAGAATCAGACTCTTGGCAGACTTGCTACAGAAGTAGCTTCTGTGCTGCGAGGAAAAACAAAGCCTAACTTTACCCCTCATTTAGATACGGGTGATTTTGTAATTGTTGTTAATGCTGAAAAAATTAAAGTTACTGGCAAAAAAGCTGAGCAAAAACTTTATCGCAAACATTCGGGACGTCCAGGAGGAATGAAAGTTGAAAGTTTTAATTCTCTTCAAGCTAGAATTCCTGAACGAATTGTAGAAAAAGCGATTAAAGGAATGCTTCCTCATAACAGCTTAGGAAGACAATTATTCCGTAAACTCAAAGTTTATAAGGGATCTGATCATCCTCATGCGGCTCAGGAACCTAAAGCTCTTAATTTAAATTAATCTGCATCTCAATGAATAGTTCAACCAACAAAGCAGTCTATTGGGGTACTGGTAGACGAAAAACATCAGTAGCAAGAGTGAGGCTTACTCCAGGTACTGGATCGATAATTATAAATGGTCGACCTGGTGATCACTATTTAAATTTTAATCCAGCCTACTTGTCAGCGGTAAAGGCCCCTTTAAGAACTCTCGGTCTTTCAGATGCTTATGATGTTTTGGTAAATGTTCATGGAGGAGGGTTGACTGGACAATCAGATGCAATTAAGCAAGGAGCGGCAAGAGCTCTTTGCGGATTGTCATTAGATAACCGCAAGCCCTTAAAAGTTGAAGGGCATTTGAGCCGAGATCCAAGAGCAAAGGAAAGACGTAAATATGGTCTTAAAAAAGCTCGTAAAGCTCCTCAGTTCTCTAAGAGATAAATCATTATTTATTAAACTTTTCTTTAAATCTTCATCATGCCTAAATCAAATATTCACCCAACCTGGTATCCAGACGCAAAAGTAATTTGTAATGGTGAGGTTGTTATGACTACTGGTTCGACTCAGTCAGAGATACATGTTGATGTTTGGAGTGGTAATCATCCTTTCTTTACAGGTACTCAAAAGATTTTGGATACTGAAGGAAGAGTTGATAGATTTATGCGCAAATATGGTATGACTTCACCAAATGAATCAACCGAAGATAATAATCAATCAAATCAAGATAAAAAAGAAGATTGATATTTGCTCTTTTTTATAGAACAAAACCCTTAAAAAGTGTATGGATTCTTCAGCCTTAATAACAAGGTTAGAAACAGCTAAAAATAGTTTTAAAAATTTAGAAATGCAACTTGCTGATCCAGATGTTGCATCAGATCCTAAACAATTAGAGACTATTTCAAGGGAAAGATCTCGACTGGAACCTTTGGTTAATGATTATTTGGAATTACAGTCTTTGGAAAAAGAATGGAATGAAGCTAAAGGATTATTAAAAGAAAGTAGAGAAGATAAAGAGATGGAGCTTTTAGCTCAAGAAGAGCTTCAAAAACTTGAACTTTGCAAGAATGAATTAATCCAAAGATTAACTGTAGCTCTTTTACCTAAAGACCCTAGAGATGAAAGAAGTGTGATGCTTGAAATAAGGGCTGGGGCTGGAGGGAATGAAGCTTGTTTATGGGCTGGTGATCTAGCAAGAATGTATGAGAGATATGGCCAGAAAATAGGATGGATTGTGAAACCAATAAGTTCAACAGAAGCTGATGTTGGAGGGTTTCGTGAATTGATTATTTCCGTCAAAGGTGAATCTGTTTACAGCCAATTAAAATTTGAAGCTGGAGTCCATAGAGTTCAAAGAGTACCTTCCACTGAATCTCAAGGAAGGGTACATACTTCTACCGCAACTGTTGCAGTAATGCCAGAAGCTGATGAGGTGGATGTGAAGATTGAATCTGTTGATTTAGAAATTAGAACAGCTAGGTCGGGTGGAGCTGGGGGACAAAATGTTAATAAAGTTGAAACAGCTATTGATTTGTTTCATAAGCCAACTGGGATAAGAGTTTTTTGTACTCAAGAACGTTCTCAGCTACAAAATAGAGAAAGAGCAATGGAAATCTTAAGGGCGAAGCTATTAGAATTAGAGATTGCTCAAGCTAATGCTGAAGAAAGATCTGCAAGGTTGGCTCAGGTTGGTACAGGTGATAGAAGTGAAAAGATACGTACTTATAATTATAAAGATAATCGAACAACTGATCATCGATTAGGAGTTAATTTCCCACTTGAACAAGTACTTTCTGGTCAATTAGAAGAGCTAATTGGTGCTTGTATTGCAGAAGAACAAAGAAGACAAATGGAAGAAATGAGTAAGCAATCTTCAGAGTAAAATCAATTAAGCTGCCCATCCAATGACGTATTTACTCCATTCTTTATGGCGCCCTGAATGGATTTGTTTTGTCGTTTCGAAACTCATATTGTTTAAAGGTTTGTAGGGCTTCCCCAGTAATGGCATCATTGCTTCTTGAGGAGTTCTATTTCCTTTTCTTACATTGCATTGAAGGCAAGCTGTTATTACATTTTCCCAATCATCTGTTCCCCCTCTGCTTCGAGGTATTACGTGATCAATAGAAAGCTTTTTATTGTGTTGTCCGCAATATTTGCAACAATTATGATCTCTTTGAAAGATATTTTTTCTTGTAAGTGGAATTTCCCTATAAGGAACCCTAATAAATTGCCTTAATCTAATGACTGTAGGAGCCTTTACATCTTGTCTAATGTTGTGATTAGGGTCTTCTTCTAGGCTTTCTGCTTTGCCTTTAATCATGAGAACAGTCGCGCGCCGCCATGAAGTGATGTTCAATGGCTCATAGGACGCATTTAGAACGAGTACTTGGCCCATGCAAATAGGCTAATTAAGCGGCATGCTAATGGTATTAAAACTTTTTGCAGTACTCCTTCATTACATGATGGTCTGATTGTCTATGTCAAACCTCTCTAGAAGCAGAAAACTTGTCCCTGTTGATCGCACTTTTGGAACTGCGATCAATCCTCATCCATGCAATCGCGCATGGCTTGAGGTGGATTCGAGAGCTATAGAAAATAATGCAAGAGTATTGAAAAGGTTTATTAAAAAAGATTGCTTATTGATGGCGGTTGTGAAAGCTGATGGCTATGGACATGGATCTGAGACTGTTGCCAAAGCTGCTCTAGAGGGAGGTGCTGATAGTCTTGGGGTTGCGACTCTGGAAGAGGGGATTGAATTAAGAAAGGCTGATTTGGATTGTGAAATATTAATTCTTGGGAATTTAACAAATCGGGAAGAACTTCTTTCATGTTTTCATTGGAGTCTGATTCCCACAATTAGTGGAATTCGTGAAGCAATTATTTGTAATAACATCGCAGATACTCTTAACAAGAAATTTGCTATTCATTTAAAAGTGGATACAGGTATGACAAGACTTGGATGCAATTTTAATGAAACCTCTGAAATCGTTGCCAAAATTGATTGTTTGAAAAATATATCTTTAGAGGGCATATATAGTCATTTAGCTTTGGCTGATAATGATTCAAGAGATATAACTGGTTCAAAAAGTTTTACCTCTATACAACTCAATAGGTTTGAAAAAGTTTTACAGAATTTAGGGCCAAGAAAAAAATCTCTATGTAGGCACTTGGCAAATTCTGCAGGAACACTTTCAGATAGGTGTTTTCATTTTGATATGGTTCGAGTCGGCCTTAGCTTGTATGGCTATTACCCTGTGATGGAACTTGAAGCTAGTTTGAAGCTTAAACCAGCCTTGAGTGTCAAAGCTAGAGTTACTCTCGTCAGAGACGTTGAAAAAGGAACAGGAGTAGGATACGGACACATTTTCAAAAGTGAGCGAAACAGTAAGCTTGCTGTTGTGGCAATTGGATATGCAGATGGAGTTAGTAGAGCTCTCTCTGGAAAAATATCTGCCTCTGTCGACGGAGTCTTAGTTCCTCAAGTTGGAGCGATTGCTATGGATCAAATGGTTTTGGATATAACCGATCATCCAAATATTAGTGTTGGGAAAGTAGTAACCCTTCTAGGGGCAGATGGTGAAATGTTTATTTCACCTCAAGAATGGAGTGATATATCTGGATCCATCCCATGGGAGGTTTTATGTAGTTTTAAAAATAGACTTCCTAGAGTTGTAATCTGAAATCTTAAGAGGATCACAATAAATTATTTTTGATCTTTGACTTGATACAGTAATTATATGGAGAGGTGGCTGAGTGGTTGAAAGCGGCTCCCTGCTAAGGAGTTACAGGAGGTAACTTCTGTCGAGGGTTCGAATCCCTCCCTCTCCGTTTTCTTTTGTATTCAGGTGTTGCCAATAACTGCCAAAATCGCTGAGATCTACTGACACCACTAGAAAAAGTTCTGCCAGCGATTGCCACGGTTTTAAAAAGTTTATTGTGAGGGGATTAGAAGTTGTTGTGAGGAAAGATTCAAGTTGTACAAATAGATCTGAGAGATTTTGTTGTGAGGAAATAAGCTATTCATACAAAAGGATCTTGGGAAATCTGTTTTATCATCTGTGCTGCTCTCTTAAGAGCACCAGCAGGAACAGGTTTCATCTTCATATTAATCTATGATAAATTTTAAACGAGTTAACTCTCCTTGATATATATGATTTTTTGAATCATATTTAAATGCTAAATTAATATCTTTATATGCCTTGCTATATAAGTTCTCTTTGCTGTAAATAAGACTAAGGTTGTAATGTGCCATTGCGAAATCAGGTTTGATTTCAATTGCTTTGCTCTGTTGAGATCTCTGATGCTGCTTTTTGGATGTTCCCCATAGATGAAGCAATCTCTTAAAATGTTGCTCAGTTTTGTAAGTTGGTTTGTATTTTGTCTTCTGGGAAATAGTTCTTTTAGAGAGGTTTTATTGGTTGTTGTAGTTGATTAATAGTCAATATATTAAGTAACTATATAAATTCATACCAAACTTTGTCTTTTAGAAGAGTGGCTTTGACTTTTATTACTTGACCTTTTACAAGCTTTAACGGCTGATTAAACTTATAAATTGGATTTACCCATCCTGATGTACATTTCTCATCTGGCTTGTTTTCGAAGTAAATATCTTCATAAAGATTAAGCCTGAGCCATGTTATAAGCCCTATACAGATGCCACTCTGGATAGCATCTATTTCTAATATTATTTCTTGTTTATTTATTATTTCTTTACTATAAAAGTTGAAGCAAAATGGAACTTTGACTTCGCTTAAAAAAGAAGTTGTTGTTTTTCTGCCAAGATAATGAACATTAACTTTGGTTCCCATAATATTATTAAATTCAGACAGGTCATATCCATTTACTTTATGAACAAACAACTCTTTATCTATTTCTGGACTGCTTTCTAGTAAGGCAATTTTAATTTCTCCAGCCTCAGGTATCATTCGGCCATTATCTTGAATTAGCCTTTGATTCGCATCTAATAATGATGTTTGGACTCCTTCTCCTACAAATTCAGAAGATAAAATTTCGGAAATAATGAGATCGGCTTTCTTCTCTAAATCTTTACCAACATTTAATTCAGTTGACTTTTTATTTATAACTTCAATTCTATCTGAGTAACCGTTTTTAGCTATTATTCTTTTCGCTGCTTCAGCAATAGGTTGTGAGGCCTCACATGTTATAACTTTTTGGGCTCCCGCATCACTCGCCATCATTGAAAGTAAGCCTGACCCAGTTCCAACTTCTAATACATATTGATTGTCTTTAATAGCACTCTTTATAGCTTTTAAATAAGCATTATTTCTTTCATCATCGTTCATCATAGGAATATGCCATTTGGGAACTCTATTGTCAGCAAGAAGCTCTAAATTTATTTTGGCAATTACGAAATCAGGATTCAGTTCAATTGCTTTGCGATAAGAGTTTTCTGCGTCTTGTAAGTTTCCAAGATCTCTCAATATGTTTCCCAGATTACAATGTGCCTCTGCGTAATCAGGTTTAAGTTCAATCGTTTTGCGGTATGACAATTCTGCTTCTTGTAATTTGCCAAGATCTTTTAATATGATTCCCAGATTGGAATATGCCTCTGCGAAATCAGGTTTAATATCAATCGCTTTTTGAAATGACAATTGTGCGTCTTGTAATTTGCCTAGTTCTTTCAATAAGTTTCCTAAATTGTAATGAGCATCTGCGTAATCAGGTTTAATTTCAATCGCTTTTTGAA
>QBWA01000035.1 GCA_003283745.1 Prochlorococcus sp. AG-315-B03 | reverse complement strand
GTAATCCATTGTTAGATCTTGTTTTGAGTAGTAATGAAGTAATTCCATTACTTCTTCTTTTGATCACAACTGTTGTTTTTGCTCCTGTTTTTGAAGAGTTAATTTTTAGAGGTATTCTTCTGCCTGTTTTAGCTGAAAAAATGGGCAAAATAGGAGGGGTTCTTATAAGTGCTTTGGTTTTTGCTTTAGCACATTTAAGTGTTGGAGAATTGCCTCCTTTATTTATTTTAGGTATTGGGCTTGGAGTGATGAGATTGAGTTCGGGTAGACTTTTCCCTTGCGCTCTGATGCATTCTCTTTGGAATGGTGTAACTTTTGCTAGTTTGTTATTAGTGGCTTAATGTTAAATAAATAAAATATCGGCTTTCCCTTCCCTTGCAGTTGTTTGATCAAGGTGTTTGACTTGGATGGTTATTGAATTATTCGTTGGTTTTTAGTTCTCTTCATACAAAAAAAATAGGACGAATTGTTCAACAAAAAAAGTTGTCATTAGGTTTTTCTCCTGGTTTTTTTTACTCAAAACAGGCTTTAAGAAAATTCCCTGTACAAGCAGCTTTGCATCGAGTTGTTGATGGTTGTTTGGTCGGTGTCTTAATAATAGTGGCAATAATGTCATCAGTTGCTTTGCATTCTCAATACTTATGGGCTGAAGCTTTTAAAGAGCTGGAGATAACACGTGATTTGAATCGAAGAATATTTGAGTCCACTGGAGTTCTTGAAAGTTATTTGCTGAAAGACGTTGGCTTGTCTAAATATATGGTACCAACAAAAGTAAAAGATTTGGTTTATGTAGACCTTGAAACTAAACCAGCTTCTAAGTTGTTTATGCGTGAAACATTCAAGAAGAGATTCTTCAAAAAAATATCTTCTTATCCTATTAAGCAGGGTTATTAATATTTCTCATGAGAAATACTAATTGGACAAAAAAGAAAAAGCGATTTCAACTTAAGCCCCTTTCTCCGCTCTCTAAAAATAGATTTAGTTTGGTTTTTATGGTCTTATGCCTAGGACTCAGTGGTCTTTTTTTTAGAGTTGGTTGGCTTCAGATCTTTCAATCAGATCTATTAGAAGCACGAGCGCGTAAAGTCCAAACAGAAAAGAATAATCCTCTTGGCACTCGTCGTTCTATTCTTGATAGACAAGGAAAACTTATAGCTATAGATGAGAAGCGTTTTAAAATTTGGGCCCATCCAAGATATTTCAATTTACCTGGTGATTTACCTATAAAGGTTCGTAAACCTGTTGAAGTCGCAGAAATTCTAGCTAAACCATTATCTAAGACTACTGGTGAAATCTTAGAAAAATTTGGAAATCATTCTTCTGGCGTAAAACTTGCAGAAGGAATAACTCCTGAAATTGCTTATGAAATTAAAAAACTTGGAATTAGCGGTATTGATCTCGAAGCCTATCCGCAAAGGCTTTATCCTCATGGCTCGCTTTTTGCAAATGTAGTTGGTTTTTTAGATATAGATAGAAGGCCTCAAGCTGGATTAGAACTAAGTTTGGATAGTCAACTAATACGCCATGAGAAAATGAGTGTATTAAGAAAAGGAGCCGATGGGACTCCTTTACCTGTTAATGTGGAGCAAGGAGCTTTCTATGAGGATGATTCGAGTTTAGAGTTGACATTAGATGTTCGGCTACAAGAAGTAGCGGTAAAAGAATTAACTAAGCAAGTTAAAAAGTGGGATGCAAAAAAAGGTGTAGTAATAGTTATGAATATTGACACTGGTGAACTTTTAACATTGGCCTCTACTCCAAGCTATGATCCTAATAAATACTGGGAATACTCGCCATCACTTTTTAAAGAATGGTCTGTTCAGAATTTATTTGAACCAGGGTCCACTTTTAAGCCCATAAACCTTGCTTTGGCATTGGAGGAAGGAGTGATAAATCCAAATGGCGAAATAAATGATGATGGGTTGGTTCATGTAGGAGGATGGCCTCTGTCTAATTGGAATAAGAAGCCAAATGGTGTACTTAACTATGCCGAAGTCCTACAAGTCTCCAGTAATGTAGCCATGGTTAAGATTATGCGTAAAATGGATCCAGTAAATTACTGGAAATGGTTAAAGTTATTAGGAATAGATGAAATGCCAGAGACTGACCTGCCTGGGGCAGTTGCTGGTCAACTCAAATCAAAAGATATTTTTGTTAACCAACCAATTGAGCCTGCAGTAGCTTCTTTTGGTCAAGGCTTTTCTGTTACCCCTTTAAAATTGGCTCAGTTGCATGCTCTTATTGCTAATGGAGGGAAACTTGTTACCCCTCATATAACCAAAGGTTTAAATAAGGATTATCAGTCTTATGATAATGCACCTTCTGAATCTAAGCAGGTTATAAGTCCTCAGGTTGCGCAAACAGTTCTTGGTTGGATGGAAACAGTAGTTGAAAAAGGAAGTGGATCAATCGCAGAATTAAAAGAAAGTGTTTCTGGTTATCGAATTGGAGGTAAAACAGGTACAGCTGATAAATCACAAAATGGTAAAAACTATGATTCGAAAATCTGTAGTTTTGTGGCAAGTTTTCCTGTAGAGGATCCACGCTTTGTCGTTTTAGTGGTTGTTGATGAACCTAAAAAGCCCTATGCATTCGGCTCAACAGTGGCGGTACCTGTAGCCCAAAAAATAATAGAAACTTTACTTGTTATTGAACAAATTCCACCAAGCAGTGATAGTAAAGAACTTTTGGCGGCTAAAAGCTAAGAGAAAACAAAGGTTTGATTTGAACTACTAAAGAAAGGGTGTAATCCTAAAAAAATGAAGCTAGCCTAAAACTCAAGAAAGATGTTTTTTTTATGGATTCCCTTCTTAAGCAACTATCTTCTATGACTGTCGTGGTCGCAGATACAGGTGACCTTGAGGCTATTAAGAAATTTAAGCCTAGAGACGCTACAACTAATCCATCATTGATTCTAGCTGCTGCCCAAATACCTGCTTATCAAAACTTGATTGATAAAGCACTAATTACCTCTAGACAAAAGTTAGGCCCTAAAGAATCTAAAAGAGAGGTAGTAAAAGAAGCCTTGGATGAGATTTGTGTGGTTTTTGGTAAAGAGATTTTAAAAATAATTCCTGGTCGTGTTTCAACAGAGGTTGACGCAAGGCTTAGCTTTGATACTGAGGCAACTATTTTAAAAGCTAGGAAGATTATTGGAAAATATAATCAAGCAGGAATTACAAATGATCGTGTGTTAATCAAAATAGCTTCTACATGGGAGGGCATTAAAGCTGCTGAAATATTAGAGAAGGAAAATATTCATTGTAACTTGACGTTGTTGTTTAATTTTTATCAAGCGGTTGCTTGTGCTGATGCTGGAGTCACTCTTATCTCACCATTTGTTGGCAGAATATTAGATTGGTATAAAGCGGCGACTGGTAGAGATTTTTATTTAGGAGCTGAAGACCCTGGTGTTATTTCAGTCACTAAAATATTCAATTACTTCAAGTCTAATGGTTACAAAACAGAGGTGATGGGTGCGAGTTTTAGGAATATAGAAGAGATTACAGAGCTTTCTGGATGCGATTTGCTCACAATTTCACCTAAATTGCTTCAAGAATTAGATGAGACTTTTTCTCTCTTACCCCTTAAGTTAGATGCACATAAACCTGCAGTAGTCGATGAAAGTATTCATTTAGATCAATCTTCTTTTGAACTGATGATGGCTGGTGATAAAATGGCTACAGAGAAACTTAATGATGGAATTAATGGTTTTAGTAAAGCCATTGATAAATTAGAAGATCAGCTGAATGAACGAATTGCATTAATTGAAGAGGAGATTGCCCTAGCTTTATAAATGTAGATTTGAAAAAAGCAGTCTGTTAATAACCCTTTTTGCAATATCTTCATAACTCATTTCACCAGAGAGAATTTGAGCAATTCTTTTTGGTGCAGTGGGTCTTTTTACTCCTAATTTATATCCAACTTTGGGGAAACGATAGAAGACTTGTGAGATTCTTTTTCCCCATGCCATTGAATTCCCCCAATTTCTTCTCATGATTTCGGTATATCCATTTAAATTATCTACTTTCCCTTCTAACCAATAATCTAGAATTTTTGCTGCTTCAAAACCACTCATCAATGCGGGTCTTAAACCTTCAGCTAAAAAAGGATCACACAATGAAGCAGCATCTCCAACAAGAATGATTCCATCTTTGTTTAAATTACTGTGACCATTCCATACTCTTAATTTTCCTGACTGACCAATTACGTCAGATGTCTTAAATCCTAAGTCCGGAAGTAATGACTCAAGTATTTTATTAGTAGATATAGAATCTTTATTATTAAGAAAAGTGCCTATTCCAATATTAACTTCATCATTTAAAGGAAATGCCCAAGCAAAACCATTATTTACTAAGCCAAATTCGAATCGAGCGGTTTCTTTTTTTAAGCTACCTCTACCTTGAATTCTTACTGAGAAAGTAGAGGCATGATGTTGTCTTTTTGGTCCTAAATTAAAAGTTTTTGGCCACGGAGAATTAGATCCATCTGCTATAACAATTGCTTTCGCTTCGATTTGTCTTCCATCAAGAGCTGTTACTTTCCAGATCTTTGAATGCTTCTCTATTTTAATAACATTAAATGATGTTATTAAAATACAGCCTGCATTGATTGCCTTATTTAACAAGAAAGAATCTAGGTTTTCCCTTTTTACTATCCAAAAAGGTGAAGCGCCAGAAAGTTCTGCAACTACTTTGTCAGATAAACACCATGTGAATTCTACTTTCTTTATAACTTCATCAACTATTGGGTTGAGTTCAAAAGGGAACCAATTTTGAACAGCTGCAGACATCCCTCCTCCACAGTTTCGAAGAGTAGAGTCTTTATCTTTTTCTAGTAGGCATATCTTTTTACCTCTATTGGCAAGATGAAATGCTGTTGTAGTACCTGAAGCTCCTCCACCAATAATAGCAACATCATTGAGCGTCAAACTTTCAAAATCTCAGTTTCTTTTTCAGCAAGTTTTTTTTCAATATCACTAATAAATTGATCTGTCTTTTTTTGGATTGCTTCCTGTTCATCTCTACTTTGGTCTTCTGAAAAGTCACCTTCTTTTTCTGATTTCTTTACTTTTTCTATTGCATCACGTCGAATATTCCTTAAAGCAACTTTTCCTTCTTCGGCATATTTTGAAGCGAGTTTGCAAAATTCTTTTCTACGCTCTTCGGTTAATGGCGGGACATTTATACGAATTATTTTTCCATCGTTATTTGGGGTGAAACCTAAATCACTCGTAGCAATAGCCTTTTCTATAGTACTTAAGCTACCTAAATCAAATGGTTGGATAGCTATTGTTTGAGAATCAGGTGTCGAGATGGTAGCTAGAGACTTAAGAGGAGTCTCTGCTCCATAATATTCAACTGAAATCCTATCTAAAAGAGATGTATTCGCCCTTCCTGTTCTAATTGTATTGAAATTTCTTTGAGCTGCTTCAACTGATTTAATCATTGCATCTTCTAGTTCTTGATTTGACATTTTTTTAAGGGTATGGCGAAAAATAAATTAAGGGTATCTATTTTTTGACTAACTTGAGTTTGATATTCTTGAACCTATTAACTCTCCAGAAATAGCCTTAATTATGTTACCCGGTTGAAAAATATCAAAAACAACGATTGGTATCTTGTTGTCTTTGCAGAGAGCAATAGCGGTGCTATCCATTACTCCTATTTCATTAGCTAGAACTTGCTGGAAAGTAAGATCTTTATATTTAATTGCATCAGGAAACTTTTTAGGATCACGATCATAGACACCATCAACTTTAGTAGCTTTGAAAACAACTTCGGCATTTATTTCAGCTGCTCTAAGCGCTGCAGTCGTATCTGTTGTGAAGAAAGGGTTTCCACAGCCAGCTCCAAATACAACAACTCTTCCTTTCTCTAGATGTCTAATAGCTCTTCGTCGAATATAAGGTTCTGCGATTTGCTGCATTTCAATAGCTGTTTGGACTCTTGTAGCTACTCCTGCTCTCTCTAGCCCATCTTGGAGGGTAATTGCATTCATAACAGTCGCGAGCATTCCTACATAGTCCGCAGTGGCCCTTTCCATTCCCGCCGCTGAACCTTTTAATCCCCTAAAGATATTTCCTCCACCAACAACAATTGCAATTTGTGTCCCATTTTTAACTGCTTTTGAAACATCCTCCGAAATAGATTGAACAATCTCAGGATCTATGCCGTAGGGTTTGTCTCCCATAAGTGCTTCACCACTGAGTTTTATTAGTGCTCTGGAGTATGCCATTAATTCTTAATAACTCTTTGACAGTAGCAAGCCATGAGAACTCGGCTTTATCTCTGTATTGGTTCCCTTGCGATAGAAATATTTTTAAGGTTGTACATGCATCACTTACTTCTTGGATTTTTGAGGACTCTATCAGCAAAGATTGTGGATTGTTAGCAAGATTAGCGCTCTTAGTATTAATTAAATAAGTTATGGTGAAATTGTTGGAAAGACCTTTTATATTATTCATTTATTATTAGTTTCTTTTTTATATTACTAGTATCTGACAAAAATTTAGAAGAAGATATTTGTATGAATTAGTTTAATATTAATATTCAATGCCTTCTTGTGCTTTTACACCTTGCTCCCTAAATGGATGATGAATTAATTTCATTTCAGTTACAAGATCGGCTGACTCAATTAACTTTTTAGAGGCACCTCTCCCCGTTAATATTACATGTGTTAAGGGTGGGCGTAATTTTAGTCCTTCTGAAATTTCTTTTTCTTCAATATATCCAAGCTTTATTGCTAAAATTATTTCATCTAAAATTATAAGTTTATAATTTGAATCTTTAAGATAATTGAGAGCTTTTAACCAACTTAATCTTACTAGATCTTTATCCTTTTCTCTATCTTGAGTTTCCCAAGTAAAACCTTCTCCAAAAGCATGAAAA
>QBWA01000034.1 GCA_003283745.1 Prochlorococcus sp. AG-315-B03 | reverse complement strand
AAATATTCAGATAAAGATACTAATATCAAAGCTTCGAAATTAGTGCTTGGATTTGAAATAAAATTGAATTTCAACCCTTAAAATATGGAAATTTCGAAAGCTTATCTCTTGCCTTGACTAATTCCATTAAAAGATAGGTTTAAACCACTCTGGCATAAATTCATAACTTGCAGAGTTAATTTCGTTTTCATGAGCTACTGCTTTCCAGCAACATGTTCTACCGTTATCTCTAGAAATCAACAAATCATTAGCCCAACCCCAAACCAATTGCGCAGTTGATTCCATTCCTACATTGTTCATTACTCTGAGATCTAAAGCTTTCTCAGCATTAAGTTTTTCCCAGGTCTTCATAAGTGGGTCATCGGAATTAACTAAAAAAGTATGGTCAAAAAATTCTCGTAGTTTTTCTTCCAAAGGCTTCAAGCTAGAAAAATCGACCACAAAGCCATTTTCATCTAGTTCATTTGAGGCAAAACAAAAAGTAAAGCTTCGACTGTATCCATGTACAAATCGACAGTGGCCAGTATGTTTCCACTGCCTGTGACAACAGGGATAGTTTCTAAAATGCTTACAGCATGTAAAAGGAATATTTTTGATAGACATACAAAAATGTTTTAAAAACTAATTGAGGACTAAATTTGGATAATTAAATATGTTAATGCCAAAATGGCTTTATCAAGAATGTCATTCATCGATAATCTAATTTTTGATCAACATGGTTTAATCCCTGCAATAGCTCAGGATTGGTTAGATGGATCCATATTAATGATGGCATGGATGAATAAAGAATCTCTAATTAAAACACTTCAAACTGGAGAAGTTCATTATTGGAGTCGATCAAGAAAAGAGCTTTGGCATAAAGGCAAAACAAGTGGTCATTTTCAAGAATTAAAAGAAATTAGATTTGACTGTGATTCAGATGCATTACTTTTATCTATTAAACAAATTGGTTCTATCTCATGTCACACAGGGACCAGAAGTTGTTTTTTTCAAACCCCAGAAGATAAAAAGTATAATTCCTCCCCGCCTTCTGATGCTTGTAGTGAATTATATAGAACAATAGAAAATAGAAAGAAGGAACCCGAAGAGGGGAGTTATACAAACGCTCTAATTCAAGGCGGTGACAATAAAATTTTAAAGAAAATAGGCGAAGAGTCCGCTGAATTTATTATGGCTTGCAAAGATGACGAACCCATTTCAATTGCAAATGAAGCAGCTGATCTTATCTTTCATTTACAAGTCGCTCTAGCCAATCACAACGTTAATTGGACAGATGTTCTTGAAATCTTAGTCAAGAGAAGAGGCGCACCAAGAAGAGAGTCTTAAGAAGAGCTAGCTCATTACTTAATCTTTATCTGAACGCATTAAATCAAAAGCAAACTGGATCACGCATAATATCTGATCATAAAAAGTTGAGATCCCATTTTCTTATAAGCTTTTTAATTTAATAAAAAAAATATAGCTCTTTCAAATTCAAGCAAAAAATCTTGAAAGAAAAAACAAGAAATTAATTTCCTATAAAAAAAGTTTTTCCAATCCTTTCTATTTATTTGTATACATACCATTACAAGCACTGACCAATCTTAAGTGAATTCACTACTCGTCAATTGGATAGTAACTCTTTTATCGCAGTTAGTTTAAAGATTATGAAACTAAAAAAATTCAGATGAATGTCTTGATACGGAGTTAAAGATCACAAATTCAAAGATCTAATAAGATTCCTCACACCAGAGTTAAAGTGTGGAATAAATAACCAGAAAATAAGTAATTCCGTACACATTATTACGACAAAGGAAAGTAAACATTTTCTGTCTAGGTTATTAATAATAAGAAAGACTAAATTGTGAGTTCTTTGAGCGACTTTCTAGGAGAGATAGGAAGACATCAATTGCTCACCCCTGAGCAAGAACTCACAATGGGTAGAAAAGTTCAATCCATGGTTGAACTAAATCAGAAATGTCAACTAGCCGGAGGGAAGGGAAAAGAATGTGACTTTACAGCAGCCGAAAGGAGAACAATTCGAGTAGGAGAAAGAGCTAAAGATCAAATGATTACAGCAAATTTAAGACTAGTTGTAAATTTAGCAAAAAGGTACCAGGGGAAAGGTTTAGAACTTCTTGATTTAATTCAAGAAGGTACTCTAGGGTTAACAAGAGCTGTTGAAAAATATGACCCCAAAAGAGGTCATCGTTTTTCTACATATGCTTATTGGTGGATAAGGCAAGGTTTAAATAGAGCCCTTTCAACACAAAGCAGAACAATAAGAATTCCAGTAAATATAAATGAAAAGCTCACAAAGCTTCGTGCAGCAAAATCTCGACTGATGCAAGATCTTGGAGTTCCCCCTTCAATAAATCAAATAGCAAAGAAAATGAACATCAAAATTGGAGAAGTTGAGGAACTACTTGCATGTGAGCTGAGAAGTATCACAGTAAGTTTACAAGGAACCGTTAAATCAAAATCTGACCCTTCAGAGCTTGTTGATATTCTTCCGAGTGAAGAAGTGCCTCCGATGGAGCTTGCTGAATTAGCAGAAAGAAGTGCCTCTGCATGGTCCTTATTAGACAAGTCCAATCTTACGCCCAAAGAAAGAACAATAGTTAGCCTTCGTTTTGGTCTAGATGGAACAAATGAATGGAGAACTTTAGCTGAAGTCGCCAGACAAATGAATTGCAGTAGAGAATATTGTCGACAAGTTGTTCAACGTGCTTTAAGAAAACTGAGGAAAACAGGAATGCAAAATGGTTTAGTAGAAACAAACATCCAATAATAATGGCTAGTAGCAATAGATCAAAAGAAGATGTTTTCGAAGCAGAAGTCTTAGATAGTTCAGTAATAGATGAAAATAAACTTAAACAAGTACTAAAACTTGCAGGGCGAGCTATTGCAAAACCTGCCTTAGAGTGTTTTGAATTGATTATGGACGCTTCGACTCCTCCGCAAGTAAGAGTTTCAATTATTGGCGCACTTACTTATTTAATCGTTCCTGTGGATCTGATACCTGACTTCATTCCTGCTGCTGGTTTCAGTGATGATCTTGTTGCGTTAACTGCTGTAATTAGTCTTTGGAGTCACCACATTACACCACAAATCAGATATAGAGCTAATTGCAAGCTAAATCTATGGTTTCCCATCTGAAAATGACAAAATGGTCTGAAGAAACCGAAGAACAACTAATACTTTTTATAAAAGATTGGTTAAAGCAAATTGGCAAAAGCCAATCAGATCTTTGCCAATGTTTAAATCTACCCTCAACAAGAATGCCTATTTTGATAGAGGCTCTGAAAAAAGAATTTATATCTGGAGGAATTCCTAAAGTTGCCACCCGACTCTGCGAAATAGAACTTATATGGTCAAAAGATGAAGGTTCTATATCGACCAACCTCGACAATTCGGACCCATTTGGGCAACTGGATCTTCTTTATGATGAAATTTGCGAAGACTGCGACATCTGACTTTTTAAAGGTCTCCGCTTATAAAGTTAATTAAAAATGCATAAGAAAATTACACTCATCTATTCAAAGATTCCAAGATATAATTTTCTATTTATAATATTTTTCTTCCTGATTTCATTTACTTTATTACCACAGGATATATTTGCCTTGACAAACAATCCTGGAGAAAGTCTTTTCAAAAATCACTGCATAGGTTGCCACATTAATGGTGGGAACATAATCAGAAGATCAAAAAATTTAAAAATAAAAACTTTAAAGCATAATGGAATTGATAGTTCTGAGAAGATCGCAAAAATAGCCCGAGAAGGTATAGGAATTATGGATGGATATGAAGATCTTCTTAAAGAAGGTGAAGATCAAATTTTAGGAACTTGGGTTTGGGAACGGGCTCAGAAAGCTTGGGTCCAAGAATAGATTTCAAAAGTAGTCCATATCCCTTCTTTCCAATAAATATCATCTTCAATCAGTATCCTTATTTTTTCAAGATCTTCACCTTTAAATATTCCAAAAACATGTTTATTACATTTTGTGGGGCCCAGGGTTATTAATATGCCTTGATTCTTTAGTTTAGACAACCTATCTAGATGCTCTTCTCTAAATGGCTTTCGCTTATGAAGAGCATCTTCACAATAATCACCAAAAAGGACAAAATCAGCCATAAAATCAAAGTCAACTTATCTATTAAATTATTACATTTGTTTAGCTCTTGAAAAGTTTTCAGAATTTAAACTGTAAAGAAAGTAGCTCTATTTAAAATGTGTTTTATTTCTTTTATTAATTAAAAGAAATTTATATGATTTCAAGTTGTAGAAAGATGAAGCTCTTTGCAAAAATCACCCGCCTCATTTGGCTCCATCCCCTTAGAAGCATTGGCTATTCTTTTTACTAAGGCACTACCTACAATTGCACCATCAGCGCCCCATTCACGTACTTTTTGAACATGTTTAGAGTCAGAGATTCCGAAACCTACAGCAACAGGGATTGAGGACGATTCTTTTAATTGTTTAACAAGTATCTCTACATTATCTTCTATTACCTTTCTTTCTCCAGTAACTCCTGTAACACTAACTAGATAAGTAAAGCCCTTCGAAGTTTCTGCTATCTTTTTCATACGATTTTTTGGAGTTGTAGGTGCAACTAATAAGATTAAGTCAATGTTCTTATCTGCCGCAATTCTGGAAAGTTTTTCTGATTCCTCTAATGGCAAATCAGGAACGACTAGGCCTGAGACACCAACTTGAGATGCTTCAAAGCAAAATCTTTCTAATCCTCTATTAATTAATGGATTGCTATAAGTAAAAAGAATTATGGGTATTGATAATTTACCTTTTAGTTTTGCCAACATATCAAAGACTGAATCCAGAGATGTACCTGAAGAAAGAGCACGAGATGCTGACAACTGGATAATAGGTCCATCAGCAAGAGGATCACTATATGGAATACCTAACTCAATCATGTCAGCGCCACTTTCCTGAAGCTTTAACAAAATCTCAGCACTAGTTTCCAAATTAGGATCACCCGCCATAAGAAATGGCATTAGTGCGATTCTTTTATCCTTTTTGATCTTAGTGAAAACTCTACTGATATTTGTGATTTCCAATGTATTTTGTTCTAAGGCTCTATCATTTTTATCATTTTTGTATACCTAAGAGTAAAAAAATCATTGAGACTTAGTAACTTAAAACTTAATTCGTTTCTTTACTCTCTTTCTCAACCTCTTGAATTAATGCAGTTTTTTCTTCCGGAGACATAGCCTCAAACTTTTTCTTTATCTTTTCTTCAGTCAACTCTTCATAAGCCTTTCTATATCGTTTCCGTTGTTCCATAAAAGTCATATTGCCTGTAAAAACTCTGAAAAGATAAGATACTGTCCATAAAAATATAATTAAAATCAATATAGATTGAGCTGCTATTCCAGCCGAAATAGATTCAAATCCAAAAATTTGGAACAATTCATATACAACCCCTCCAAAAATAAAAACATATAAGCCTATTTGAAAAACCTTTATCCTTGTCAAAATTCAGACCTCCTTTTGTCCATTCATTCTTAAATTAAGAAAAGGAGCAAATACAACCATTCCAGGGAAAAATAAAAAAACGAGTCCATAGATTGATAATCTTTCAAATTTCCCCATAACATTCCATCTATTGTTCATCCAGAAGAATAGAAAGAACGGAATTGCAAACAAATAAGCAAATCCCAAAACAAGATATGAGAATAAAACCATTAAGGAATTAAAGGAAAATTCCAGACCTAAGGCGAGGAATAACACTTTCGAAGAAAATAACATCATGGGAGTGGGGGGACTTGAACCCCCACGGCCAAAAAGCGGCCAACAGATTTTAAGTCTGGTGCGTCTACCAATTCCGCCACACTCCCTAGTAGTAGTAAGGGTTCTAACCTTCTCTAGAATTTAATTCTAGGCTATTAACATATTAGCGTAAACGTATGTCGTTAAATCAGTACTCTTAAAACTCACTAGATCGGAAAATATAATCAAATATTTATCCATTTTCTTTAACTATTGTCCACCCAAGTGTTTCTCCCGAATGAAATGGCTTCACAACATAATTTGGGTCTCCCTCCCCTACAAGATCAATAGTTTCTGGTACAGAAATATTTCTTCTAATCAAAGTTATACGATCTTCATTTAAAGGCAATCCATAAAAATTAGCCCCATTTGTACTCGAAAAGTCCTCAAACCGATCCAGAGCATTCTCTTCATCAAAAACCTCTATATAACTTTCCAAAGCATGAGGAGAATTAAAAATACCGGCACAGGCACAGGCACTTTGTTTAAACTTACGAGTATGAGGGGCAGAATCTGTACCAAGAAAGAAACAGGCTTTACCACTTGTCGCAGCTGATCTAAGAGCTAGTCTATGTTCTTCTCGTTTTGCTATTGGCAAGCAATAGAAGTCACTCCGTAATCCACCAAGAAACATTGCATTTCGATTAATATGCAAATGATGAGGTGTAATAGTAGCGGCTATATTAAAACTACTTTTCTCTACAAAATCTATTGCATCTTTTGTTGTTATATGTTCCAAAACGACTCTCAAAGTAGGGAATCGCTCTAACAAAGGCTCTAGATGTCGAGCTATGAAAACTGCCTCTTTATCAAAAATATCGATATCCAAATCACTAACTTCCCCATGTATAAGTAATGGCATGCCAATTCTTTCCATAGTCGCAAATAAATGGTCAATATTGTCCAAATTACTTACACCAAAAGCTGAATTAGTAGTCACATTGACTGGATATAATTTTGCTCCATGAAAAAGCCCCTCTTTAAATCCTACTTCCAATACTTCTGGAGAAAAATCATCTGTCAAATAAGCTGTCATTAATGGGGTGAATTCTGCATCTTTAGGAATTGAATGAATAATTCTTTTTTTATAATCTCTAGCCAACTTAAGTGTTGTTATTGGTTGAACTAGATTCGGCATTACTATTGCACGTCGAAAAACCTTGGTTGTAAACCCTAAAACACCTTTTAGAATCTTTCCATCTCTCAAATGCAAATGAAAATCATCCGGCTGACGTATTGAAATTTGATCAAGAGAAGCAATCACAAT
>QBWA01000033.1 GCA_003283745.1 Prochlorococcus sp. AG-315-B03 | reverse complement strand
ATTTCTTCCATGATATTTTCGTGAGTCCAACTGCATAGCAAACGAAATCGAACCAAGATGTCATCAACAAACCTGTCATTAAAAAGAAATTATCTTCCAAATAACGTTTACTAATATTTTCAATTTTTTGCATTTGTCTGCCACCTAAAAGTCTCCCGATAAAATTCCTACCTAAATTTCTAGATAACAAAAAAGAAAAAGAACAAGCTAAGAAATCTGCAACAAAAACAATTGCCAATCCATATTTTATACCAAATAAATATCCAGCAATTACTGAGCAATATGTGCCTGGTAAAATTGGAATAATAATACTAAATGACCTTAATATAAATAATAATAATATTGAAAGCATATTGATAGAATCTAAATCATTTTGACTGTTATAGATAAGTTGACCTGCCAACTCAATATCAAAAATCTTATAACAAGCAAACAAAAAAGAAACTAAAAGAATTAGAAATCCATATTTAAAGAACTTCCTATCAAGATAAGATTCCGCCATGGAAATTATTTTCCTACTTCCAAATTAATTTAATAACTAATTATGTTCAAATTTTAGACCACAAGCTGTATTAGCATCGGACAATGCCATCTCACCGGAGTTCCATTTATCATAGACACAAGTATAAAATTGTTCATTTTGATTTGTTAAATCATTTTTCTGATCAATAACGTCTCTTAAATATTTAGCCTTTGCTTTTAAATATTCTTTTTTATATGACCAGTAAACTATTTCAGCAACTCCAACAAAAGCAATAGAGAAAGCAAATCCAACAATCACATGACTAATCAATTTTCCACTCCTAGGGTTGATATTCTATATGCCTTTTCTCTTAAAAGTAACTCGTAGCTAATACTCAAAAAAACACTTGAATCCTTTTTATTTTATTAAATTACGAACTCAGTTCTGTATTTAATGTGAAATTTAAAAATTGGGCGAAGAAAGCTTTCCAGATAAAGAAATCAAAGAAGTGAAGCTATTAAGATTTCTACATTATAAAAACAAGTCAAATTACTCAGTGAGATATCTTTACAGTCCCCTGCTTTCATCAAATGATTTAGTTTGTTAGAAGAATATAAGAATCAACATTATTTTGAATTTAGAAAACATTCAACTGCAAGAACTAAAGAAAACTGTTGCATCTGGAAAGACAAGGTCAGAGTCATGGAGACGAGAGCAGCTTTCAAATCTTTTAATGCTATTAAGGCATCACGAGAAAGAAATTTTGGATGCTTTGAATAAAGATTTAAGAAAACCTCCTACAGAAGCATTCTTTGAAATTATTGCAATTCAACAAGAGATAAAGCTTGCACAAAAAAACTTATCGAAATGGCTTCAACCCAAGAGAATAAATGTACCGGTATCTTTACAACCATCCAAAGCATCAATTATTCCTGATCCTTTAGGTTGCATATTAATTATTGGGCCATGGAATTACCCTTTCTCACTTACTCTGCAGCCTCTAGTAGGTGCTTTAGCCGCTGGAAATTCTGCTGTTTTAAAACCCTCTGAGCACGCTACTAATACATCTAATTTAATTAAAAAGCTAATAACTAATTATTTCCCATCTAACATTGTTCAAGTAATTGAAGGAGATGGAAATGTTGCAGCTAATTTGATAGCCCAGAAATTTGATCATATCTTTTTCACAGGAGGCGAAAATATCGGTAAGAAAGTTATGGAAGCAGCGGCGAAAAACCTTACCCCCATAACATTAGAACTTGGAGGAAAAAGCCCAGCAATTGTTATTGATGGAGCCAATCTAGACATAACTGCAAAACGACTTATCTGGGGGAAAAGTCTTAATGCTGGACAAACTTGCATCGCACCAGATCACTTGCTTGTCCAGCATGAGATTTATTCATCTTTAGTTTTTAATTTAAAAAAATCAATTAATGGTTTTTACGGGAATAATCCCTTAGATTCTGAAAACCTTGGAAGTATTATTAATCAAAACCAATTTAATAGATTAAACAATTTAATTAAGCAGGCAAGAAATAATAACCAAATCATATATGGAGGTGATATTAATGAAGTAGAAAGAAGAATTAGTCCTACGCTTATAAAGATTAAAAATAGAGAAGATCCTTTAATGAAAGAAGAACTTTTTGGCCCACTACTCCCAATCTTATGTATAAATAGTCTTGAAGAAGTTATCACTGATCTTAAATCATTGCAGAAACCACTTGCCTTATATCTTTTTGGAGGGAATAAAAAAGAACAGGAAAAGATACTTTCAATGACCAGTTCTGGTGGTGTCTGCTTCAACGATGTTGTCTTACAAGCTGGAATACCGGAGCTACCTTTTGGAGGTATTGGTTCTAGTGGAATGGGCAAATATCATGGAAAAGCCAGTTTTGATAATTTCACACACTATAAGTCGATACTAAAAAGACCTTTCTGGCTAGATCTTAATTTCCGCTATCCCCCCTACAAATTAGACTTATCTTTACTTCGTAAATTACTCGGTTAATATATATTAGTTTCATTCCATAAAAATTACTTTCCAAATCAAATTTACAAATGATCATTTTAATGCAAGGATTTAAAATTAAAATATATTTGTTTATACTATTTATTTTATCAATAATATTAGTTGGCCAAGTAAATTCGGAAGTCAACATAATAGCAAAGGAAGGAGATACTCTTTACAAAATATCAAACGAATACGGAGTTTCTTTAAAAGAGCTTATGCACAAAAATAATTTGAATGATGCTAACAAGCTAGTTGAGGGTTCAATCATATTCATACCAGAGAACAATATTAATACTAAAGAAAAAGGGGTTTTCAAATATAACGTAAAAGAGGGTGATACACTATATAAAATTGCAAGATTCCATAACGTAAAGGTAAAAGATATTATCAATCTTAATATGTTAAATGATGAATCCTATTTAAAATTAGGGCAGATTATTCTACTACCTGCGGAATCCTATAATCAAAAGGAAGAAAGATCTTTGGCAATAGCAAAGCAGAAAGTTAACTATCATCAAATTTCAAATAAAGAAGAAGTCTCAGAAATATCTGAGATTCATAATATCCCAATAGAAGATATAATCTCTATGAACAAAATAAATCGTTCGCAAAATCTTGCTGTTGGAACAATATTAAAGATTAGGGAAGATAAAAGGAATTCAAATAAAGTTTGGTTAGATTATGGACCTATAAGAATCAAATGGTCCGACTGGAGGTATGTTGAAGGTAATTATATTACCAATGCAGAAAACAAAAACAAAACATCCTTTTTTTTAGCAGTAAATTGTGAGAAAAGAAGAATTAACCATAGATTAAAAGATGGCAAGTGGAATAATTGGTTTTTCGCAAAGGATGGCTTTGAACATGACTTCATCAATGATTTTTGTGATCAAGATATAAGCTTTTAATTACTTATTCAAATCAAAAGAAGGTGGCTCTAATCTTTCAGAATCTTCTTCAACAATTTGCAATCGTAATCTTTTCCCCCCAGAGAGTTCTCCAAGAGAAACTCTGATTGTTGACCCAGTCAGAGTTTGCATAGTTTCCAGAAGTTCTCTCAAAAATGGAGTACTACTTCCTGATTCAATCCATAATCTTTCTTGCAACCCATCCAATCTTTTCCATGCGCTATGAAACTTTAGAATAGAGCTCTCTATAGTTTTTGCTTGTCCAAAGGCATCAGAAAGGATTCCCAAAGAATCCAACCGAAGCGCCTCTTGTGTGGCTTTATCCAAGTTCAAATCCCTATCTTGAAAAACTCTTAAGGCAAGTGAAGCGTCTGTAGATTTACTCATCCATTTTGCAGTATTAGTCATATCCTTAATCGAATCAATTTCTGGGTTTTCTCTTAAAGTTTCACAGATTTCATTTTGCTGGTTGGGAGATAATTTAGATAATTCTCTTACTAAGGGTGCAACAACTTTTGGTGGCAATAAATTCGATTGAGTTCTCTCCTTAATTTCTTCTGGCAAAAGAGAACTGGTAGCTGCCAAAAATTCGTCAGTCAAACTTCTGACTTGTTTCCTCGTTATTTCTTTACCTTCATTTGCAGCCTCTGAAATCATTTGCTGAATTTCCGGTTCTGCCTGCGCTGTCTCTATAAAAGCTCTTTTAGAGAAGTTATTAACACTTGATTCTTCAAGCATTCCTTCTACCACCAAATCATCAGAAGAATCAGCTAATTTAATAAGAGAATATGCTTTGCTTTTACTAACTTCCATCTCTCTTAACCATTGCAAAAAACCAGTACCTCTTCCATCTCCTCCTTTTTTTTCTTTATCTCTGACAACGCGAAGAATTCTTCCTCTCCAAATTTCAGTTTGCAAATCAAACTGCTCACAAATAAACCATGCATTTTCTAAGCGTTCTAGAAAATCAATTTGACTTAAACCATCCTCCTCAGGATCTGGTAAATCAAACTGAAGAGATGAGGGGGATATAGGGGACTGTGTTATCAAAAATTAAAGTTCCTTAAGAAAAAAGCAACAAAAACATACTAAGCCAGAAGATCATAATATCGTGATGAAATTAACCTGATATTTATATTATAAAGCTATAGTTTAATTATCTTATTTATAAATAAATACATAGAAAAGAATAAGAACGATGAATCAAGATTTTTATTCAGGACAGCTATATTAGAAAAAAATATAGCCAAAAATATATTAATATTATACTCAAGGTGTAATCATTGGTTCGATAAGATATCGACACTCATATTGAAACTAATACAGGAAATACAAGTACTAAAAAACTATTAAGCTTAATTCTGATCAAACAAATTTGTTAGTATTTATGTGAATAATTTTAATTAAGAATAGTCTTTGGCGAACGAAACATCGATAAAACGCTTATTAATCGGCCAAACCAGCGACATTCTGTGACACAAATGAAAACAAACCCCTTAATCAGCGATAATATTGATAGTGATATTTGTAGGAAAGGCAGATGAGCTTCACGAGAAAAGACAAAGTCCGCATTTTGCGTCAAGAATCTTACTGGTTTAATCAAATAGGAGAAATAGTCTCCATAGATAAATCACCCTCCATGAGGTACCCAGTTACTGTAAAGTTTGAAAAATGTGATTTCAAGGCATTTAGCGGTGTCGATGGAGGTGCTAATACAAGTCAGTTCGCGCCAAGTGAATTAGAAGCCGCAGCAAGCTAAACATTACTAAAACCTTTGCCAGAACTCCCTGAGGTAGAGACGGTTAGGAAAGGGCTTGATAAGCTTGTTAACGGTTTTTATATACAAAAAATAGATGTTTTAAAAGAACGTTCAATAGCGAGCATAGGCGGATCTCAAGAATTCATTAATAATGTTCAAGAGAGCTTTTTAGGTTCATGGAAAAGAAGGGGCAAATATCTAATAGGGAATCTCACTTCAACAACAAATAAAAGCAAAGGTTTCTTAGTTGTTCATCTAAGAATGACTGGACAATTTAAAATAATTGATAGTCAAGAAAATGCCTGTTCTCATACAAGAGTAAGAATATGGGACAACAATGGAAGGGAACTTCGTTTTATCGATATACGAAATTTCGGTCAGATGTGGTTTGTTCCTTCTAAGTCTTCCCCCTCTGAAATAATTCCTGGTCTGAGAAAGCTTGGACCAGAACCTTTCAGTAAAGATTTTAATTATAATTATCTCCAAAACTATTTAAAAAAAAAGACTTGTACCATTAAGTCTGCTTTATTAGACCAATCAACATTAGCCGGTGTTGGCAATATATATGCTGATGAATCATTATTTGAAGCGGGGATAAATCCAAAGACTAAAAGTAAGAACCTAACGAAATCTGAATTAAAAAAACTTTGCGAAAGTATCATCAAAGTTTTAAGAATTAGTATTGGAAAAGGAGGAACAACTTTCAGCGATTTTAGAGATCTAGAAGGTTTAAATGGTAATTATGGTGGGCAAGCTTGGGTTTATAGAAGAAATAATAAACCTTGTAAAAAGTGTGGACATAACATTTTAAAAGAAAAATTAAGCGGGAGGAGTACTCATTGGTGTCCAGAATGTCAAAAATAATTTCATATTAAAAAAGGCTCTATAAAGAGCCTTTTTTAATATTTTACCTGGCATTGAGCTATTTTCTCAGGGGGCTACCCCCCAAATATCGTCGCCGCTGATGCGTTTCACAACCGAGTTCGAGATGGATCGGAGTGGTTCCACATCGCCATGAACACCAGGATAGTGTCTTAGCAAGGATAGAGCCTTGAGAACTGCATAGAAGAATATTTTATAAAAATACTTAAAAGAATAAAGCCTTAATTCAAGCAAAAGCTAAAAAGGTCAAGCCCTCGATCTATTAGTACTCCTTCGCTGCACTTGTTACCAAGCTTCCACGTAGAGCCTATCAACGGGTGTTCTTCCCGTGATCTTACTGGTTTATACCATGGGAATACTCATCTTGAGGTGGGCTTCCCACTTAGATGCTTTCAGCGGTTATCCACTCCGCACATGGCTACCCAGCGTTTACCGTTGGCACGATAACTGGTACACCAGAGGTGCGTTCCTCCCGGTCCTCTCGTACTAGGGAGAAATCCTCTCAATATTCCTGCGCACACACCGGATATGGACCGAACTGTCTCACGACGTTCTGAACCCAGCTCGCGTACCGCTTTAATGGGCGAACAGCCCAACCCTTGGGACCGACTTCAGCCCCAGGTTGCGATGAGCCGACATCGAGGTGCCAAACCTCCCCGTCGATGTGAACTCTTGGGGGAGATCAGCCTGTTATCCCTAGAGTAACTTTTATCCGTTGAGCGACGGCCCTTCCACTCAGAACCGTCGGATCACTAAAACCGACTTTCGTCCCTGTTCGACTTGTAGGTCTCACAGTCAAGCTTCCTTCTGCTTTTGCACTCGTCGACTGATTTCCAACCAGCCTGAGGAAACCTTTGTGCGCCTCCGTTACCTTTTAGGAGGCGACCGCCCCAGTCAAACTGCCCAGCAGATACTGTCCGCTTCCCGGATAACGGGTAAACGTTAGATCTCTAGCTCTGAAAGAGTGGTATCTCACCGTTGACTCAGTAGCACCCAAGAGCACTACATCAATGTCTCCCACCTATCCTGCGCATTCAGAGCCCGAGAGCAATACCAACCTGCAGTAAAGCTTCATAGGGTCTTTCTGTCCGGGTGTATGTAGT
>QBWA01000032.1 GCA_003283745.1 Prochlorococcus sp. AG-315-B03 | reverse complement strand
TTCCATCTTCAAAAAGACAAAGAAAAACGTTTATCCCTTAGTGCCATACAGACTAGAATGACATATCATCAACTTATCAATTTTGGTTATAAGCTACAAAAACCAAAAAAATAATTCAGCCATTAATCAGAGGAGAATTTCACTTGAATTTTTTAAAAATGCTTGGCAATTGTTATCCTTAGATAATTGCTTGCCTTTCAAATAACTAAGCCTTATGACTAAAGACTGGAATCCGGATGATGATTTAAAGAACGACATCATTTCTGCTGTTATACGTGATATTAACAATCAAGTAGAAGAAATGGTCGAAGATCTTGGTTGTCCGAGAAGCTTTGCCGAAGGGTTATTGAGATCTATTGCTGACAACTTTAAGAGTGGGCTAGCATTGGATAAAGAGGAATCTTCCTATTCTTCTCGTCATAACTCAACACCAGAGAATGAAAAAGGTGCTAAGGAAGTAGTAACTAAGAACGAAAAAAGAATTAGAGAAGCCATAAAAGCTGAAGAATTAAAAAAGTAAGAAATTAAGCAAATTTACTCATCGATCTAACAATAAGGAAGAAGCATTTATTACTATCACCGCTAAAAGAGAAAAGGATGATGAGCTTATGACTAATACAGATAATAAGCCTGAGTTCTTTAAAGCAAAAGTAGGAGATGATGTAGCAACTAATCAGGATGAAATAGTAAAAATAATCTCAGGTGTTGAGGGCGCTAGAGATCAAAATGTAAATACTCTTTTTCAAGTTTTCGTTTTAGATACTGGAGTGATCAAATATATAAACCCCTGGGAAATTACGGGAATAATAAAATCAATACTATAGGCATTAGTTTTTATGGGGAATAAAGCCAAGGAAAAAAATGTTAATCGTTGCATGGTTAAAAAGAAAAGGAACTAATAATTTTTACAAATTCTTGGATTAATTGATACAGAAGCTAGTAATCTCTTGAAACTTAGAGAATCTCAATGCCTATTTCTTTATTTGCTCTTGCACCTTGGCTCTGGCTTGCTGGTACTGATTTTGGGATACCTCATTTCACTACTGACTTAATACTCTATGCTTCATTTGGTATCGTGACAGCCCTTCCTATGGCATTTCTAAGGCCAACCATTAAAAAGTGGGAACAAAAAGGTAGCGTAAGGAGCTCTCTTTTTACAAAGTAATTCTTAAAGAATAAGCCCTACAATACCTATTACAACTTGCTGGACGTAATTTATATGGAGCTGTTATTTCCTTCAACTCGAAATTTCAGGAGAGATACATACTAATAATCCCTGGTATATAAAATTAAGACGAACATACTTAAAGGGGGTATTAAGAAGTAAGCCATGCATCAACACAGGTGAATAACATTAGATTTAGGAAAAACTTTTTGTTTTCATTGTGGTTAGTCAACAGATACAACTCTTCCTAATAGGAAATAGTAATTCTCACGCATTGCATGTGTCTCAACTGTCGATATAACAGACACAAGTTGAAAATTGCAAGTGACCATCATTTCTCGTTTGAAAAACAAGATTTCCCGTATAAAAAACAGGTTTGACGTTCAAAAGGTTTCAGCCCACATGGAAGAGAGCATGGTAGAAAGAATGGTAGAGAGCGACGCGGTCACAAGAAATTATTTGAACAGGATATAAAAAGGAATAAAACGTCTATTTCATTAGTTAGGTTTATTGGGAACTAGATTTAACAATCTTGTCTCTTATTCTAAGACTGGATTATTTGCTACGTTCATCCTTCAACGATATGAGTACTCTTATCAAAGATTGACTGATTTAATGTTTTGTTTTTTTTTTCTTGATTATCCTTTTGACAGCAGAGAGACCTCATTAGATAATTAGCAAGAGGTTAAATTCATAGTGGAAATCACTTAGAAGTTTAATGCAAAACAAAAAGAGGAATATAGTTTTGATACCGAAGATTTTTCTGAGGTTCTGTTATATCAAAACTGAGGCAATCAAGCATGTATCGGCAAGTAATAAATATATCTAGATTTCTATTAATTGATGGTGCATTAGTGATTGCATCAATCCCTCTTCTATTGTTACTTCAATGTAGAAATAAAAAGTCTACCTTCTTCCGAAATTTAAATAAAGAGGAAATATTAGAAAAGACTTTTACACCCCCCCCAGAGAAAGAAAAGCTTTTAGAACTTGAAAAACTTGCAGACAGACAGGGGAGTGGTATTAAATTTGATTTAATTGTTGGAGATTGGAAGTTTCTGTCTGTCTGGAAGAAAAACACCGACAGAGAAGATTATGTTTTCAGTTCATTACTTAGAGTGTTTTCTGCAAACTTAGAGATCAAGAAAGACATATCAATTGAGAATCCACTCAAATTTCCTATTATCACATCCATTCAATTTGGATTTCTCACCATAGAGTTTTCTGGTTCTGGCAACTTAAAAGGGAAACAACCTCTATTATCTTTCTTTTTCAACCTTATTGAATTCAAATCAGGTTCAAGTATTTTATTTAGCAGATCACTTGATGAACCAAAGGAAAAAGAAAAACCATTCTTTGCACTGATTGCAATAGAAGAGAATGGCAAATGGCTTTCCGCAAGAGGACCAGGTAATGGGCTCGTACTTTTCTTGAAAGACTGAATTCAACTAAGAACTGATTTGATTGATCTATATATAGCTAGGCAAGAGTTAAACCAAAAACTCGACTAGATAAATACAATCGTTTAAGCAGTAATATGAATAAATGGATAAATGGAAACCAACTAAAGAACAGCAATTAGGAGAAATTGCTAGATCTTTTGATATTTTTATTGATGAACTAAATGAACTACAGGAAGGACTTTCTTGCCCTGATGAATTTATATATAATTTCTTAGAAGTTATTCAAACACGATGGTCATCTAAAAGTTGTCACGCGAAGGTAAGACAACATAAAAGAGATAATCCTGATTCCTACTAAAAAATCCAACAAAGTTGGACAAAAGACTTAGCGGTGAATTGTATGAGATCCTACTCCTATCAAAGTAGCGGCATAATGAAAGATAATACCTTTAAATGGTTGATTATCACATACGTTGCAATTCAAATTGTTCTCAAAATTATTGTCTATAGATATTTAATTTTTAGGTAATGAATGAATTTTATTTCCTCAACTTGAGGTAGATGTTAAAAAAGATTGTTGATTAGTTAATCCTCTAGATCTAAAGGTGCACGTTATTAGTGCAAGGATTAAGAAAAAAAAGGAAAGTCGTGGGTATTTCACTATTTACATTGAGAGCAAGAAAGAGATTTTGGGCCTTTAATAGAAAGAATCAATCCATTCAGGAGGATGAAAAGACTAATTATTTTCTTTCTTGGTCTTCTGTTTTTTCTCTGCCCTGTTGCAGTTCAAGCAGATAAACTCGATTCATCGCTTCAAGAAGTAGAAACCACAGAGAAGGTGAACATTGTTGAAGAAATAGTCCAAGTGCCAGAACCTAAACAAATGACTAAAGAGGAAATTGATGAGCTATTGGGTGAAGATCCATATCTAGGACAAACTTCTTGGCTTGGTGCAAAGGTAGAGAAAAAAGAATGAAACTCTTTTTTCTACTCGCCATAAACCGCCAATAACTATTAATGCAAAGAATACTAATTACACTTGGACTTTTCATCGCCTCGATAGGTGTTTTATATCCTTACTTAAAAAAAATAGGTTTAGGACGATTGCCTGGCGACATAATTCTGAGAGGTGAAAACTCAACCTTTTATTTCCCAGTCATTAGTTGTATTGCTATCAGCTTGTTTCTTACTATCATTTTAAATTTTTTCCGATCTTCCTAGTGAAGTGCCTCTGGGTGCATTTTTTACATATACGAACTTCGACATTTTTGCGTAAAATATTGATATCACTCCTTTTAATGGGAAGTCAAAATAGCAGAGTAGGAGTATGGGGAACATTCTCCTATATGGATAGAAGCAATTACTTAGAATTGTGAAGCAGCAAGTAAAAGCCCTTACCCCTATTACGACACAGGTGCACATCCAAACTGGCGGAGTGGTTATATCCTAATCAAACTATATCTAGGTGATTGAGTTGTGGTAATTCGCTTTTTATACCCCATATGTAATAATCTTATTCTTCAATTTTTTCTTCTCACTCATGGCAAAGGGATACTGGATTGTCACAACAACTGTGACGAATCCAGCTTTTAGTGAATATGTAAAAGGTTTTGGAACTTGGGTTCAATCAGTAGGTGGTTCTGTGTTTGCAAAAGATTTGCAATCAAAAACTGTTGAGGGTAAAGGCGGACATCTTGCAGTGATTATTGAATTCCCTACAAAGCAAGCAGCAATAGAAGCTTATAACCGAGTCGACTATCAGGAGTTAAGTAAGTTACGTTGGTCTAATTCTACGGATACAAATATCACAATTATGGATGGATCAGTGGACCACTGATTCTCAAGATAACGCTAACAAGGTCAAAGGTGCCTAGTATTATTATGAATGTTTCCCTCTAAACTATGACTCCTGACGCAGAAAAATATAACGGGTGGGCCGCAATGATTGGGTTTGTTGCACTTGTTGGAGCTTATGTTATGACTGGTCAGATTATTCCTGGGATTTTTTAATTAAATAGTTAATCCCAACTCAATAAAACATTGTGAGTTGTCATTAATTAAAGAGATTATAAATCCCTTATCTTAAGCTCATTCGTCTTTTTCGTTTGGATCACCTGTATAGGGTTGAGTACCTATCTCAGGTGGTGGATTGATCTCAAAGTCATCTAACAAAGCATCTGCTTCACTTGTGAATAGTTTGGTGAACCATTGCTTGGTTGAAATAAGGGCAGTCCATATTTTTTCTCTTTTTCTTGTCATGAATTAATAGACCGATATTTTTCTATTAAACCAACAAACTCTCTTAAAGCCATAGAACACCGTATAAATGTTGTAGGAATTATTCCTAAAACATCAATCTTTTGCTAACTCCAATAATATTTCTATAAATGTTCAGTCTTTTTCTTTTGTTTCTACGCCTAGATAAAGAGCATCATGGAGCAAATCAATGAGGAAAGAAGCCGAATAGATCGAATCTTTCAAAAAAAGACAGCTATAAGACAAATTTAGCAAGGAGAAAGTAGGGTGTAAGTAAGTAAAATTTTTGCTCTTATGGCTGCTACTGCTGCTCCAACAGTAAAAGATCAGGAATTAGTGCAATTTGGAATGGTTGAGTCAGCAACTGTTAATTCAATCACTGATTTCACTCCATTGAAAGAAAATGAAAGAGAAGCAAATCCTGAAAAGAAAAAAGAAGATTTTGTAAATACGTTTATTTGTCATCTCATCTTCTATGCATTTTTTTGCATTTCGCTGGTAGTACATATTCTTATCGATCTTGGTTTAGGTTCCTTTATTAAAAATAAATTTACTAATTTAATTGGCTTTGGAAAGGAGACCTTCATGGATAAAAGCCCTGCTTTTGCTTAATTAAGGCAAAGAAATAGAAATAACCATTTAATACTTTTCCTATACTGTGAAAATGATAGAAATGCTTGGGATAAAGGAAACTACCAAATCAAACTAATTTTCATGTGGTTCGCAACCGATTACTATATGGACCTGAAGTTTACTTAGGTTAATCCTTTTATTCTAGTTCTTCTTCTTTCTTGATCTTAATTTCAACTCTAATATTCATGCCTAATAAAACAATAATGAATCCTAGAACTGGAATCCATAAGCTCAGTTGTTTAGACTCGACTACAGCTTGATTAAAAATATCAGGAATCATTATTGATTAACGCTCCATTTGTCTTGATAAGGAAGCTGATAATCCTCTTTGCTCATTGGAATCCAACTCCAATCAGTGCATATCTTTATTTGATATCCAATTAGATACAAAGCAAGAATCGAATTGAATAAATTTATGTGCTCTACAGGTGCATCCATTTTTCTTTTAGAAATGTTTAGACTTAATAATCTCATAAATAGTAAAGAATGTAGTTAGCGAAAAATACTACACATAACCATTGGAGCATTCGCTGGTCTAAAAATGGGACAAGTAAAAGCTAGTAAGAAATAAATGAAAGCTTCTTACTACTCGCCCTAACTGCTGGAATCTTATCTGGTTCTAAATAGTACCTTTGTGTGATGGCAAACACTCTCAGCGAATCATCAAGATTCAGTCAAATTATTATTCAAACTCCCATTGCAATGTCTAAAAGGAATCGATATATATGGGAGACTGTATCTTCCTCATAATGTTCACTCTGATTACGTTAACTTTCTCTCTATTTTTCATTGGTCTAACAGGATGGACAATATCAACTTATTTAGTTAAAGAAAATTCCCAGAAGTTTATTGAAGAAGAACTCAAGAACTTATTTGATATATGTAGGAGGTTATTCGTATCAATAAATACTTTTATAAAAGTTTTAGTAAAGTTTTCTTTCTCTCCTGATTCCAGGGAGGCAAATCCTTCTGAGTCAATTGGATTCAATGAGCAGCCATTGAAGTTTGTTCCACCTGTTAAAGCAGCTGAAGTGCCAGTTCACGAAGATGAGGACAATGCTCTTTCTTCCTTCAGTCCAGAATTGATTGAAGTAATTACTGAAGAAGAAGAAAAAGTTGCATAATTAAGAGACATTCTTCCCAGGACTATCTCTAGTTCACCTCATGATTAACTACTATTTAGAGTTGTATAAATAGACAATGAAACACAAGCATTAGCTGCATTTGTATAACCTAAAAAGTTCTTAAGAAATAGTCTTCTTCGCAAAACAGAAATTATCGGAGTAATCCTCTACACTTGAGCGACATAGTATTTTAGTTAGTTCCACGTTGAAAGATCCGTAGTCCCTTGTGATCTTTGCATCCAAGAAATTTTCCAAGTGCCACCTATTTTCTTAAAAATCAATGAATAACTTGATAAATCATTGTTTTGCTCACCCTTATAGATAAATCCTTCTTTCAAGGTGAACGCAGCAAACCCCCAATCCGAATTAGCCTCTAATCGATGAATCTTTACTAATTCAGAAAGCTTAATAACCAAATCGGAGTTGTCATACATTCCTACAAGCCCTTCTGCGGTAATCGGGTTGCCACTTGGTCTAATAGCTAAGAAATCATCTGTGACATTAGCTGTTAAAAAAGTCTTGTTTTGAGCCCTATCTGTAAAACCTTGTATAAGAGCTTCTAGCTGTTGTGAATCTGAAGACAATTTTCTAAATGTATTTCTTTAGAGCATCTCACAATTCAGAGAATAAGGATGCATCTTTTGATTAATTCGAGAAAATTCGCAAAAGTTAGTTTAGTAATTTTCGACAATTTCAGCGGTGTAAGTATCAATCATTTTATCTAATACTTAATTGCGTAATCCCATTCAAAC
>QBWA01000031.1 GCA_003283745.1 Prochlorococcus sp. AG-315-B03 | reverse complement strand
AAATTCGAAAGATTAATAAGTTTCCCTTTTGATTTTCTAGTTGTAAGTACTCCCATTTGTTCATCGTTTAAATTATCAATTGTAGCTAAGCCCGCAGAATCATATCCTCGATACTCTAAATGTCTAAGACCATTTAAAAGGACTGGGGCTGCCTCTCTAGAGCCAATTACAGCAACTATTCCACACATAATAATTAACAAATATCCTCTATAAGAAGACTTGCTTATATAAAAATTAGTCTACAGTAAAAAAAGTATTAGGTTAACTAATAAGCTAATCCCATACTCCTTGTAGTTTCATCACCTAAGTAGACCCTAATACTAAGAAAATCAGTAGGACAGGCAGTTTCGCATCTTTTACATCCCACGCAATCTTCTGTTCTGGGGGAAGAAGCTATTTGGCTTGCTTTACATCCATCCCAGGGAACCATTTCAAGAACATCTAAAGGACAAGCTCTGACGCATTGGGTGCAACCAATGCAAGTGTCGTAGATTTTGACAGCGTGTGACAAAGTACCAACCCACATTTCCTTGATGTATAAAAATATACTCTCAAGAATCCGTCATAGTTTTATTTAAATCATTTCCGTCATTTTTGTTAACTCGACACTCTAGCCCGTAGGATTGGAAGTCAGGTTCTAAAGGTTATGTCCCAGGAAGCAATCCTTGAAAAAGTTCGCTCTATCGTTGCGGAGCAACTTAGTGTTGAAGCCGGTGAAGTAAAACCGACTTCAAATTTCCAAAACGATCTTGGAGCAGACTCTCTCGACACTGTCGAACTAGTCATGGCTCTAGAAGAAGCTTTTGACATTGAGATTCCCGATGAAGCAGCTGAGGGCATTGCCACCGTTGGTGATGCTGTCAAATACATTGAAGAAAAACAGGCTTGAGGATTAAATGATGGAGAACCTCCATCGAGTTGTTGTTACAGGCCTTGGTGCCATAACTCCCATTGGCAACAACGTCGAAAGTTATTCCCAAGGGCTTCTATCTGGCTGTAATGGGGTGGAACCCATAACACTATTTGATGCCTCATCTCATGCCTGTCGATTTGCAGCAGAGGTGAAAAATTTTGACCCAACGGGAAAATTAGAACCAAAAGAATCCAAAAGATGGGATCGTTTCTCAAAATTTGGAGTAATTGCCGCAAAAGAGGCACTACAAAATTCTGGTCTAAGCATTACTGAATCTAATTCTTCTCGGATAGGCGTAATTATTGGATCTGGAGTGGGAGGTCTTCTTACTATGGAAACTCAGGCCCATGTCTTAAACAATAAAGGTCCCGGTCGAGTAAGCCCTTTTACAGTTCCCATGATGATTCCAAACATGGCAACTGGCCTCGCTGCCATAGCGCTGGGAGCAAAAGGACCTAGTTCGGCAGTATCTACTGCATGCGCTGCAGGATCTAATGCAATTGGAGATGCTTTTAGACTTCTACAATATGGCAAAGCTGATGCAATGGTTTGCGGAGGAGCAGAAGCGAGTATTACCCCATTAGGAGTTGCTGGTTTCGCAAGTGCGAAGGCACTTTCATTTAGAAATGATGATCCAGCTACGGCAAGTAGACCTTTTGATTCTCAAAGAGATGGATTTGTTATTGGGGAAGGAGCAGGAATCCTAATTCTAGAAACACTTGAGCATGCATTAAAAAGAAATGCCACAATTCTGGCCGAAATTATTGGCTACGGAACTACCTGTGATGCCCATCACATCACTTCTCCTTGTCCAGGAGGTACTGGAGGAGCTGAAGCAATGAAATTAGCATTAACAGATGGCAAAATAACTCCTGAAAAAGTTGATTACATAAATGCTCATGGAACTAGTACTCCAGCAAATGACAGCAATGAAACATCAGCAATAAAAAGTGCTCTTGGTAATCATGCATTTAAAACTCCAGTTAGCTCAACCAAATCGATGACAGGACATCTTTTAGGAGGTTCAGGTGGAATAGAAGCCGTTGCTTGTGTTCTTGCAATAAAAAATGAAATAATTCCGCCAACAATCAATTATTCCAACCCGGACCCAATTTGTGATCTGGATTATGTGCCTAACAAGGCAAGAGAAAAGAAATTAGACGTCGTACTATCTAACTCATTCGGTTTTGGTGGTCACAACGTCTGTCTAGCTTTTCGAAAAATGATCTAATCAATCTAATCTTTTCTTCCTACTTAAATCTCTATTCCCCCTGAACAAATGGTTGCCCTTAGTACTTCTCTAGACACACTTTGCATAAATAGCATCAGAATGCTTGCCGTTGATGCAATAAATAAATCCAAAAGTGGGCATCCTGGGCTTCCAATGGGTTGTGCTCCAATGGGTTATGCCTTATGGAATCAACACCTAAGACACAATCCAAAAAATCCTAAATGGTTTAACAGAGACAGATTTGTTCTCTCGGCAGGTCATGGATGCATGCTTTTATATGCTCTTTTGCATTTAACTGGCTACGACTCAGTCAGCATTGAAGATATAAAAGAATTTCGTCAATGGGGTTCTAAAACACCAGGTCACCCAGAAACTTTTGAAACACCTGGAGTAGAAGTAACTGCAGGCCCATTAGGCGCAGGCATATCCAACGCTGTAGGATTAGCCATTGCTGAAGCCCATTTAGCTGCAAAATTCAATAAACCTGGTTCAACAGTTGTAGACCATTACACATATGTGATTATGGGAGATGGATGCAATCAAGAAGGAATATCTTCAGAGGCTTGTTCACTTGCTGGACATCTAAAGCTGGGAAAACTTATTGCTCTATATGACGACAATCACATAACAATTGATGGAAGAACTGATGTTTCATTTACTGAGGATGTTTTAAAAAGATATGAAGCTTATGGATGGCATGTACAAGAAATTCCTGAGGGTAATACAGATGTACAAGGTATTTCCAAAGCCATAGAAAATGCAAAATCAGTAAGCGACAAGCCATCAATCATCAAAGTAACCACCACTATCGGATATGGTTCTCCAAATAAAAGTGATACTGCTGGTATACATGGGGCGCCTCTTGGAGAAGAGGAAGCTGAACTAACTAGAAAGCAACTAGGTTGGTCATATAAACCTTTTGAAATTCCACAAGATGCTATAGATGAATATCGTCAGGCAATTCCTAAGGGAGCACAGCTAGAAGAAGAATGGAATGAAACGCTAGCTTCTTACAAAGAAAAATATCCCGATGAGGCTAATGAATTTCAACGAATGTTGAGAGGTGAGCTACCCCAAAACTGGGATCAAGCTTTACCCTCATACACTCCTGATGATAAAGGTGTTGCGACAAGAAAGCATTCTCAAATATGTTTAGGAGCTCTAGGCCCCAACATTCCAGAATTAATAGGTGGTTCTGCTGACCTTACACATTCAAACTACACAGATATAAAAGGTGAATCTGGATCTTTTCAGCATTCGAGTCCAGAAAAACGTTATTTACATTTTGGAGTAAGAGAACATGCTATGGCAGCTATTTTGAATGGTATTGCTTACCACGACAGTGGACTAATTCCTTATGGAGGTACCTTCTTAGTTTTTGCAGATTACATGAGAGGTTCCATGCGCCTATCTGCGCTGAGTGAACTTGGGGTAATTTATGTGCTAACTCATGATTCAATAGGTGTAGGTGAAGATGGACCAACCCACCAACCAATAGAAACCATTCCATCTCTCAGAGCCATGCCAAATATGATGGTTTTCCGACCAGGAGATGGAAATGAAACCAGTGGTGCTTATAAAGTTGCAATTAAAAATCGTAAAAGACCAAGTTCTTTATGCCTAAGTAGACAAGGCATGCCTAATCAACAAAATTCATCTGTTGAAAAAGTTTCATTGGGTGGTTACATACTTGAAGATTGCGATGGCACTCCAGAGTTAATTCTCATAGGAACAGGAACAGAACTTGATTTGTGTGTCCAGGCATCTAAACAGTTAACTAAAGAAGGTAAAAAAGTTAGAGTAGTTTCAATGCCTTGTGTTGAACTATTTGAAGAGCAAAGCGAACGCTATAAAGAAGAAATATTGCCTTCTCAAGTCAGGAAACGTTTAGTAGTTGAAGCAGCAGAAATCTTTGGATGGCATAAATATATTGGTCTAGATGGAGATAGTGTAACGATGAATAGTTTTGGAGCTTCGGCTCCAGGTGGATTATGTATGGAGAAATTCGGATTTACTATTGAGAATGTTTTAGAAAAATCTAGGAAACTTATTAGTAAGTAATTCCTATCCAATCAATCATATAAACTGAAATAAATTTAGCTTATATGATTGATTGGATAGGGTAATTAGGTTTCTTTATTTAACTTTATTGCTTTCAATTCGGATGCCCCTTTAGCTTTAATTTCTTTATCTAGTTGATCCAACTCTTCATCTGTAATTTTTGTATTCATTGGACAATGATTAGGACCGCACATTGAACAAAACTCTGCTTTTTTGAATATTTCTTCTGGCAAAGTTTCATCGTGATATTGTTTTGCCCTTTCTGGATCTAACGACAATTCAAACTGCTTATTCCAGTCAAATTCCTTTCTGGCTTTACTCAACTCATCATCTCGATCACGAGCACCTGATCTATGTCTTGCAATATCTGCAGCATGAGCAGCAATTTTATAAGCAATTAAGCCTTCTCTAACATCTTCAGGATTAGGTAAACCCAAATGTTCCTTAGGAGTGACATAACAAAGCATCGCAGTTCCATACCAACCTGCCATGGCTGCACCAATAGCACTAGATATATGATCATAGCCAGGTGAAATATCAGTTACCAAAGGTCCTAAGACATAAAAAGGAGCCTCAGAACACTCTTCCATTTGCTTCCTAACATTGAACTCAATTTGATCCATAGGTACATGACCTGGACCTTCAACCATGACTTGTACATCATGCTTCCATGCTCGTCTTGTTAATTCACCAAGAGTTTTCAACTCGGCAAGTTGAGCTTCATCTGAGGCATCATGTAGACAACCTGGTCTAAGAGAATCTCCTAAAGAGAAAGTACAATCGTAACGCTTGAATATTTCGCAAATATCATCAAAACGAGTATATAAAGGATTTTGCTTGTAATGATGAAGCATCCATTGCGCAAGTATTCCTCCTCCTCTGCTAACAATTCCAGTTATACGTCCTTTGACTTTAGGTAAATGTTCAATCAATAAGCCAGCATGAATAGTCTGATAATCAACTCCTTGCTGACAATGCTTTTCAATAATATGAAGGAAGTCATCCTCGGTCAGTCTTGATATTGATCCATGAACACTCTCTAAAGCTTGATATACCGGAACTGTGCCAATAGGTATTGGAGACGCATTAATAATTGCTGTTCTTACCTCATCTAAATTGACTCCACCAGTAGATAGATCCATCAAAGTATCTGCGCCATATTTGACGGCTAGATCTAACTTCTTTAATTCTTCTTTAACATCACTAGCATTAGGCGATGCACCTATATTTGCATTTACTTTACATTTAGAGGCAATACCAATTGCCATAGGCTCCAAATTAGTGTGGTTAATATTGGCTGGAATAATCATCCGACCTCTAGCGACCTCCTCCATTACTAATGATTCTGGAAGATGCTCACGCTTTGCTACATAAACCATTTCTTCTGTCACCTCACCTTTGCGAGCAAAGTGCATTTGTGAAACATTGGGTTTACCTCTTCTGGAAGCCAACCATGAATTACGCATGAAATAAATAGCTATTGGATAAATGAGAGGAGCAATATGCAAAGATCACAAAACTTCACTTTCCTTCCGCTGGTTTTAACCAATTCAGGTTCGAAGGGTGTGATCTCAGCCATATAGAAAGCTATATGGCACCCCTAGTGATAATTACAAGCTAGCTGATAATTAGAAACTCAACCCTAAAGTTTTTATAGATATAAAAAAAAAAAAAAAAAAAAAACAAAAACAAAAAAAAAACACAAAAAAAAAACTACAAGCAACATTCTTCGGCGTCTTAATCTTCTGACTGTTCCTGTCAAGACTAATCCACTGCCAACAAAAAAAGCAGGAATGACTTGAAACTTTTCGCTACCTTCTCTATGAACAAATCCTAAAATTGCCAGAATAATAAGTAGCGGTGCTGCAATTGAAATTAATGGGTTACCAAATCTTTTCATAGAAAATATAAGTTAAACTTTCTTAGAGTTTTGAATCGCAATAATTATCGTTTTACACAAAATTTTAATTCCTATTTCAAGACTTCTTTCGTCAAGACTAAAAAGTCCGTTATGCAATGGGGCACATCCTTTTTTTCCAGCAACTCCTAATCTAAACATTGTTCCTGGAATATCTTGAACAAGGAAAGCAAAATCTTCTGCACCTAATGAAGGTTTTTGTAAATGAACAATATTATCTTCTCCAACAATATTTTTGGAACAATTCAACAATAAATTAGTTAAATCAGGATCATTGTAAACAGGTGGTGCTATTGATCTAAATTTAACTATTGCCTTAGCTCCATAAGTTGAGGCTATGTTACTTACAATTTGGTCAATCCACTCAGGTAATCTTTCATATAAGGTACTATCAAGGCATCGAACAGTTCCTAAAAGATTAACTCTTTCAGCTATAACATTAAAAGCATTCCCACCTGAGACTTTTCCAAAACTGATAACAACTGGATTAAGAGCATCAAGACTCCTACTTATTGCCTCCTGCAGTCCACTTACAACTTTTGCAGCGATCCATATAGAGTCAACTGCTTCATGAGGTCTTGCTCCATGCCCTCCATTCCCAATGATATCAATTTCTAATTCTCCTGCAGCTGCAGTGAATGTTCCGCTTTTTATACCAATTTTACCAACTGATAAATCTGGATAAACATGCACGCCAAATAAACTATTTAATCCTTCTAAAGCCTTCTCAGCTTTCATCCAATTTGCACCTTGTGCAATTTCTTCCGCAGGTTGAAATAAAATTCGGACTCCTGAAGATGTGAATTTATTCATTGAAAATACTTTTGCAACTCCTAAACCTATGCATGTATGAAGATCATGTCCGCATGCATGCATCAAACCTTGAGTCTTAGAAGAGTAACTTAACCCTGTTCTCTCCTCTATTGGTAAAGCATCCATGTCTACTCTTAGTCCAACAATAGGACCCTTTTGATTACCTAATTCAGCAACTAAACCAGTTCTGCCAATTCCCTCTTTTACTTTCCAACCTGATTTCCTAAGTTCACCAGCAACTAAAGCAGCCGTTTGATACTCTTGACCACTTAACTCTGGATGAGAGTGTAAATGCCGCCTAATATTCAACAACTCAGGCAATATCTCCTTTAATGAAAGATCAATATTTTCTTCAAAATCTTTCATCTATCCTCCAAAGCTAGAAAAGCAATCAAATCATTCGTTGGATTTGGAGGCCAACGGCGAACGTTCAGGACCCAATCCTTTTCCCGATATCGTATATCCAGACCTGCTGCTGCTGCCCAATTACTTTCGGCTTCTCCAAGAAAGCCTTTACGCCATAAAATCGCACTTAATGCAGCACGAGCATCTGCAAATAATGGATATTTACGTATTAAAAGTCTAATTTTTTCTTCTGCCACATCCAAATCGCCCAACTGATATATCGATAGAGCCTCACTAGATCTAGCCATAGCAAATCCAGTTTGAGAAGAAGATGCCTTATGAAACAAACGCTCGGCCTCAATCCAATTGCCCATAGAACCCATTACATTTGCCAAGTTATACAAGGCTGAAGAGTTATCCGGATTTTGCTTTAAAACCAAGTTGTAATCATCAGCAGCCTCTTTCCAATGCTGTAAAGCTTCTTGAGCAATGCCTCTATTAACATAAGGATCCAAGTCGCCAGGCGAAATTTTTATTGCCTTATT
>QBWA01000030.1 GCA_003283745.1 Prochlorococcus sp. AG-315-B03 | reverse complement strand
TTAAGAAACCAACCCAATCAACCTTCTCAAGTTCTGCAGCTTTTGAAACAAGCTGAGGAGCTTGCTGCTTAATTAGTTCTAAATCTGGTTCGGCAACTCCGTTACTGAGAGCCATCCAATCTGACATTGACCTGCCCACAACTCTTGTCAAATAGGCAGCACTCAAAGCCTGAATTGTTCCAGCTGCTATCCATGACGAACCATCAAGTTTTGCAATACTTAAAAGTGACTGCCCGCTCCATTCAACAACGCCTTGAGCTATAGCGGCAATAACAAGTTGACGAGCAACCACCTCAAGCAATTCGGGCTTCATTTTGCAAGACCATAACTTAGACATTTCCTTTATCATCAAACCATTTATGACCGCCACAGACAGCAAATCAGTAGAGGGTATGGGAGAGGCAAATACAACCCCTGCAACAATCCACTGAGATTTTGTTTGAATTACCTGGAATTTTTCTCTTCTTAAATTCTCTAAATCCTTCTGCCAAGAAGAATGTAATTTTGATAAGAGTCTTTGTTTAGTAACATCTATATTTTTCTTTGGTTGATCAAGAAGTTTTTTAATAGGAGATAAAACTTTTACCATCTCAGATTGAGTCCCATTCCATTTTAATATTCTGTTAGTCCACCTCTTTGGCAATTGTGCCTCTAATGCTTTCTTTTCATCAGACCAATCTACTGAATCATCACATGGCACCATAAGCCATGAAGGCTGATCTGTAGATATATTTTCAAGCCAAAGAAGATCAGCAGCTCTTAAAGGTAAGGATAAAGAATAAACAATAAAATCTTGTTCATGAATTAAACTTGGTAGTTCCCAAGTTTGATCTTTAACAGGGAGAGCTGGAGGGAAAGAAACTTTTACTTCGTTTTCAATATGTAGAGCATTTTCAAGAAAGTTTTTTTCAGGAAGGTTAACTCCTTTAGTTCTCAAGAAAGCAACATTTTGTATATCACTACGGTCAATAATTTTTTGCAAAGAATTTAATCTTTCATTTTTTAAATCTGACTGCTCCCCTTTTTCAAGTAATAACTCAAAAGTTTCTAGAACGTCATGGCATCTTCTAATCCACCCTTGAACAGTTGATGGAGCATCAAAGGAAACTTTCCCAGGTTTTAAAACCCAAAAAACCACTCCAAAACCAATAAGCAATCCAAAGCCTCCTCCAGGGATATGAGCTATATCACTCAAAACCCATTGTCCAAGAAAGGCTAATCCAATAAAAAGACTAATTTTTGCTATGGAAAAAGAAGAAGTTGCAGAAACAGATTTTAATAAAGAAAGATTTTTCACAATTGCACCTAATACAGTTTCTTCTTAGCTAACTTTTAGTTTAAAGCAAACTTTTCATTAAACGATCTATTAAAACAAGCTTTTACGTTTAATTAAATAAATAAATTTTCAAACTCGTCCCCCTTATTACTTAGACATAAGACTGAATAGATGTGAATGTGCTAATGCAGATGTTCAAATTTGTCGCAAAAGTGCCGGCTATGCGTCAAACTTGCCCCTATTGACAAGTTAATTCCATGGGTGATTCATACACTAATAATCAAACAGAAGGAAGGGATTTCCAAAACCAGAGAGACTATGGTCGCAACAATTTCAGAGGTAGTCGCGGAACGAACAATAGAGAAGGAGGCGGATTCCGCATCCGCCTAAGTGACAATGAAATGCGTGCGGCAAGATCCCTACAAGAGGCCTTTAATCTTCGTTCTACTGTTGCAGTGCTTGGATTTGCTCTGAGAACACTTGCTCAGATGCTTGACGATGGAAGTCTTGAGACATTTATAAAGGAATATAGATCGCAAAATCCCAACAATGATACACGAAGAACTAACAGAGAAGGCAATTCAAATAAAGGAAGCGACTACAAACCTGAATCGAGACCTAACCCGTTCGCAAGGCCAGAAAAACCTTCAAAAGAGATAGAAAAAGAAGTTTCATCACCCCCAGAGGAAGAAGTTGAACCTTTAGCAGAACTTGAACAAGCTCAAAATCAGAAAATTGAAAAAAATAACATACAAGAAATTGACGCTACAAAATCAAGCGAGTTGGGATAAGTGACTCTTAAGCGCGTCTTGTCTGGAGTTCAACCCACAGGAGATATTCATATAGGAAACTGGCTAGGAGCCATCCGCAATTGGGTTGAGTTGCAACAAACTCACGAAACTTTTGTCTGTGTGGTTGATCTTCATGCCATAACAACTCCACATGATCCAAAATCCTTATATAAAAGTTCTTTATCTACTGCTGCTTTATATATTGCATGTGGAATGGATCCAAATAAATGCTCAATATTTATACAAAGTCAAATACCAGCCCATACTGAACTTTGCTGGATTCTTAACTGTCTAACTCCCTTAAATTGGATGGAAAGAATGATTCAGTTCAAAGAAAAAGCAATAAAGCAAGGTGAAAATGTATCTATTGGTTTATTAGATTATCCGGTTCTTATGGCAGCAGATATTCTTCTTTATGATGCAGACTTAGTACCTGTTGGAGAAGATCAAAAACAACATTTAGAACTTGCTAGAGATATTGCATCACAAAGGGTTAATTCAAAGTTTGGAACAAAGAATAATCCTATCTTGAGAGTTCCTAAACCACTTATCTTAAAAGAGTGTGCAAAAGTTATGAGCCTTACAGATGGAACAAAAAAGATGAGCAAAAGTGATCCCAATGAGAATAGTAGAATTTCTTTATTAGATCATCCTGATGTGATTTCAAAAAAAATTAAACGTGCAAAAACAGATTCTGAAATTGGATTAGAATATGGAAACTTTTCCAGACCTGAAGCTGATAATCTTTTAAGCATTTATTCTATTATTTCGGGGCTAGGGAAAGAGAAAGCAGCATTAAATTGTAGGGAAATGGGTTGGGGTACATTTAAACCAGAATTTACTGATGCTATGATTAATATTTTAACACCTATTCAGAAACAATATAATGAACTAATGAATGACAAGGGAGAACTTAATCGCGTCTTAGAAAAAGGCAAAAATACTGCACAAGAAGTTTCTCATGTAACGTTAAATAGAGTAAAAGAAGCCCTAGGTTTTTATACATCTTCATAGTTAATTATGCCTGTAATTACATTACCTGACGGAAAAGAGAAAAAGTTTGACTCCTCAGTCACAATTAATCAAATAGCCTCCGAAATTGGTCCTGGATTAGCTAAAGCAGCCATAGCAGGCAAAGTGAATGGGACTCTATTAGATACTTGTATCCCCATAAATGATGATGCTCATATACAAATCATCACATCCAAAGATAATGACGGCTTGGAAATTATTCGTCATTCTTTTGCCCACCTTTTAGGACATGCAGTTAAACAATTATATCCCGATGCAAAAATGGCTATAGGACCAGTAATTGAGGATGGATTTTATTATGATATTTCTTACAAAGAGACATTCACTCCAAATGATTTAGAAGCAATAGAACAAAGAATGAGAAAGTTAATCAATAAAGATTATGATGTTCAGGTAGAAATAGTTTCAAGTGAAAAGGCAAAAGAAATTTTCAGAGAAAGAGGTGAAACTTTTAAGCTAGATATCATCAACAAGATTCCTAAAGATGAAATAATCAAACTTTATAAACATGAAGAATATATTGACATGTGTAGAGGACCACATGTGCCCAATACCAGGCATCTAAGATCATTTAAACTGATGAAAGTTTCAGGTGCATATTGGCGAGGAGATTCAAACAATGAAATGCTGCAAAGAATATATGGAACAGCTTGGATTAGCTCAAAAGAATTAAAACAATATCTAACTAAGATTGATGAAGCTGAGAAAAGAGATCATAGAAAATTAGGGAAAAAGCTATCTCTTTTCCACTCTCAAGAAGAATCGCCAGGAATGGTTTTCTGGCATCCTAAAGGTTGGACAATTTATAGAATATTAGAATCATATATTCGTGAAACCATATCTAAACATGACTACCAAGAAGTGAAATCACCCCAAGTAGTTGATAGGAGCCTTTGGGAAAAGTCTGGGCATTGGGAAAAATTTAAAGAAGATATGTTTACCACTACTTCAGAGAATAGAGAGTATGCAATAAAACCAATGAATTGCCCTTGCCATATACAAATATTTAATCAAGGTTTAAAAAGCTACAGAGATCTACCAATTAGGCTCTCAGAATTTGGATCATGCCATCGAAATGAACCATCAGGCGCCCTTCATGGGTTAATGAGAGTTAGAAATTTCGTTCAGGATGATGCACATATTTTCTGCACAGATGAACAGATACAGGAAGAAGTTAAAAATTTTATTGACCTTGTTTTTGAAGTTTATAAAGCCTTTGGTTTTAATTCAATAATTATAAAGCTCTCAACTCGACCAAAAAAAAGAGTTGGCAGTGATGAGATATGGGATAAGTCAGAAAAAGCCTTATCAGATGCACTGGAATCTAAAGGTCTAGAATGGTCTTTACTCCCTGGTGAAGGTGCATTTTATGGGCCTAAAATAGAATTCTCACTTAAAGATTGTCTTAATAGAGTTTGGCAATGTGGCACAATCCAGGTAGATTTTTCAATGCCAGAAAGACTCAATGCAAGTTATATAGATATTACTGGAAATAGAAAAACACCAGTAATGCTTCATAGAGCAATATTAGGATCTTTTGAAAGATTTATTGGCATACTAATTGAAAATTACGCTGGAACATTCCCAACCTGGCTTTCCCCGTTACAAGTTATTGTAATGGGCATTACAGATAGGAATAACGACACATGTTTATCAATCAAAAATAAATTATACGACTATGGGTATAGAGTAGAAGTTGACTTAAGGAATGAGAAAATTGGTTTTAAGATAAGAGAACATACTATACAAAGAGTACCTTTCTTAATAATTATTGGAGATAAAGAGCAAGAAAATAACCTATTATCTATTCGGACTAGAGAAGGTGAAGATTTAGGCAAAATGCATATAGATCAATTCAAATCAATACTTAATGAATCAATCAATAAAAAAGGGACCAAAAGTAATTAATAATGAACCTATTAGCAGGTGACTTAGGAGGAACTAAAACTGTACTTTCTATCTATTCATTTAAAAATTCACCAAGGAAAATTTTCCATAAGTATTATGCTTCAGCCGAGTGGAAATCTTTTGAATCTATTCTTCTAAACTTCATTAATGAATTACCTAATGATATTTCAATAATTCAATATGGATGTATTGGAGTTGCAGGACCAGTATTTGAAGGTAAGGCAAAAATTACAAACTTAGGTTGGAATCTCGACTCAGAAAAATTATCTTCCCTCGCAAAAATAGAGAAGATTGAATTAGTTAACGATTTCTCTGTTCTACTTTTCGGAATTCCTTTTTTTAAAAAGAGTCAATATGAAATTATTCAAGGAAATCTAAATAGAAATGAAAATTGTGTTAAACAATCTGTCGCAATTATTGGTGCTGGAACGGGATTAGGAATGGCAAAAGGTTTAATAAAACATAAAAACATTTATGTCTCCCCGAGTGAAGGCGGACATAGAGAATTCTCTCCAAGAAATGAGGATGAATGGAGATTAGTTAATTGGCTTAAAACGAACCTCAATTTAGAGAGAATATCTATTGAAAGAATAGTTAGTGGTAAAGGATTAGGAATGATTGGGAAATGGAAGTTGACAGAACCAGAAGCTTTGAACCATCCACTCCAAAAAACGATAAAAGAAATAGAGGCCCAAAAGGCAAATTCTTTTGATTTTCCTTCACTCGTATATCAACAAGCAAAGAAAGGAGATCCATTAATGTCTGAAGCTTTGCAACTTTGGTTAAGTGCCTACGGATCAGCTTCTGGGGACCTTGCCTTACAGGAACTTTGCTATTCAGGCTTATGGATAGCGGGAGGGACTGCATCTAAAAACCTCGATGGAATAAGGTCTTTAACCTTTTTAAATGCATTCAGAAATAAAGGTCGATTTCAATCTTATTTAGAGAGAATTCCCTTAATTTTGCTCAAAGATCCAGAAGCTACATTATTCAGTTCAGCTTGCAGAGCACACTTAATTGCCGAATCAGGTGGGAGACTAAATTAAAAACCACATGGGGCCGCCGAGCATAGGACAAACTGTTGTAGTAGAAGTGCCTTCTACTACTGCCAACATTGGTCCAGGATTTGATTGTCTTGGGGCTGCGTTAGACCTTTCTAATTATTTTACAATCAAGAGAATTGAAGGAAATGGAGAGAGGTTTGAGCTGATAATGGAAAGCACCGAAGGAAATCATTTAAGAGGTGGGCCTGAGAATCTTTTTTATCGAGCTGCACAAAGAGTATGGAAAACAGCTGGGATTGAGCCAGTCGCACTTGAAGCAAGAGTAAAATTAGCAGTTCCCCCTGCAAGGGGGCTTGGAAGTAGCGCTACCGCAATTGTGGCTGGCCTTGTTGGTTCCAATGCTCTAGCAGGTTATCCACTAACAAAAGAAAAGTTATTAGAACTAGCCATAGACATAGAGGGGCATCCAGACAATGTTGTTCCATCTTTAATTGGAGGTCTTTGCATTACGGCTAAAACAGCATCAGAACGATGGAGAGTGATTCGCTGTGAATGGGATCACTCAATAAAAGCTGTGGTTGCAATACCATCAATGAGACTTAGCACAAGTGAAGCAAGACGCGTAATGCCTGCAAACATTCCCATTAGTGATGCAGTAATTAATTTAGGTGCAATGACTCTTTTACTTAAAGGGCTAAGGACTGGAGATGAGGATCTTATTGCTGACGGAATGCATGACAGACTTCATGAACCTTATCGATGGGGATTAATAAAAGGGGGGCTAGAGGTAAAAGAAGCTGCTAAGGCAGCCGGAGCTTTAGGTTGTGCAATTAGTGGAGCAGGGCCAAGCATTCTTGCTTTATGCAAAGAAAATAAAGGTCGTGAAGTTAGCGTAGCCATGGTCAAAGCTTGGGAAGCAGCAGGTATAGCAAGCCGAGCTCCTTTAATGAACCTCCAGATTAAAGGGAGTGAATGTATCTCAAATACTAATTCTTAGTTTTATTCGTGAAAAGGAGCCAAAACTGATAACTTATAAATGTCATGTCTCATATTATGGATGCCAATTTGCCTATGACTATTGAGTCTCAGACGGCATTCCCTTGGCTTTCACTGATTGTTCTGCTGCCTGCAGTTGGGGCATTAATAATGCCATTACTCCCTAAACAGGAAAACAAACAATCCTATCTACCGAGAAACTTATCCCTAATTATTTTATTCGCTGATTTTTTAATCATAATTAGTGTCTTTGGAAGACTTTTTGATCCTCACACCGAAAAACTTCAACTGGTAGAAAGACTTCAATGGCTTCCCTCTATTGGTCTTGAATGGTCTCTGGGAGCAGATGGAATATCCGCTCCATTAGTAGTCCTCAGTGGTCTAATAACACTTTTATCTGCAGCCGCTAGTTGGAAAGTACAACAAAAAACAAGACTTTATTTTTCCTTATTACTAATACAAGCTTCAGCTCAAGCCTTAGTTTTTCTATCGCAAGATTTCCTTTTATTCTTTTTGGCCTGGGAATTAGAATTAGTCCCTGTATATCTTTTAATAGCTATATGGGGAGGGAAAAGAAGACTATATGCAGCAACAAAGTTCATTCTTTACACTGCACTAGCATCACTTTTAATATTAATTAGTGGTTTAGCTTTAGCACTTTCTGGAGATCATTTCACCTTAAATTTAGGAGAATTAACTTCCAAATCAATAACAGGTAATTTTAGTATTTTTTGTTATTTAGGGTTTTTAATTGGATTTGGTGTGAAACTTCCTATTTTCCCCCTTCACACTTGGTTACCTGATGCTCATGGAGAAGCTAACGCACCGGTATCAATGCTATTAGCAGGTATTTTATTAAAGATGGGCGGCTACGCATTATTAAGATTCAATGTGCAAATATTACCTGAGGCACATTTAATTTTAGCTCCAGCATTAATTATTATTGGAATAGTAAATATTATTTATGGAGCTCTAAACGCTTTTGCTCAGGATAATGTCAAAAGAAGAATAGCTTGTAGTTCTGTAAGTCATATGGGATTTGTTCTTCTTGGCATTGGAGCAGTTGATGCACTTGGAATAAGTGGCGCAATGCTTCAAATGATTAGCCATGGATTAATAGCCGCAGCTATGTTTTTCGTCACTGGAAGTTTCTATGAAAGGACAAACACACTGTCAATTCCAAACATGGGTGGCTTAGCGAAGGCCTTACCAATAACTTTTGCATTGTTTTTAACTGGATCATTGGCATCTTTAGCACTGCCAGGCATGAGTGGATTTATAAGTGAAATTACTATTTTCCTGGGGATTACTAGTCAAGAGGGATTTACATCCTTTTTCAGGGTAATAACAATATTACTCGCTGCTATTGGACTAGTCTTAACACCTATTTATCTTCTATCAATGTGTAGAAGAGTATTTTTCGGTCCAAGGATTCCAGCATTATCTATTGTGAAGGAAATGGATTTCAGAGAATTATCTATTGGTCTAACCTTATTAGTACCTACTTTAGTTATTGGCTTTTGGCCAAGAATAGCTATTGATTTGTACGAGACATCAACCAATGCGCTCGCACAGTCATTAAATAACAATACTCTTATATCTTTAAGCCAATCTTTAAATCTAGGATAAAAATGAAACCAGAAGAAATATCAGCTCTTCTTAAAGGAGAAGGACTTCCTGAATATAAAGAAATAACTCCAACTGAGGTAACTGAATATATTCCTATACTGCTAACAAATTTAAAAGAAAAATTAAGGTTATTTGAAAAAGAACTTGATCAGAAATTATTAATCAAAGAATCCTTAAGTTGGAGTGATGTGATGCCAAAACTATATGAAATAGGCGAAAAACTTAGATGGAGCTGGGGGGTAGTCAGTCATTTAAATGCTGTATGTAATACGACTGCTTTCCGCGATGCATATTCTAGTCAACAGCCAGAGATTGTAAGGTTTAGCAACCAGCTCGCTCAAAACAAAGTCATATACAAATCATTATCAAACTTAAAAAAACAAAAAGCAATCAAAGACGAAACAAAAAAAAGGATAATAGAAGCTGAATTAATATCAATGAAAAATAAAGGCATTGGCTTAGAAGAAAATAACAAAATAATTTTCAATGCATATAGTGAGCGATTAGCCCAGTTATCAACAATCTTTAGCAATAATGTTCTTGATGCAACTAATAATTGGAGTCTTTTATTAAAGACAAAATCCGAAATTGATGGTCTTCCGGAAGGAGTACTCGAAACACTAGCTTTAGCAGCAAGAGATGCCGGTGATAAATCTGAGGAGAATATTGCCCCCTCTGCGAGCTCAGGGCCTTGGAGGATAGGCTTAGATCTACCTAGATATATTCCTTTCCTTACTTATGCTAAAAATAGAAAGCTAAGGGAAATTGTT
>QBWA01000029.1 GCA_003283745.1 Prochlorococcus sp. AG-315-B03 | reverse complement strand
AGTTAGATTTATATGGAGATAAAGATATTAAAGAATTTGCTAAATACTATTTATCCTTTGATCAGGAAAATTAATGAGTAACAAGAAAAAATGTAAAAAAGAAAAATGCTCTAAATGGCAGGGTGGCAAATGCATTTGCAAAAAAAATAAATAGCCCAGTGCCTATTTAAAGAGAATTAATTTAAACACACCAGATTGTTATTAATGTATTTAACCTAGAGTATAAAGTAAGCAGGAATGCAAGAATGCTTCAATATAGCTTTACACATCTTTTTTAATCTATTTACTTTTTCAAAAATTATTTTGTTTTACGTGTCTTCATAAATATCCAAGGTGTTGCTCCACTTCTCCATTCCCAAATAGAAAGTAATTGATCTAAGTGAGCAAGGCTTAAGAACCATTTAGGGGGACTATTCAAAACTCGTTGACCATCATCATGAATAAGAGAAATTTCATGTGATGATGAAAAACAATTGATCAATTCTTCTGTTATACCTGGGACAAGACATTCATGAGACTCGACAAGTATATCAATTTCTTTAAATTCAGAATAGTTATTTATATCTAACAATTTCTTTTCATCACCTTCAACATCACATATAAGAAGAGATTTCGTATGTTTATAGTCCTTAAGAATTGAAGGATGAAACTCTGATTTTATTTCAATTAAATCTTCAACTTCGTTCTTAATGGACAAATCTTTGCAAGCTTTCTGAGCATCTTTATTTATATCAAAAGATAATATTTTGCTCGCTTTAGAACGCATAGCAAGTCCGACAGAGTAATAACCCTCTGCAGAACCAATATTAATTATTAATTTATAGTCAGAGGAAATTATCTTCTCTAAATAATCGTGCAGTGGTTGCTCATAGGTACCTAATAATTTCGCGACATGACAGCCCTCAGATGATTCTCTTAAAAAAGTCATACCTTTAAATGGACCTTGAAAAACCTTCAAGCCCTCATTCTCTATATAAGTATTTGTTATCAAGAGACTTCTCCATTTAGATAAAAGTCTTAGGGAATCATTTAAATCATTTAAGTCATTAAATGATTCTTTCGAGAGAGATTTAATTAAACTATTCTTGACTAATTGATGTACATTCATCTATCTAATTCCTATGCAATATAATAAGTTTATAATAATAAAAATATACTCATAATTTATATTTCTGAGTATATCAAGCTAATACCATTTAATCAAGATGCTCATAAATAGGCCCAAAGTCTATTGCTATTACATAGGAACATTAATGGAGCCAAGCGGACTCGAACCGCTGACCCCCTGCATGCCATGCAGGTGCTCTACCAGCTGAGCTATGGCCCCAAGTGTGTGAAATGGCAGTAATATCAAGCAGTTTGGAAGATTTAGAAAAATCAGCTGGTTTACTTGATAGTGGTTGAATAAGCAGTTATGCGCCATAGGGAGCTAATAACCACATGTGATCTCGGCAAGAATGGCACAAAATTATGCGCCAAACCATCAAACTCGACAATGGAGATGGATGGTCAGTTCGTGGCAGAGAAATAAGGGGGAATGAATAAAACCCAAGTGACTTATCGTTTCCAAGATGGACTTGGAATGAAAAATCCTAGGTCTGCTGTCTTCCTTCCTTATAACTGGAACAGCCTAAACCAAATAAAGATTATCACCGCAGTTGCAGATCTAATCCTGTTTTCAACGAAACATAAATATTCATAAGAAATTAGTCTTTCTAATTAGTTAATTAACTATCTTAAATTTAAATAATTAGTTCATATGAATCATGTGTAACAGATCTAGCTCCAAACCCCTCTTTTTGATTGATTAAACCAATATTCAATAACTTACCTGTCTTTTTATGAGATGTGCCGAAGGAAAAATATTTCTTATGCTTATAAGTTTCGTTAAGGAGTCTATCGATAACTAGATCAAGAGCACCTAATCCTCTCCCTTCATCTGAATTTGCAAGATATTGAGTGTGAACAATCTGCTCATTCTCAAAAATCAAGGTGCCAGCTAATAATTTTCCCTGTTTCTTTGCAACATATAACTTTATATTATTCGGGAACATATTTGACAAGTTTATAATTTCATCAAGGCTATGAACAGGTTTAACATTATGATGCTTTTTTAAAATCTTCTCTAACAATTCCCAGTATGAGGAGTAATCAAATGTTTTTTCAAAAATTAATCCATTTTTTATTGCTTTTTTAACTGATCTTTCACGCCTTTCTTGGTATTTTATTTTGTTTAATAGGTTAACAGTAGTGGTGAAATCTCTTCTGATTAAATTGAAATTGTTTATAAATAATGCATAAAGATCTTCTTCTGAAGGCATTAAGTGGTAAATGTGTGGAGAACATTTATAAACTATTCTTTTGATATCTTTTTGAATACAAAAATACCTTAGTCTTTTAAAGATTTCTAACATGACTTCTGTTCTCATATTATTGCCAGTAATAAATCCTCCAAATGTGAGACCTTGATGAGAAATAAGAGTTTTATCTCTTATATTAGCAGGTAATAACGCTATAAGAGAATCCTTATCATCAAATATGAGTAAAGAAATATCCTCAAATCTATCTGAGTGATATTCTAGATAGTCTCTCTTAAAAAAGAAATGACCATTTTTTGATTCATCAAGGAAGGTATCCCACAATTTTTTATAAGATAGGTTGTATGGTTCTAATCTCAAAGTCTTTTTCCTATTTTAAGAATATCACTTGCGAATAATTTTTCTTTTGTTATAAAAGCTCGTAGCAAATCAATAATTAATATTCCTTCAGAAGTTTTAATATAAACATCATTATTTTCAATATTTATAACCGTTCCTGTATGCATTTTATATGTTGTCTCAATTAACTTGTGACTAATAATTTCGTAAAGATTGTTTTTAAATTTTATTATTGGCAAAGGATATGGCTCTACGAGAGCTCTAAATATAGCAGAAATATAATCATTACTTGCGTTGAAATCTAAAATACAATCATTTAGATTTCTTTTGGTAACCCAAGTCGCTTTTGATTTATCTTGCTTTACAGGAATTATTTTTTCTTCTAAGAATCCCAAAACAACTCTTCCCAGATTGGTTGCGATATAATCTTCAAATAATATCATTATTTCTTGAGAAGTCTGACATTCGTACTTTATTTTAAATTGTTCTAAAATATCTCCATCATCAATATATTCATTCATTAAGTTAATAGTAACACCTAGTTCCTCTTCCATATTTAATATTGCCCAGGCAAGAGCATGTAAACCACGGTATTTTGGCAATAAAGAGGGATGTGTATTAATTATAGTTTTGTTCTTTAAAAATTCTTTTGGGATAATCTTTGTATATCCCGCACAAACTATAAAGTTAGATTCAATTTCTTCAATTAATTCAACGGATTTATCATTAGGCCTCATCATACTTTTATTTTTTTGTCATTTGTTAAAGTCTCAATTTTCTCGAAATATAAACTAAGTGAACGAAAAGCAGCTATACCTCCGAGGCCTTCAGCAAGGATAGCTATTTTAAATTCTGAAGGTATTGTCAATTTTTCAATGAGTAGAGGAATGCATTTTATAAGAAAATTAATTATTTATTCTCGGGGTCTGCTGTTTAGCAGTTGTTAAAGCAGATACAGCTTGAGTCTAATTAACATTCTGTTTGAGTGCAGTGGTCGTAAGATAGTATTATCGCATAAAGGAAAAAACCTGAAGATTTTAAAGATGAAAGGTTTTGGAGAGCAGAAAGAATCTAAACAGAAAAGCAATAAGAACACCAAACCTTCTATAGAACAAATAATAAATCAAGCATTTAAGTTCCATTCACAAGGGAATATTTTAGAAGCAGCAAAAAATTATCAATATTTAATAAATAAAGGTTTTAAAGATCATAGGGTTTTTTCTAATTATGGATCAATCTTACAAAATCTAGGCAAATTAAAAGAAGCAGAATCTTCACAGCTCAAAGCTATAGAACTTAATCCTGATTTCGCTCAGGCTCATTACAATCTGGGAATCATATTAAAAGATCTTGGCAACTTACAAAAAGCAGAATTATCTACTCGTAAAGCAATTAAACTTAATCCTGATTTCGCTCAGGCACATTACAATCTGGGAATCATATTAAAAGATCTAGGCAAATTAAAAGAAGCAGAATCTTCACAGCTCAAAGCAATAGAACTTAATCCTAATTTCGCAGAAGCTTATATCAATCTAGGGACTATATTGCAAGAAAATGGAAACTTGCAAGAAGCAGAATTATCTACTCGCAAAGCAATTGAAATCAAACCTGACTTTGCAAATGCTCATTACAATCTGGGTAACACATTAAGTGCTATTGGCAAATTACAAGACGCAGAATTTTCATACTGCAAAGCAATTAAAATCAGGCCTGATTTCGCTCAGGCTCATTATAATTTGGGGAATGTATTGAGAGATCTAGGCAAATTACAAGACGCAGAATTTTCATACCGCAAAGCAATTAAACTTAATCCTAATCTCTTAGAAGCTCATACCAATCTCGGAATTGTATTGAGAGATCTAGGCAAATTGGATGAAGCAAAAATATCAACTAGAAAAGCACTTGAACTCAATCCTGATTACCCAGAGGCTCATTTAAATATTGGAAACATATTAATGGATATTGGAAATTTAATTGAGGCCAAGAATTACTATAAAAAATCTATAAGATTTGGTAATTTATCAGGTGCAAAAGCAGAATTAATTAAATGTAATGCAATTTTATCCGACTGGAGCGATCAAAGAACTCAAACCATTTATCTTGAGAAACTTGGTATTGAAGGAAAAGCTGTAGAACCATTATCCCTAATGTTTGTTGAAGATAGTGCTTTAAAGCAACTTCAAAGATCTAAGAATCTTTATAAAGAAAAATATGCCCGACCAACTAAAAAAATTAAATCTACCAAAAAAAATAAAATTCATATAGGTTATTTTTCTGCTGATTTCAGTGTTCATCCTGTAATGCAACTAATTGCACCTTTATTTGAGTTGCATGATAAATCTAGGTTTGAAATATATTTATACTCATTTGTTCCAATAGAAGATAAGAATACTGAGAGGGCCAAAAAATCTGGATGTATTTTCAGAGATATAAAATATTTAAGTGACATAGAGGCTGTCCAATTAGCAAGGAGTGACAAACTTGATATTGCTGTTGATTTGATGGGATATACAGCAAATAATAGAATGCCTATATTTTCTTATAGAGTCGCACCTATTCAGATAAATTTTTTAGGATATCCTGGTTCTATTGGATCAGATACTATTGATTATATTCTCGCAGATAAGATTGTAATACCAAATAATCACGAGCAATTCTATACAGAAAAGATATTAAGAATGCCAAGTTGCTATCTATGTAATGATGATAAAATAAAAATAGACAAAGAACCTCTTTTTCGAAAGGATTTCAACCTACCTGATCAAGGCTTTATATTTACTTGCTTTAATCATAATAAAAAAATCACTCCAAATGAGTTTGATATTTGGATGAGATTACTAATTAAAATTAAAGGAAGTGTGCTTTGGTTGAGACAGCCAAATGAATGGGCAGTTAGGAATTTGCAGAGGGAAGCAGAGAAAAGAAATGTAGACGCAAATCGCTTAATATTCGCAAGTAAAGTTCCATTTAGCAAACACTTGGCAAGGCATTCTCTTGGAGACCTTGGACTTGATACTTTTAATTATAACGGTCATGCAACGACTACTGATGCTTTATGGTCAGGATTACCAATCTTAACTAAAATGGGAGAAAGCTTTACAGCCAGAGTTTCATCAACCCTCCTAACTTCCATAGGTATTCCAGAACTAATTACATATGATGAAAATGAATATGAAAATACAGCATTAAGATTAGCTAGTAATGAAGATGAACTTTTTGAGTTAAAATCTAGAATCGCAAAACTTAGAGATAAATCACCACTTTTTAATTCTAAATTATATACTCAGGATCTTGAAAATATTTATCTTGAGCTGATGATTGAATCATCTTAACCTACATTTGAAGAAGAGTGGTAAAGTAATTAAGTTAATATCTTCTTTATGTTTACTGAAAGATTATCGGATGATATCTGGAGAACCTGTGTAGATTCAATGCCAATATTTGGTATTGATATGGTTATCTTTTCTCGAATATATGGAGTATTAATGGGACGCAGAATTAATAATCCAGCGAAAGGTAAACTTTTTGTACCAGGTGGAAGAGTTTATAAAAATGAAAGGATTAAAGATGCTTTTAATAGAATATTACTAAGTGAAACAGGTTTTACTTTTTCTTTCGAAAAAAGCACTTCAATGGGTTTATATGAACACTTCTATAATGTTACGAATTGGTCAACTATAGAATGCAGTACGCATTACATTATAGAAGGTAGATTAATAGAGGTTGATCCAGAGAATATTAAACTGAAAATAAATTTAAATGAGCAACATTCGAATTTCGAATGGATTTCTCTAGAAGATATGCAATCAAATGCTATTCATTCATATTCAAAGACTTATTTAAATAAAATTAAAGATCTAAAATCTAACTGAACAATTTATTTCGGAAAAATTTAATTCAATATAAATCTCATATAAAATTGTAAGGTTTTGCCACTTTTTTAAATTCAGTACATATTCTATGAACATCGCTTGTATCTATATCTGCATTAACAGGAAGATAAATTCCATATAAATGAATTTGATCAGCATATTTTAGAGAATTACTTCTTCCATTATATTCCTTCCAAAATGGTTGTTGACCAATACTGCCCGCAATAAGAGGTCTACTTTCAATATTTTTATTCTTTAAATGAATCCAAACCTCCTCAGGATTTTTGACTAAAGTAGCGTAGGCAAAACTTGAAATGAAATCGTTAGATGATTCTTGACACCAAAAGTTTGAAAGCTCCTCCCTGTATTTATTAAATAGAGTGGAACGCTTTGAACAATATTCATCTAAAATCCTCATCTGCATTAGGCCCAAAAATGCATTCAATTCAGTAGACCTTAAATTATATCCAGGATAATAAAATGTATATAAAGCTCTAAAGTCTGAGGTGTTGTATTTTGATCTTAAAGTCTTATGAAATTCCACATCAAGGTTTCTTCCCCAACCATGAGACCTTAATGACTTGCTTACTTGATTAAACTCATGATCATTACTACAAAGACATCCGCCCTCAATGGTAGAAATATGATGACCATAAAAAAATGAAAATGTTGAGGCAAGACCAAATGATCCAAGGCATTTTCCAGAAATGGTAGAACCTAATGATTGGCAATTATCTTCTAACAGACGTATATCAAATTCCTCGCAAATATCTAGGATCTTCTCAACAGATGAATTATGACCAAGAACATGAACTAATATTAAAGTTCCAATATCTTCTTCCTTGATTAACTTATATAAATTATCAATATTAATACCTAGATTAATAGGGTCAGCATCTAATAGATGCGGTTGATAACCTAATTGAATAAATGGTGATACTGTTGTTGACCATGATAAGGCGGGTATGCCAACTTTTTTATTTCTTAAATCTTTAAAAAATAGATTTGTAGTTGCCATTAATAAATTGGCAGAAGAGCCACTATTAATAAAAGTTGAATCATTTACTTTGATATATTTTGCAAATAAAGATTCAAATTCAACTACTTTCTCTCCTTGAGTCAATCTTGGATAAGTTTTAATCCATTCAGATAATATATCAAGATGTTCTTTCGGTATTGTTTCTGAAGCTAAACCTATTTTTTTATACATTTTATAGAAATTATAAATATTTTAGAAATATCATCTATGGCACTCTAAATAATGAGAGTAAGTTTTCTTAATCCCAAATTCTAAATTATGCTTTGGGAACCAACCTAAATCATTTATTTTCTTAACATCTAACAACTTTTGCTTCATTCCAGTAGGTTTTCTTAAATTAAATGTAAAAGTCCCTTCAAACCCTAAAATTTCAGAAATTTTTTTATAGTAATCAAAAATTGAATAATCTTTTCCTATACCGATATTAATTATATGAGGCATTTCCTTTATCTTAGGTAAAGCAAACCAAACTGCATCAGCAAAATCTTTAGCATACATAAATTCTCTTCTGACAGTACCATCCCCCCAAATCTCAACTGACTTTTTCTTGTTAACTTTAGCTTCTTGTAACTTTACTATGATAGAAGCAATTAAATGAGAACGTTTAGGATCATAATTATCATATTTACCATACAAATTACAAGGCATTAGAGTAATATAATTTCTCGAATTATCTTCTATTCTTAAGTAGTCACATAATCTTTGTGCTGCTATCTTAGCGATTGCATAACCTTCATTTGTTGGCTCTAAAAACCCATTTAATAAATATTCTTCTTTTAATGGATTAGGTCCATTCTTGGGATACATACAAGAACTTCCCAAATTAATAATATTTTTTACTCCTATACTTGCTGCTTCAGATATTAAATTACAACCTATTTCAAGATTCTCTATTAGGAATTTTGAGGGGTTTGCGATATTTGCATGAATTCCACCAACTAATCCAGCAGCATGAATAATATATTCTGGACTATTAGTCTTCAAATAACTTCTTATTTGATCTCTATTGGTTAAATCTAGCTCTTTATGAGAGGGAGCCAATACACAATAATTAATGGCATTTTGATGCTCTTTTATATTACGTCCAACCATTCCAGTCCCTCCTGTTAGAAGAACACGCATAATAATTTTGCGAAATCAAATAAAGACTTTCTGAAAAAATTTGCTTTTAGAAAGTTCTTTTTATATTAAAACATATCCACATAACATCAAGAAATATATGTATATCTCTTCGCCATTTTTTAATTATACTAACGCTGTTGTTAACCAGAAGAGAGAATTGGATTTTACTTAATTATGCTAGTGAAATTATTTGTCTTGCACAGGCAGCAACGCAACTTGATTGACTATTGATTAGTCCTTTTGCATACTTTTTCAAGATTTACAAGTAGTTTTGCCACCATTTGCGGCCGTTCATTATTGATCTCCTCAAAGTCCTGAACAATCAAGTCCATTGCTTTAATGTAATTCTTCGAGCTTGTCTTCTGCTGAAGTCATATTCTACGTCACTCGGATTGTTAATACCTTGCAGCTATGGCCTAGAGCAAGTAAGTCGAAAGCAAACCCTGCTATTAATTCAATCTCTTGCTTATTAGCTTTTTTCATATTCCAGCTCTATGCAATATAAATTCAATTTCCTCTGGAGCCTGTACAAACACAATGCCAAATCAGGAACAAAAGAAGGCGTTAGACCCCAAACTTGATTCTTTTCTATTTCTAAAAGACGGCATCATTGCTGTTGCGAGAATAAAAAATCAGAGTGAATGACTTAAGTCATTTGAGTGTTTCTGAAGATTTCTAGGCGTTTCTATTTGGCGCGAGCTTATGAATCTGACCAACCATAAAAGTGGGATTAAGTCTTCCAACCATAGAAGCAAATGAGACTTATTCGCATTCGCTTATTTGCTAAAGCACAAGTTTAAAGATCACATCGCGATAATTCTTGGGAAAGAGAAAATACTGC
>QBWA01000028.1 GCA_003283745.1 Prochlorococcus sp. AG-315-B03 | reverse complement strand
TCAATTGGTCCATGCTGGCAACTTATAGCTCCACAAGTTGCAAAAAATCTTTCAAGCCACTTAGGTACTTGAAACGAGCGGTGAGATAAAAGTCGATGATATCCAGTTGTGACTCCTAGACATGCAGTAATCCAATAAAGAATCAGAAATGCAGAGAATGCTTGCCAGCTCCAAAACTTAGCTTGTAAGGCAAAAATGGTTAGAGAATGTATTGCTCCCATAAAAAGTACAGTCCCCCATCTTTTGCGTGCCTTTTTGATGTTGTGTCGGGTTGATATTCGAGTCGATAAAGGTTCCTGAAGCTTTCTTGAAGCCTCCATTGCTTTTTCACCAGAGACTGGTTTTGAAAATGGAGCCGAAGCCTCGATCACACTGGAAACCATTAGTGATGCGTCTAGTTATCGTATATAATAGACGATAAGGATCCTTATCAGACCTTTTTGTTGATTCTGTACGTGATTTGTGAAGTCTGGTTTCCGTGATGAATTAATTGCTGGTCGAAGAGCGATGGCTCACCTGATTCATGTTTGGCATGAGCGTAATGCTTGGTCTCACAAGGTTCTTCCTGCTTTAGCTGAATCTCTTGATTTAGGAAGAGTTCATAGTTCTCAGATTTCTAATTTACGAAATGGAAAGCTTGTATCTCCTAGTCCAGAAGTTTTTTTTGTTTTGGGAAAGGTCAATAATGCTCTATCTCTTGGTCTGGAAAATATAAAAAATCAGTTATCGATAGTTAATCCTGAACTGCTTAAAATTCTTGTTGATTCTGCTATACCAGTTGAGGGGAATGATGGAAATCCACTTGCAGCGGGTGACTTCTTTGAGATTTTTGTTGGTTTAGCTTCTTTGCCCTCTTCCTTTGATTGGTTTATTGAGGAAAAAGAGGCTTCTGTTTTAAGTGCATCTCTCGCTGATTATCTTTGTAAGGGTAAGTCTTGGAGAATGTGTCGTGATGAAGTCATGGCTGCTTATCCAGTTAGTAAAAAACAACGAAGAGAAAGATTTGCAGAAGTTATGGCAGGCTTAAGAGATTACACAGCTGAGGAACTTGACGGTGAATTATTAGATTTACATGCTACTAATAGAGTCTTAAATGATATTGCAGTTCAAGGAGCAGATGATTTTCTAGAGAGTCTTCGCCAAAGGGGATTATTATTAAAAGATCAAGAAAAATTAGAAATTATTTTTTCTGATTGATAAAAAAAGTATCTATATTTATGGGAAATAAAATCAATCATCATATATCCGAGGAACATGCTCAGAAGTTTGTTAAATCTATTGAGAACTAAATATATACTTCAATTAGAAATCATACTGATAATGTAACTTCTAAATTAGAAAAAGTACTCAAGGCATTTTCTAAATCACGTTTAAATGTTCAGCATTTTGCCTCATTGACTGGATATGGTCATGGAGATTTAGGTAGAGAAGTTATTGATGAAATTTTTGCAAATATTTTCAATACCGAGAAAGCAGCAGTCAGACTTCAGTTCGTAAGTGGAACTCATGCGATTAGTTCAGCATTATTTGGGGTATTAAGACCAGGCGATAACTTTTTATCTGTAACTGGAAAGCCTTATGAGACTTTGGAGGAAGTTATTGGTTTGAGAGGAAATGGACAGGGTTCACTTATTGAATTTGGAATTTCATATGATGAAATATCTCTTAAAAAAGATGGAAATGTTGATTTTTTTGCTTTAGAGAAAGCGTTGGAGATTCCAAGGGAATTAATTTTCATACAAAGAAGTTGTGGCTATACATGGCGTCCATCTTTAACAATTGATGTTATTAAAAGAATTTGTGATTTATGTCATAAGAAACAGCCTAACTGTATTTGTTTTGTTGATAATTGTTATGGAGAATTTGTCGAAGATAAAGAACCAACAGATGTAGGAGCTGATTTAATTGCAGGCTCATTGATTAAAAATTTAGGTGGAACAATTGTTCCAACAGGTGGATACGTTGCTGGTACAGCTGATTTAGTTGATAAAGCTTGTTGTCGTTTAACTGCTCCTGGTATTGGGGCAGAGGGAGGTATCACTTTTGATTTGAATAGGATTATTTTGCAAGGTCTTTTTTTAGCTCCTCAGATGGTTGCAGAGTCTTTAATTGGAGCCGAACTTATTTCAGCTGCTTTTTGTGAGCTTGGTTTTAATGTTTTACCGTCTTCAGGTTCTTTACGAGGAGATCTGATTCAAGTTATCAGGATTGGTGATCCCAAAGCATTAAAAATAATTTGTAGGTCCTTTCAGGAAAAATCACCGGTTGGATCTTATCTTGACCCAATTCCTTCTTCTATGCCTGGATATGAAAATAATTTAGTAATGGCAGGTGGAACTTTTATTGATGGTAGTACTAGTGAGTTGTCTGCAGATGCTCCGATGAAACCTCCATTTGACCTTTTTATACAAGGAGGTTCACATAGGGCACATGTCAAAATTGCTTTGATTCATGCATTATCTTGTTTATTTCAGGCAGGATTCATAAAACTGTCCCACAATAATTAAGCGTTTTCTTTATCAGCGCAATGCCTTTTTCTTTCCCAGATCATTTTCGTTTTGCTGATAGTCATGAATATGCTTTTATTGATAATGAATTAGTTCGAATCGGTATCAGTGAATTTGCTGTAGATCAATTGGGGGATATAGTTTTCGTTGATCTTCCTGATCCAGGCTCAACTATCACAAAGGGATCCACCTTTGGTTCTGTGGAGTCAGTGAAAGCAGTTGAAGATTTGCACGCGCCTATAAGTGGAGAAATTGTTCACAGAAATGATTCCGTTTTGGCTAGTCCAGAAGAATTGCAAAATGATCCTCATGGGGAAGGGTGGTTATTAATCTTGCGTCCTGAGAATAAAGATCAATTAAAAGAACTCATGGATGCGGTTACTTATAAAAAGAAAATTTCAGCATAAAATGCGAATATTATTATTCATGCTACAAATTGGAAAAAACATTTCTTATATTGCATTCTATCTAATAACTTAATTTTCTTGTGCTTGAGAGCAAGCTCATGTTCGATGAGGAATCAAAGGAGTCTAAGTTTCAATCTAGACACATAGGTCCCAGCATTGAAGATCAATCTTTGATGCTTGAGAAGCTTGGTTACAAGGACTTAGAAAGATTTATATGTTCGGTCATACCAAATGAAATTTTTGATGCTGCTTTAGTTGAGGATGAAGTTCCTTTTGGCTGCAATGAAATTGAGGCTTTAGACACAATCTATAAAATTGCTCAGAGGAATATTAATTTCCGTTCTCTGATCGGATTGGGATATTTCTCTACAGTAATTCCACCAGTTATTCAAAGAAATATTTTAGAAAATCCTTGCTGGTATACAGCTTATACCCCCTACCAAGCAGAAATTTCTCAGGGTAGACTCGAAGCCTTGTTTAATTTTCAGACGTTAATTACAGAATTAACTGGTTTGCCGATAGCTAATGCATCTTTACTTGATGAAGCTACTGCCTCAGCAGAGGCGATGAGTTTAAGTTTTGCTGTTAAAAAAGACAAAAATGCTAAACAATTTCTAGTTGATCAAGAAGTTCTTCCTCAAACACTTGCTGTTTTAAAAACTCGTTCCGAACCTTTGGGAATTTCTTTGGAATTGTTTGATCGCAATCATGTAGAAATTGATAAAAATACTTTTGGTGTTTTTCTTCAGCTTCCTGGTAAAAGTGGTTTTGTCTGGGATCCTTCGTTACTTATCAAAAAAGCTCATGAAGTTGAGGCTCTTGTCTGTATCGCAATTGATCCATTAGCTCAAGTTGTCATGAGACCTATGGGTGAACTTGGCGTTGACATAGTAATTGGAAGTGCTCAGAGATTTGGAGTTCCAATTTCCTTGGGTGGCCCACATGCAGCTTTTTTTGCAACTAGAGACAAATATAAAAGGCAAATTCCAGGCCGAATAGTAGGAAGTTCTGTTGATGTTGAAGGCAATCCTGCTTTAAGGCTTGCTCTTCAAACAAGAGAGCAACATATACGCCGAGATAAGGCAACCAGCAATATATGCACTGCTCAAGTTTTGTTGGCTATTCTTTCATCATTTTATGCGATTTATCATGGTCCTAATGGACTGAGTTCAATAGCAAAGAAAGTGATGAAATATAGAGCTTCTTTTGAAGCTATTTTGAGTTATTTTGAATATCCTATTGCGTCAGGAGTAAGGTTTGATAGTGTTGATGTTTATTGCCATGAAGCTCCTCAAATACATAAATTAGCATCTTTACAAGGCTTTAATCTTAGGATCCTTCCTCTTGGATCTAATCTGATAGATTCAAAAGGATTTGGAGTTACTTTTGATGAATTAAGTACTGATGAAGAGCTTTATAAACTATATAAAATACTTGCTCAAATCAAGGGTAAGGAAACTCAAGATCTCTCAAAGATTGTTATTAAAAAAGAGTTTTTAGAAGGAATTCCATTAAGGCAAAAACCTTGGTTACAACAATCTGTATTTAATAAATATCATAGTGAGACAGATTTGATGAGATATATACATTTGTTAGTTATGAAAGATTTTTCATTAGTTCAAGGAATGATTCCGCTGGGAAGTTGTACTATGAAGTTAAATGCAGCGGCAGAATTACTACCAATCGAATGGAAAGAATTCTCCTTAATTCATCCTTTTGCTCCTAAAGAACAGATAAGTGGTTATCAAAAAATAATTAATGATTTGGAACTATGGCTATCTGCTTTGACTGGTTTTGAAGGGGTTTCTTTACAGCCTAATGCTGGCTCGCAAGGAGAATTAGCAGGTTTACTTGTTATTCGCGCATGGCATAAGTCATCGGGAGAAACTCATAGAAATATGTGCTTAATTCCTACCAGTGCCCATGGGACCAATCCTGCAAGTGCAGTTATGTCTGGTTTCCGCGTTGTTTCAATTAATTGTGACAAATATGGAAACGTTGATCTTCAAGATTTACGTCATAAAGCAAATATGTACTCAAAGGAATTGGCAGCCTTAATGGTTACTTATCCTTCAACACATGGTGTTTTTGAACCGAATATTCGAGAAATATGCGAAATAATTCATACGAATGGCGGACAAGTTTATTTAGATGGTGCAAATTTGAATGCTCAGGTAGGAATATGCCGCCCGGGCAGATATGGCGTTGACGTTTGCCACTTGAATTTGCATAAAACTTTTTCAATTCCTCATGGTGGTGGAGGCCCAGGGGTTGGACCCATAGCTGTTGCTGAACATTTATTGCCTTATTTGCCAGGCCATCCAATTGTGAATTGTGGAGGAGATAAAGGAATTCAAGCAGTCTCTGCCTCCCCTTTTGGAAGCGCTGGAATCTTACCCATAAGTTGGATGTACATTCGAATGATGGGTAAGGATGGATTACGTAAAGCTAGTTCTATAGCAATTCTTTCTGCTAATTATTTAGCTAAACGTCTTGATCCTTATTACCCGGTTTTATTTAAAGATCCCAATGGTTTAGTTGCTCATGAGTGCATATTGGACTTAAGACCAATCAAGAGTAAATTAGGAATCGAAGTTGAGGATATTGCTAAGAGATTAATGGATTATGGGTTTCATGCACCAACGATTAGTTGGCCTGTTGCAGGAACGATGATGGTTGAACCGACTGAAAGTGAAAGTTTGTCTGAATTAAATCGATTTTGTGATGCGATGATTGGAATCCGCGAAGAAATTAATCAAATAGAATTAGGAAATGTTGATCCAATAAATAATCCGTTAAAGCAATCTCCTCATACTTTAAATGCAGTGACATCTGATAGTTGGAAGAAACCTTATACAAGAGAAGAGGCAGCTTATCCATTGCCTGAACAGAAAAATTACAAATTTTGGCCTTCTGTTTCGAGAATAAATAATGCTTTTGGAGACAGGAATTTGATATGTAGTTGCTCTTCAGTTGAAGACTTTGAAGAAATGAATATAGATTAAAGACTGGTTAAAATGTCTTTTGTTAGTTAAATTTCGGACGAAAACCTATTATCGTTTTCTTTTTGCTGCTTCGCAAAGATTTTTTCTTATTTTTTGCCGCAGTATTAATTTATATGGGGACAAAATGAACAAAGATAGATCATCTGATCTTTCTGATCGGCCTACTAAAAAAGAGGATTTAGTATTACCTTCTTTTTCTAATTGCCTTGAATCTCTTTTAAGTAAAGGAGAGCTTTTAAAAGTATCAGGAACTAATGTAGTTCGAGTACCATTTGGAATACGTCAGCCAAGGAAGCAAAGGCCAGCCAGAGCAAATAATTGGGCTACCTTGGTTCTGCCCTTGCAATCATTTGATTCCCCTTCGCCTCCACCACACGCTGCATAAATAACTAAGCTGCAAGATTTGATTGATTTTTTTCTAGTACGTTTTTGTAATAATTTCTCAGTTGAGTCGTAGCTCCCATCCATCCCCATCTCTCTGCTTCTAAACGAGCAGATTTTCTTAATGCTATTCGCTCTACTTCATTACCTAATAATCTTTTTGTTGCCTCAATCAAGCTAACAGCTCCATCATCTTCACCATCAGGATTATATAAACATCCATTTTTTCCATCAGTAATAATATCGGGGATTCCACCTTTATTTGCTCCTACAACTGGACATCCTGCTGCCATAGCTTCTAAGAGAACCAGGCCAAGTGTTTCTGTGCTTGAGGGGAATAAAAAGGCATCTCCAGAAGCATAGGCACTAGCTAATTCATTTCCGCTTAAATACCCTACAAAAGTTGTTGCCGTTCCTTGAAAAATTTTTTCCAATTGTTGTCTATATGGACCATCACCTACTAGAGCAAGTCGTGTTTTGGGTAATGCTTTAAGTACAGGTTTAATTCTCTCAATTTGTTTTTCTGCAGAAAGTCTTCCCACGTATATAAGTAGTGACCCTTCATCACTGAAATTTCCTAATAGCCGAGCTCTCATTTGCTCGTCTCTTAATTCTGGTTTGAAAATGTCTGTATCTACTCCTCTTTGCCATAAAGCTGTATTTTGAATACCTTTGTCTGAAAGTTCTTCAACCATTGCAGTTGAAGTGCAGAGATTCAAAGTTGCTTGATTATGAGCAGCTTTCAGCAGTTCCCATAAAAGTGGTTCCAACATTCCCATGCCATAGTGTTCTAGATATTTAGGTAAATGAGTGTGATAACTGGCAATCAATGGAATATTATTTGTTTTGGCAAGCCAAATCCCCCCTAAGCCTAATACAGCAGGGTTTATAACATGTATAAGATCAGGTTTGAATTTTTCTAATTCCTCTGATACCGCTGGCCCAGGGAGTCCTAATTTGAGTTCTGGATATAAGGGTAAAGGCATAGCTGCTACCCCTACAACTTTTGCTCCCATATAGCTTGATGGACAACCTTCTGGACAGAAAATAAGGACCTCATCCCCTAATTGAACTAGATTTTGAATAGTTTTGGTAAGTCGAGTTACTATCCCATCAACTTTAGGTAGGAAGGTTTCGGTAAAAAAGGCTATCTTCACTTTGCTGGACTATCGAGGATTTGGTATCGGATACATTTAGGATTCATTTATTGCTTTTTCTTGAGTTGTTGTCCAAGCAGAAACACAAGGTATTCGTTTTAGATCACAACGATTAGACCATTTTTTTGCAACATCCACAACTTCGGCAAGTAAACCATCGTCAAGAGTTGTTGGATCTAATCCCAGTTCAATAAAACAACGGTTGTCAACGATTAAATCATTTTCAACAGCTTCATTTCGTGGGTTTGGGAGGAAATTAATTTTTGCTCCAGTAAGTGAGGCAATTTTCTTGGCTAATTCTCCTACTTGATGACTTTCAGTCATTTGGTTAAAGATTTTTACTCTTTCTCCTTTTTCTGGTGGATTCTCTAAAGCTAGTTGCACACATTTAACTGAATCTCGAATATGAATAAAAGCTCTTGTTTGCCCTCCTGTGCCATGCACTGTTAAAGGATATCCAATAGCGGCTTGCATTAAAAATCTGTTCAGTACTGTTCCATAGTCACCATCGTAGTCAAAACGATTTGTCAGTCTTGGATCACGACTTGTAGCTTCTGTATTTGTTCCCCATACGATGCCTTGATGAAGATCCGTGATTCTGATTTGATCGTTTTTGTTGTAGTAGAGAAAAAGTAATTGGTCGAGCGTTTTGGTCATGTGATAAACGCTACCAGGACTAGCTGGGTGAAGAATTTCTTCTTCAAATCGACTACCGTCTGGCTGAGGTACTTCAACTTTTAAGTATCCCTCGGGGATAGTTGCTCCTCGATGAGAGCCATATCCATAAACACCCATTGTTCCAAGGTGAACGATATGAATATCTAGTTTTGATTCAACTATTGCAGCAAGAAGGTTATGCGTACCATTAACGTTGTTATCAACGGTATACCTTTTGGTGGCGCTGCTTTTCATTGAATAAGGAGCAGCTCGTTGTTCAGCAAAATGAACAATCGAATCTGGCTTTTCTTCAATTAAGAGGTCTAAAAGCCTTTGATATTCAGAAGAGAGATCTAAATGCATAAATCTCATCGGCTTTCCGCCGATTTCAGACCAAGCGTTGATTCTTTCACCAATACTTTCGATTGGTGTAAGAGACTCAACTTCAAGGTCAACATCGATTTTTCGACGGCTGAGATTATCCACGATTAAAACATCGTGGCCTTTATCTGCCAGATTCACCGCACATGGCCATCCGCAGAAGCCATCGCCGCCAAGAACAAAAACTTTCACCCCAAACTCCAAAATAAAGAGCGAATGCTCATATTATTCAAGCTACTACAAGGGTTTCACTTGATTGTTAAAGAAAACGCAATAAGTACAATTACAAGGATACCTCCACCAAGGGTAAAAAGCCAAGAACCTTTGTTGTTACTGCTTTCTTTTAAGACCACTTCAATTTTCGGTTCATTTGAAAAAGCATTCAGTCGACCTTCACTTTCTTTAGTTACTGTCATGATTTTTCCTTACTTGGGTTCTTACGTTACTAATTTTTAAGGTTTTAATCTAATTTTTTGAAATAACTCCATCAAAAGGTGAACTTGGGCTAGCGAGCGTGCTTTTTTTGAGTCTTCCAGACAAATAAGCATCTCTTCCAGCTTCAGTGGCTTTGGAGAAAGCCTGAGACATTAAAACAGGGTTTTTTGACAAGGCTATTGCGCTGTTTATCAGGACTGCATCTGCTCCCATCTCCAGTGCTTGTGCCGCTTCACTGGGAACCCCAATACCTGCATCAATAATCACCGGAATTTGAGATTGTTCGATAATTAGTTCAATATTGGCTGAATTTCTTATACCTTGAGCGGATCCAATGGGCGAACCAAGCGGCATTACAGTTGCGCAGCCAATCTCTTCAAGTTTTTTTGCAATTAATGGATCAGAATTTATATAAGGAAGCACAGTGAAACCCTCTTTTACTAATTGCTCTGCTGCTTTTAATGTACCTATGGGGTCGGGTAGTAAATATTTCTTGTCAGGAATGACCTCAAGCTTTACAAAATTATTAGTTTCTTGACCAGCTAATTTTGCTAATTCTCTTCCCAGTCTTGCTACTCGAATAGCGTCTTCTGCATTGGTGCAACCAGCGGTATTAGGTAGCATCCAAATTTTCTTCCAATCAATAGCTTCCATTAAACCTATATGTCCTTTTTCTAACCCTTGAACTCTTCTTACAGCGACAGTAACTATTTCACATTTTGTTTTTTCTAAACTCTTTTGCATTATTTCCCATGAAGAGTATTTGCCAGTTCCAACTAATAGCCTGCTTTTAAACTCTTTATCACCAATCTTAAGAAATTGATCTGAGACTTTCATAGTTAATAATATTTTTAATGAAAATGTATTTTTTAGAAGCCTTTTTGTTGTTAAGACTGATCATTTTTTATTCCTGTACGACGTTCAATTTTTTTCATTTGTAAATTTGCAGTTTTATTATTAGGGTCAAATTTTAAGACTTCTTTATAATTTTTATAAGCTTCATTCTCTTGAAGCAATTGCTGGTAAGCAAATCCAAGATTATTTAGAGC
>QBWA01000027.1 GCA_003283745.1 Prochlorococcus sp. AG-315-B03 | reverse complement strand
GAGTATATAAAAATTTCTTCGAAAAAAACAAAAAAAAACCAAAAAAAAAAAACACAAAAAAAAACAAACAAGAAACAAAAACAAAAACAAAAAAAACAAAAACTAGTACTGCCAACATTTGGCAACCTCCTCCTAATAAAACTTTCTGTCCAGCCTCTCTTGCTCCCATTACAAGACCAACTGCAATTGGTTGAAAAGGGTCTCCTACAGCTGACATAACATCCAAAGCTGGGGGATTCTTCTTTAATTTTGCAGCCTTTAAACCTTTTCTGACTAATTTAATTTTCAGTTCCGAGGGAGGATTTCTTGTACTTCCACTAATAAGACCATCAACATTCATTCCTAACCCAGCCAGAACAGCAAAAGCAGTTGGTCTTGTAATGGGAGCAAGAGAGGCTGGACAGAAAGTTTTATTAGGAGGAGGTTGCCAAATGTTGGCAGTACTAGCAATTGCATTACAAGAAATTGCTCCTCAATCTCGTTCTAATTTTATTGAGCATATTACAATAGGAACTACTTGTTGGCTGGTGGAAGAGTCACTTCAATATTCCAAAAAAAGGAATTCATTTATTCATTTAACCAATCATATTGCTAAACATTTTAAAGTGAATATTCTTGGATTGGCTAGTGGGTATAGATTTACTCATAGTCAACAAAAACTTCTTAGAGACTATGAAATCGGTTATATTAAGGAAGGTGTTGGAGCAGGAGCATTATCCTTGCTTGCTCAAATCAAAGGATTGAGTCCAATAGAAATGATCAAATATTGTGAGGAGGAAGTCGAACATCTACTGAATCAAAGTCAAATAAAATGAAAAATAATTTTATTGGTAGAAGAGAATTTTTAAATTATGGCTTTTTTGCTTCTCTCTTTGTCTTATCTGGCTGTTCAATATCTAAGGATTCTTTATATTTGAGGGCTGTAGATAATACTTTCCCAAGTGAATTTCTTGAGAGTTTACCTTCTCCTTGGAAATATTTTCCCATTAGAAATATTGAATCAAAAAAAGAACCCTACCATTCAAATCTTATAGAAAAAACAGATTTATTACTTTTAAATGATGGCTGGATTTCTGACTTGCCTTATGAGTTATTGCAAGAAATAAAGGCAGATAAAATTAGACAAATGTTAAATACCCAGGCTAATTGGTTTGTTAACAATTTAGGTGAAAATTATAAAGGTAAAATTGTACCTTTAGCGGCTAGTCCTTGGGTGATACTTTTTAGGAATGCTGATGCACTTGACTTTAATAATGAAAACTCTTGGGAAGTTATTTTCGAAAATAAGTTGGCTGGTCAAATAGTATTTCCAAGCAGCCCATATCTTTTGATTTCTATTGCTAATAAGATTGGCTTCTTAAGTGATTTGCCTAAGTTAAAAAAACAAGCAAAGGCTTTTGATGATCGTAATGCTCTTAACTGGTTAGTCTCTGGGAGAGCTAAAGCAGCAGTTCTACCATTGTCTAGTTGTATTGATAGCTTGTTGCGAGACCCTCGCTTGACGGCCATTATTCCAGTTGAGGGCAGTCCTCTAAATTGGACAACTCTTTCCTTGCCAAAGAATTCCTCAGCTTCTTTCCCTTCTGAATGGTTAGAAAGACTTTGGGGACCGGTTTATTCTGGGATGATGATTAGAAAAGGCTTCTTGCCACCTATTGAATTACTAAAATTAGAAAAAGAAAATAGAAATATCCCGAAGAAAAAACCATTTATTTCTTTGCTAGACGAAAGGATTTGGAATAAATGTTGGTCATTGCCACTATTGGATTCTCAAGGTGAAAAAGATTTAGCGGAGACTTGGAATGCTTCATAGTTTATAAACTTCCTAGCAATATTTATTAAACTTCAGTTTAAAGTCTAATTCTAAAAATTAAATTAACGTTTCAAAGACATTTTGATTTAGTATTCATATTATTCTATCGGTTATTAAGGTCTCTATAATGTTTACTGGTTTGATTCAGTCTATTGGAAAAATCAAGAGAAATAGTTTTGGAATAATTGTAGAGGGTATTGAGCCTTTCTCTCCTATCAAAATTGGCGATAGTATATCTGTTGATGGTGTTTGTCTTACAGTTGCAAAAATATTGAATAATGCTTTTTTAGTAGATATCAGTGAAGAGACTCTTCAGAGAACAAATTTAGGAAAAAAAGCTGATATAAATTCTTATGTAAATCTGGAACCAGCATTGCGTCTTTCTGATCGTCTTGGCGGACATATTGTTAGCGGTCATATTGATGGTATTGGCGAGATCATTTCAATTGAAAATTTAAATAACTCTTGGAACATACAATTATGTTGGGATGAATCAAAATTCTGTAGATATATGTGTGATAAGGCAAGTATTAGTATAAATGGAATAAGTCTTACTGTTTCTGAGATTTTTGATAATGGATGCAAGTTTTCAGTAGCTGTTATTCCTCATACTTGGTCCAATACTTGCTTACAATTTCTTGCCTTAGGAGAAAAAGTTAATTTAGAGGTGGATTTGATGGCGAAATATGCTGAAAAGCTTCTAAGCGTAGAACAGCTAAAAGTTAATTCGTCTTCAAAAAAAGATTCAATTATTACTGAAAAATGGTTAAATGAACAAGGTTGGATGTAAATAGATTTATTTTTTTATTGATTAAGTTATAAATATTATTTCTTGAGTGGAGACAAGCAAATTGCGCCAGAATCTTTGCGTACTTCAATCCGAAATTCTTGGCCAGGTTCAAGACCTAATTTTTTGGTATAAGCATGTCCGATAAGAAGATTGCCATTACCGTGAACTTTAGTTCGGAATTCTGCTTGCCTTCCTCTTGATGATCTATTTCCTGCTCTCCCAGGACCATTTGAACGAAGTTTATAACCTTTAGCTTCTACTAGGGCACGATAAAAACTTTTGCGTAAAACTCTTCCGCTTGGTCCTACATATCCACATCCTTTGGCAATTTCGTCCTCTGGACGATTGCTTAAAGATCTAGCTTTGTCTAGGAGTTCTTTTCCTACAAGCATTTCAGACTGTTTTAATTAACTTAATTCTGACGAATAAGTTTAATTGTGGCAACAAATTAATTGAAAGTTTCTTTCTTGGTATCAATGTTTACCGCTTAAAGCAGATAAAGGATAATGAATAATACTACCCAAATGCCGTCTACAAAGTGCCAGTAAAGCTCTGCCGCCTCAAAAGGAAACTTGTTTTGATTTGTTACTCTTCCTGATGGCACTCGTGTTTGCCACCAAATAATCATGATCATAATTGACCCGAGAGTCACATGGAGCCCATGAAAACCTGTCAAGGCATAGAAAGTACTCGCAAAAAGATTGTCGGTTAACCCAAAAGGTAATGTAAAATATTCAACCATTTGGCTAATCAAAAACGCTACTCCAAGTCCGCCTGTTATTAGTAACCATTTTTGACAGTCCTTAGCTTTATTACTTTCTAAAAACTTTCCAGCTCGATGAAAAGTAAAGCTACTAGCTAAAAGAAGGATAGTATTTAAAGTTGGTAATGCTAGCTCTAATTCGTAAATAGCATCAGGCATTAATGGGTTGACTGCTTTAAAAGTTAGATATGCAGCAAAAAAACCGGCAAAAGTCATGCCATCTGCAATTAAGAAGGCTATTAATCCAAATAATCTGAGATCTTCATGTTCTTCTGTTTGAACTTCTTTTTCTGAAGATTGCTCTTTGGGGGCTATGGATGTCATGACTTACTCCTCCTCTGTTTTTATTATTTCAATGGGTTCTTTTTTTCCATATCCATAAGGTTCGAGAACCAGTGGCGCTTCTCCTTCCCAATTCTCAACTGGAGGAGGGGAAGTAGTTAACCATTCAGGAGTAAGAGCATGCCAAGGGTTATTCCCAGCCTTAATGCCATAGAAAAAACTTTGAAAAATGTTCCATAAGAAAGGCAAAGTACTTAAGGCCATAATAAGAGCTCCTACACTGCTGATTTGATTAACTAATTGAAATTGGGGATCATATTCAGCAACTCTTCTTGGCATCCCATTTAAACCTAGCCAGTGTTGGGGGGCAAAACAGAGATTAAAGCCTATAAAAGTAATTATGAAGTGAAATCTTCCAAGATTCTCATTAAGCATTCTCCCCGTAAATTTTGGGAACCAATGATAAATTGAAGAGAAGATAACAAATACAGAACCTCCATAGACTATGTAGTGAAAATGGGCGACTACAAAATATGTATCATGGACATGAACATCAAAAGGAACTTGGGCGAGAGCAACACCTGTTATTCCTCCAAGAACAAAATTAACAATAAATCCGCATGAAAATAACATTGCTGCATTGAGTGAAATCTTCCCTCCCCATAAAGTTGCGACCCAATTAAAAAATTTTATACCTGTCGGTACAGCTATAAAAGCAGTGGCTATTGTGAAGAATAAGCGCATCCATGGAGGGGTCCCACTCGTAAACATGTGATGAGCCCAAACAACTAGTCCCAATACAACTATTCCCATTATTGAAAAGACCATAGTTGTATAGCCAAAAAGAGGTTTTCTACTGTGAACTGGAAGTATTTCACTTACAAGACCAAAAGCAGGTAGAACCATTATGTAAACAGCAGGATGAGAATAAAACCAAAAAAGATGCTGATAAACAACTACATTTCCGCCAAGACTTGGGTTGAAAAATCCAGTATGAGCAACTATGTCGAAGCTTAAGAGTATTAAAGTTCCTGCAAGAACAGGTGTAGATAAAACAACAAGAATACTAGTCCCAAGCATTGCCCAGCAATACATTGGCAATTGCATTAATTTAAGACCTGGTCTTCTTAATTTTAAGATAGTTGCAATAAAGTTTATCCCACCAAATATAGAACTACCTCCTAAAAGTAAAACACTTAGGATCCAAATAATTTGACCAGCTGCCGGTGTTGTGATGCTTAATGGTGGGTAAGCGGTCCAGCCTGATTGAGCGGCTCCGTTTATAAAATAACTAGTAATTAACATTAATCCTGCGGGAGGAATTAACCAGAAAGCAACAGCATTTAGCCTTGGGAAAGCCATATCTCTTGCCCCTACATAAAAAGGGATCAAGTAGTTACCAAAGGCACCATTAACTACAGGCACAATCCATAAGAAAATCATGATTGTGCCATGTAGGGTTAGTACTTGGTTGTACACCTCTCTTGGCATAAAGTCAGAAAGAGGACTTGTAAGCTCTATTCTTATAGCCCCAGCTAATACACCCCCAATTAAATAAAATAAGAAACCACAAACTAAATATTGGAGACCTATAACCTTGTGATCAAGACTGAAGCTGAAATATTTTAACCATCCTTTTGGTTGTAGTTTTTCAGGAGGATTATTTGTAGGCTGGATAGAAATAGTCATAACGATGAAATAGTTTCTTTAGCGTTTTGATTGAACCAAATGTCGAAGTCTTCTTGTTCATCAACTATTACGTTTGATCTCATTCCACCATGATATGGACCACAAAGCTCTGCACAAATAATAGGGAAATTTCCTGATTTAGTTGGGGTGAAATTTAAAATAGTTGGTTGGCCAGGTATGACATCTTGCTTAAGTCGAAATTGAGGAACCCAAAAAGCATGTATTACATCTTTAGATTCCATTTTTAAACTAACTTCTTTACCTACAGGAACATGAAGTTCGCCAGAAATAATATCCCCTTTTGGATAATGAAAAATAAAAGCAAATTGCATTGCCGTTAATTCAATTGGCAATGAAGAAGATTGATCTATAGATGATGTTTCAATTGGTCCTGATCCTATTCCTCCCCAAAGTCTTTCTGCGTTACTTTCCATATGATTTTCATGGTTATGAGAACTCAGGGACTGCATTCCTCCCATGCGGTCATATATGTCATAGCTGTACAAACCTACAAATAAAACAACTATGGCTGGCACAGCTGTCCAGAAAATTTCTAGTGATATATTCCCTTCTAAATCTATTCCATCTCCAGTTTCACCCGGCCTGCGGCGGAAATGAAATAAACTATAAATTACTAATGCAGTCATCCCTATAAAAAGGATTGATCCAATAATGAATAGAACTCGAAAAAGTTCATCATAAACAGGAGCATTTGTACTTGCGCTTACAGGAAGCATATTGACGTTATAAGCAGCCCAAACACCTCCAATTCCAAGCATTACACTTGTAACAAGGGTTACGATGGCCGACATTTTCGGCAAGAAATTCTCCTTCTCTATTTATAGGGTATGGCCAACTTGTGATTTATGTATTCACTCATGCTTAATTCAAGATCAATAATTTTTTTAAGAGAATCTTTATGTTGCAGTCCATTTATTCGGGTGACGTGTACTGAGTAATCGCTACGTTGCAGTAATAATAATTTGGCTGGATTTATTGCACTAGTGCAGACACTTTATCCACAAAAACCTCGCCTTCGGCTAGGTCAGCTTGCTGCTCATGTTGTAGTTGCTCTAATTGCGCTTGTAGTTATTGGCGGGGCGACAAGGGTTATGGAGGCTGGATTAGCTTGCCCAGACTGGCCTTTATGTTATGGATCCTTTTTGCCTGGTAAACAAATGAATTTACAGGTTTTTCTGGAGTGGTTTCATCGTTTAGATGCTTTTTTCGTAGGAACTGTTTTATTTGCTCAATTTTGCCTGTCTTTATCTTGGAGGTCGCTTTTACCTAATTGGCTCCCATGGATTTATGCATCATTATCTCTTTTAGTTGCCTTTCAAGGTTTTTTAGGTGCTTTGACAGTCCTTCACTTATTGCCATCTTTAGTTGTTGTAGCTCATTTTGCTGTTGCCTTATTACTTGTTGCGGCTATGAGTGCTGTCACTCAGAGATTACTTAGTCCAGGTGAATTTGTTTTACCTATTTGGTTACGATCCCTGGGACTTTTATCTCTGATATCTCTTATAGGACAGTCTTTACTTGGCAGTCGAGTAGCAACTTCTTGGGCGGCTCAAAGATGTTTGAATTTTGGCGACTCTTGCCAAGTTCTTGATCTTCATCGTTTTACAGCGATACCAATAAGCTTTCTTGTTATTGGGTTTGTGGTCGCTTCACTTTTGAATAGAGAGGTTTTTGTTAATCAATGGCCATATCTTTTGAGTATTACTTTTTTGATCCTTTCCCAAATCTTGCTGGGCTACTTTTCAGTTCAATTTGGTTTGAATGATCCAATACTTATTATTGGACATCAATTAGTGGCTTCCCTTTTGGTAGCTCTACTTTCAGCTCTAAGTTTCAAGGGTGAAAGTAATAATAAGTCTTCTCAATCAATTTTTATAACCGAATCAACATTGGAGGCATGTCATGGTTAGCTCAACATCTGGAGTTATTACTGAATCAATTAAACGTGAAGAATTAGTTCCATCAAGAAAACGAATTAAGTTGCCTGCTTGGTTGGAGGTTGCCAAACCAAGATTAATACCTCTTTTACTTGCTACAACAGTTGGAGGGATGGCTCTTTCTGAAGAGTGGCCTTTACCGTCTCCTAGATTGGCTTGCACTCTAGGTGGAGGAGCTTTAGCCGCAGCAGCTGCAGGGGCCCTTAACTGCTTATGGGAGCAAGACCTTGATAAGCGAATGAAACGTACAAGTAGTAGGGCTTTGCCTTCTGGGCGCCTTTCCCCTTCATCTGTTTTTATAGGTGCAATCTGTTGCACGCTTGCTGCTTCAACACTTTTAGTGAGTGGAGTTAACACTTTAGCTGCTGGACTTTCATTGCTTGGGCTATGTAGTTATGTTCTTCTTTATACAGCATTTTTAAAACCTAGAACATCTCAAAATATAGTTTTTGGAGGAATTGCTGGAGCTATTCCTCCATTAGTTGGAGCTGCAGCTGCTGCAGGTCATATTGGATTAGGTGGGTGGTGGCTATTCAGTTTGATTATGGTTTGGACTCCTGCACATTTTTGGGCATTAGCAATTTTATTGAAAGATGATTATCGATCAGTAGGTATTCCAATGTTGCCTGCAGTTAGTGGAACTACTGTTACAGCAAAGGCTATATCTTTTTATGCTTATTTGACAGTCATTTTAAGCTTCTTGGGAGTTTTTGTTCTACCAGAAGGAGGATTTCTATATGGGATTATGTTGTTCCCTTATAATGCAAGACTTTTGCAGTTGGTAAGTAGATTGAACAATGAGCCAGAGGATATGGAAAGAGCAAAAGGTTTGTTTAGATGGTCAATCCTTTATATGTTTGGAGTTTGTTTTCTTCTTGTTATTAGTCGATTGCAAATAGCTGTTCTTTTTAATGATCAATTAATTACTTTGATTTCCGATGGTTCTTCGAAGTTTATTTAAATTAAAATCAAAATAAAAATTTTATAAACTTGCTCTCAATCTAACTAAACTTTGTTATAAGTAATCCTTTTAACTTTTTGGTGATCTATTTTTAGATGCTTTTTATTCAGCTTAAAGATTTATTCAAGTCATATGGGGCAATTAAGGCTCTTGATGGACTGAACTTGAATGTTCCAAAAGGCACTTTATATGGCCTTCTTGGACCTAATGGCGCTGGTAAAAGTACTGCATTGAGAATTATTTGTACTTTGCTTGAACCCGATACTGGAGAAGTCAAGGTGGCTGGACGTGATGCTTTGATTTATCAAAAAGAAACTAGACGTGGTCTAGGTTATGTGGCTCAAGAAGTAGCAATTGATAAAATACTTACTGGGAGGGAATTGCTCCAACTTCAAGCTGATCTTTACCATCTGAGTAAGACCTATAAAAATCAGAGGATTGAAGAACTTATTCAAAGACTTGAGATGAAATCATGGATTGATAGAAGGTGCGGATCTTTTTCAGGAGGAATGAAAAGAAGACTTGATCTTGCGGCAGGACTTCTTCATAAACCTGAGTTGTTAATACTTGATGAGCCTACAGTTGGTTTAGATATTGAAAGTCGCTCTGTTATTTGGGGCTTGTTAAAGGAGCTCAGAGATGAGGAAACAACGATTCTTTTAAGTAGTCATTATCTTGAAGAAGTAGATGAACTAGCAGATGAAATGGCAATTATTGATAATGGTAAAGTTATTGCTGAAGGTAAACCAGATGATTTAAAAAGGGATCTCGGAGGTGATCGAGTTACTCTTAGGGTTCGAGAATTTAGTGACGAGTATGAAGCTGAATCTGTAAGGAATATATTAATTGAAGTTCCAGGGGTAACTAATGTTGTCGTTAATAAAAAACAAGGATATTCCTTAAATCTTGTAGTGAGAAGCCAAAACGTAATTTCAGAATTATCACACTATCTTTCTAAAGCAAATTTTGAAGTATTTGCACTTGCTCATAGTAGGCCTAGTTTAGATGATGTTTATTTACAGGCGACTGGTAAAACTTTGATGGATGCAGAATTGGAACTTGCAGGAACAAGAGATTTTAAGCTTGAGAAGAAAAAATCTATGAGATAGTTCAATTATTTTTCTACTGTTCTATTAATCAAATTAATGACTATTTTTAATTCATCACTTAAAGAAAAAGAAATTTATAGGAATGACTTTAATGAAATTTTTCAAGAGACTTCAGCCTTAACTTGGAGGCTGTTTATTCAATTGATAAGAAGACCTTCTACCTTGTTTGCAGGTATTCTTCAGCCATTAATCTGGCTCTTCCTTTTTGCCGCTTTATTTTCTAACGCACCAGTTGATTTCTTGCCTGGAGGAACTAGCTATGGAGAATTTCTGGGAGCTGGATTAATAGTATTCACTGCTTTCAGTGGTGCCCTCAATGCTGGATTGCCAGTAATGTTTGACAGAGAATTTGGCTTCCTCAATAGATTATTAGTAGCACCTTTGAATAGCCGAAGTTCAATTGTAATCTCTTCAGTAATCTATATAACGTCTATTAGTCTTTTGCAGAGCTTTGCCATTATGGCTACCTCCGCTTTTTTGGGATATGGCTGGCCAAGTTTTTTGGGATTTATTTTGATTGTTATGACTTTACTATTATTAGTATTTTCCATAACTGCTTTAAGTCTAGGTTTGGCTTTTGTTTTGCCAGGACATATTGAACTAATAGCAATCATTTTTGTTGCGAACCTCCCAGTCCTTTTCGCTAGCACTGCATTGGCTCCAATATCTTTTATGCCTAGTTGGCTTGGGTGGATTGCGTCTGTTAATCCCTTAACATTTGCAATTGAACCAATTCGACTAGCTTATAGCGATTCATTTGATCTCGGAACTGTTTTGATAAATGCTCCTTATGGAGATGTTAATGGATATGTTTGTCTTGCAATTTTATTTATTCTTGCAATTGGATTGTTTTATCTTGTAGTACCACTTTTAAATCGCAAACTTGCTTGATAGTCTTAATTAGCAATACTTTAGACCTGTGGAAACTCGCAAGTATCAATTACAGAAACAAATTGCTAAAGCTTTGAATGAGAATAACAATGAACTATATGCTCTTTTGAAAACTCAATGGGCCCATCGTTTCGGAGTAGAAAGCCTTGTTGAATTGGAT
>QBWA01000026.1 GCA_003283745.1 Prochlorococcus sp. AG-315-B03 | reverse complement strand
GCATTAGTTTCCCTCCACTGGCTCTAACTCCTGTAAGAAGAGAATGATGTATTAGTCGATCAGCAATGATTTGAGTGTGTCTATCTGCGAGAGCTATGACTGCAGCAAGATTTGCCTGAAATCCACTTGGATAAACTAAAACGATGTCACGATTGAGCCATTCGGCAAGTTCTTGTTCAAGTTTTTTGTGAATAGTTCTATTGCCAGTGATAAATCTTGATCCACCTGATCCAACTCCCTCAGTGGCTAATGCTCTTTTAGCTGCCTCAATTAATGATGGATGTCTTGCTAAATCTAAATAGTCATTACTTGCTAGGTCAATTAATGAAATCTGCTGATTACCCTCCACTACCTCGATCAATTCTGAGGGACACTTACCGGGCATCCAAGTCCTGAGTTTACGTATTCTTGAATTAGGGATTTTTTCCATATTCTTATTTTGGGATCAATGACTGCTGATTTGGCTGGTGGATTAATATTTATTGCGATTAGATTCTTAATTTCATTTCTGATCCCTATAAATTCTCTTGTGGCTAATGAAAAAGTCTTTAGGATTGTGTTATGAGTTCAATGGCGAGCGTCACGACTGATTCCGACCTCGTCAAAAACAATTTAGATCCCCAGGAAATCTTTCCGTTCTTATTGGATGATTTTCAACTTAATGCAATTGATTCTCTGAATCAAGGTCATTCTGTAGTTGTAAGTGCTCCCACTGGCTCAGGTAAAACACTAATTGGTGAGTACGCTATTCATAGAGCAATTGCTCATGGAAATAAAGTTTTTTATACAACACCATTAAAGGCTCTATCTAATCAAAAACTAAGAGATTTCAGGAATCAATTTGGCTCAAACAATGTTGGTCTTCTAACAGGTGATCTAAGTGTGAATCGCGATGCCTCTGTGCTGGTAATGACTACGGAGATTTTTAGAAATATGCTTTATGCAGTAGCAGATAGCAGTGACGATCCATTACTTGAGGTGGAAACCGTAGTGCTTGATGAATGTCATTACATGAATGATGCACATCGGGGAACTGTATGGGAAGAATCAATTATTCATTGTCCTAAATCAGTTCAGTTTGTTGCTCTTTCGGCAACAGTTGCAAATGCAGGACAACTAACTGACTGGATCATGCAAGTGCATGGACCTACTGATTTGATTTCTAGTTGTCATCGTCCAGTCCCACTCGAATTTAATTTCTGCAGTGCTAAAGGCTTACATCCTCTTTTGAATGAGAAAGGAACAGGATTACATCCTAATTGTAAGATTTGGCGTCCAACCAAAAACCAAAAAAGGAGAGGTCGTCTTTCAAAACCGTCTCAACCTGAGTCTCCATCTCTAGGCTATGTAATTTCTAAACTGGCAGAAAGAAATATGTTGCCAGCTATTTATTTCATCTTTAGTCGACGAGGTTGTGATAAATCTGTTCAATCAATGGTAAACGTTTGTTTATTGAATCAATCAGAACAAAAATTGATTAAAGACCGATTTGAAAAATATGCAAGTTTAAATGCAGAAGGTCTTAGAGACAATATTCATATAAAAGCGTTGTTAAATGGAATAGCCTCACATCATGCAGGAGTTTTGCCTGCTTGGAAAGAATTGATTGAGGAATTATTTCAAGATGGACTTTTAAAAGTCGTTTTCGCGACTGAGACATTAGCTGCAGGAATAAATATGCCTGCAAGGAGCACAATAATATCTACTTTATCTAAACGATCTGATAATGGACATCGTCAACTTATGGGTAGTGAGTTTTTGCAGATGGCTGGTAGGGCGGGTAGGAGAGGTCTTGATTCGAGAGGTTATGTAATTACGGTGCAAACTAGATTTGAAGGGGTTCGAGAAGCTGGCCAATTAGCGACTAGTTCTGCTGATCCACTTATCAGTCAATTTACACCGAGTTATGGAATGGTCCTAAATCTTTTGCAGCGCTATGACTTAGAGAAATCAAGAGAATTGATAGAGAGAAGCTTTGGCCGATATTTAGCGAGCCTAGACTTGCTAGAGGAAGAAGAATTATTATCTAATTTAAAAGAAGAATTAACAGAATCTAAAGTATTGGCTCAAGATATTCCTTGGTCAGAGTTTGAAAAATATGAGAAAAATAATAATCGTCTACGAGAAGAAAGACGCTTGTTGAAAATATTGCAAAAGCAAGCGGCTGAAACTTTGTCCAATGAATTGACTTTAGCCTTGCAATTCTCTAATGCTGGAACTCTTGTAAGCCTTAAATCTTCACAGCTTCGTGGCAAAGTTACCCCAGCAGTTCTCGTTGAGAAAGTTGAAATTGAAGGAAAGTTCCTTCAGCTATTATGTTTGACTAATGAAAATATTTGGATTTTAATTTCTTGTCAAGAAGTGGTTAGTATTTATGCTGATTTAAGTTGTATAGATGTTTCAGCTCTAACGCCTCCAGATTTAAATAGGACAGGTGAACTGTGTCATGGGAACTTAACAAGTAATGAGATTGCTGATGTAATTAGTAATTTGGCAACAAAGCATGATATGAGAATCCCTCAGTATGATCTTGCAAGTGAAGTATTATCTCAGGCAGAATTGGTTAAATATTTAGATGATGAATTGATACGTAATCCAGTACATAAATGGGGTGATAAGAAAAAATTGAAAAAACATAGACGTAAGATGGAAGATTTAGATTTCGAAATTCGTGAACGTGAAGAAAAACTTTATGATAGATCTAACCGGCACTGGAAAACCTTTCTTGCATTGATAAAAGTTCTAGATTATTTTGGATGTTTGGATAATTTAAAACCGACTGAAATTGGTAGAAGTGTTGGATCTTTAAGAGGTGATAATGAGCTTTGGGTTGGATTGGTTTTGATGAGTGGACATCTTGATGAATTGACTCCTATAGAATTATCTGGTGTTATTGAGTCAATTATTATTGATTTTAATCGACCTGACCTTTGGTCAGGATTTATGCCAAGTCCGAGAGCAGAAGAATCTTTCAATGATTTATCAATAATACGAAGTGAGTTGTTAAGGACTCAAGAACGATTTAATATAGATACCCCAATTCTTTGGAGTTCGGAGTTGATGGGCTTAGTTGAAGCATGGGCAAGAGGTTGTACATGGACTGACTTGATTTCAAATACTTCCTTGGATGAGGGAGATGTTGTACGAATTCTTAGGAGGACAATTGATATGCTCTCTCAACTTCCTTATTGCGAAGCCGTGAGTAAACAACTTAGAACGAGTGCAAAAGCAGCTATAAAACTATTGGATAGATTTCCTGTATGTGAGGCAGAAGACTTCATGCAAGCTAAGGATAAGAGGAATAATCTTGGCAATCCAGCAACAGAGAGGTAATTAATGCCTTAGAGGAAAAACTTAAGAAAGATCAATCATAGATTCTGGATTAAGAAGAAGATCAAATTCTTTTTCATTAATATAATTAAGTTGTTTGGAAGCTTGACGCAAACTTATATTCTTTTCATGAGCTAATTGTGCGATTTTACTTGCCTTTTCATATCCTATTGATGGTGCTAAAGCGGTTACAAGCATTAGGGAATTTTCTAGATAGTATTTGATTTTTGTCTTGTTAGGCTGAATACCTTCCAGCATGTTTTTTCTACAACTCTTGCACGCAGTATGAATTAATTTAATACTATTTATAATATTGTAGCCAATAAGTGGTTTGTAAACGTTCATTTGTAGATGACCTGCACTACCAGCAATCGAGACTGCTGTGTCCATGCCAATTATTTGCGTACAAACCATAGCAACTGCTTCACATTGAGTGGGGTTGATTTTCCCAGGCATGATTGAACTACCTGGCTCATTAGCTGGCAAGTTTAATTCTGATAAACCAGCTCGTGGTCCACAAGATAAAAGACGAATATCATTTACGATTTTCAATAAAGAGATAGCGAGTAATTTAAGTTGAGACATTATATTGACTAACCCATCATGGCTTGCCATGATCGCAAATTTATTAGTTGCAGTTTCAAAAGGCAGTTTTAGCGTTTTAGAAAGATCTAAAGAAATTAGATTGTCAAAGTTTTTTGGTGCATTTAACCCGCTCCCAACAGCTGTTCCTCCTAATGGAAGAGAATATAGCTCTTTAAGATTGCTTTCGATACGTACTAAGGCCGTCCCGAGTTGATCTCTCCATGCAGAAGCTTCTTGTCCAAGTGTTAGTGGTACTGCATCTTGAAGATGGGTCCTTCCTATTTTTATAATATTTTTCCAGTCGTTACTTTTTTGATTTAGTATATAGATTAACTTCTTTAGTTCTGGTATTAATGTCTCTTTTAAAGTTGTAATGGTAGCTATTTGAATCGCAGCGGGGAAAACATCATTAGTAGATTGTGATTTATTAACATGATCATTAGGATGTAATGGATTATGACTTCCTAATGGATTATTAGAATGATGTGAAGCTATGTTGCTTATTACCTCATTGACATTCATATTCGTTTGGGTACCGCTACCTGTTTGCCAAACTTTCAATGGAAATTCATTGTCATGCTTTCCTTTTACTATTTCTGAACTTGCTTCAGTTATCAGATTTTTAGTTTCAGTATCTATAATACCTAGATGATGATTTACTTTTGCTGCAGAAGTTTTAATTTTGGCAATGGCATAAATAATTTCCAATGGAATTTTTTCGTCTCCTATAGCGAAATTTAATATTGATCGTTGAGTCTGAGCACCCCATAGAGCTTCTTTGGGGACTTCAATAGTTCCCATACTGTCTTGTTCTAGCCGTTTAAAATTAGACATGTATTTTGAGTTTGAATGTTTTAAGATTTAATGTGAGTTTGAGCCAAAGCTTCTAACTCACTTAAATGAATCCTCCATAGATAAAATTTCCTTAACTTATATTAATTGTTTATGTTTTTGAGTCATTGAATTATTGATAGAATTAGATTCCAAGTCTATCCCAAATCACTTGTAAATTGGCTTGATGTACCTCTGTATCAAAGCAAGAAGAAAGTTGGTCAAATGAAAGGTTCTTCATGACTTCTGGATCATCTTCTAGATTTCTTTTGAAATCTCCTTGAGGTTGATTCCAAGCTGTGTGAGCATGTTTTTGGACCAATCTGTATGAATCTTCTCGGCTCATGCCATTTTCAACTAAGGCTAAGAGAACTCGTTGGCTAAAAACAACTCCTCCATAAATGTTCAAATTATTTAGCATGTTGTTTGGATACACTCCTAGACCATTAATTATCTCTGTCATTTCTGTGATCATAAAATGGAGAGTTATAGAGGTATCTGGAAGCATTAACCTTTCATTTGAACTATGACTTATATCTCTTTCATGCCAAAGAGCGACGTTTTCTAAAGCTGCTACTACATAACTCCTTAAAACTCTAGAAAGTCCACTAACCCTCTCACTCTTAATCGGGTTTCGTTTATGAGGCATAGCGGAACTTCCTTTTTGGCCTTTGGCAAAGTTCTCTTCTAGTTCAAGAACATCAGTTCTTTGTAAGTTTCGGATTTCTGTAGAGAAACGGTCTAAGGAAGAACCAATGAGGGCAAGAGTTTGCACATAATTTGCATGCCGGTCTCTAGAAATTACTTGAGTACTAGCTGTATCTGCTTCAAGACCGAGCAGTTCGCAGGTTACCTTTTCGATCTCAGGATTGGTATTGGCATAAGTTCCCATTGCCCCGCTTATTTGTCCAACGGAAATATCCTTTTCAAGGTTGATCAATCTATCTTTATTCCTAATTGTCTCTGCGAGCCAACCAGCCAATTTAAATCCAAAAGTGATTGGTTCTCCGTGGATTGCATGAGAACGCCCAATCATTACAGTATTTTTATGCTTTCTTGCAAGGGCTCTAATAGCGTCTTCAAGATGTAGAAGTTCTTTCTTTAGGAGACTTACTGAGGATTTTAATTGCAGTGCGAGACCTGTATCAAGAATATCGCTACTGGTCATACCTACATGAATATAACGACCTGAATCGCCAACATATTCATTCAAATTTGTTAAAAAAGCAATGACATCATGTCTAACCTCAGCTTCTATTTCAAGTATGCGTTCAGGATTGAAATTTGCCCTGGCTCGGATTGTTTCCATTGCATCAATAGGAACTTTACCTAATTTGCAATTGGCTTCACATGCTGCTATCTCAACATCAAGCCAAGTCTGGTATTTGGCTTTCTCTGACCAAATATTGCCCATTTCAGGGTGTGTGTAACGCTCAATCAAACTGCTAGAAATTTAAGTTTAGTTTAATTTATATCGTCAGTGATCAAGCTGACTTAAGTCTATTGTGTTCTACTTCCCAATGAATATATCTTCCCCACGATTGCTGTCTTACTCTGCACCTACCCCCTTTACAATCAATTACTTGAAAAGGAGGCAAGTCATTAGGTTGATTCTCTAATTTAGCGAAACTACCTGGTGGAAGAAGTTCAAGAACCTCTCCGGTTCTTACATTTGAACTGAGGTGAAAAGGATTATGAAAAGACAAGTCATTTTCTTTGGTTGTTTGTCTGAGCTTTTTAGACAAGACTTTTCTTCAATTGGATAGATTGTCTATGGAAAAAGGTCTATTTGCCTCACTTCAGCGGTTTTTGTTCCGTTTCTTGTCTTTTTTTGTGAACAAATGACCCGAAAATTACGATTAGATCTTCACTTGCTGACCAAAGGTCTGGCAAAATCTCGTCAAGAAGCTCAGAAGCTTATTAGAGCTGGCAAGGTTAAATCCATTAATGGTCAGATTCTTGATAAACCAGGACAAGAAGTTTTTAAAGATCTTGAGATAAAGGTCACTCAACCATCGAGGTTTGTATCTAGAGGTGGTGAGAAATTAATTGAGGCCTTCAAGAAATTTCCTTTACAAGTAAAGAATCGAGTTTGCTTGGATGCAGGCATCTCAACTGGTGGTTTTACAGATTGTCTTTTGCAGTTCGGTGCTTCGAAGGTCTATGGCGTGGATGTGGGATATGGACAAACTGCGTGGAATATTAGAAATGATCCAAGAGTAGTTCTTTTGGAACGGACAAATATTCGTTATCTAACCCCTGAAAAGTTGTTTATGGATAATGATCTTCGACCAGATCTCGCAGTAGCAGACTTATCTTTTATTTCTTTTAAACTCGTTATGCCATCTATTAAAGCCCTTCTCCATTCTGAGGGCGTTGAGCTGTTAGTACTTGTAAAACCTCAATTTGAGGTTGGACGGGAAAAAGTAGGGAAAGGTGGAGTAGTTAGAGATATTTCATTGCACATTGAAGCCATAAAAGGAATAATAGGTGAATCTTCAAAATATGGATGGTATGCGAAAGGGTTAACTCCCTCACCAATAAAGGGACCTGCTGGTAATCAGGAATATCTTCTTTGGATGGGTGATGAAGTTCAAAAAGAAATTTTAGAGGTTGAAAATTTATTATTGAAATTTAATTTATAGAGCTGATTCGTCTGTGTCCCCAGTTCTAATACGAACAACTGAATCAATTGGGGATACAAAGATTTTGCCATCACCAATTTCTCCTGTTTTTGCTGCGTCAGCGATTGCTTTCAGCACTATTTCAATTTTATCGTCAGGAATAACTACTTCAACTTTAAGCTTCTGAAGAAATTCAACAGTGAACTCAGAACCTCTATATCTTTCAACTTGTCCTTTTTGTCTTCCAAATCCCCTAACCTCACTAACAGTCATCCCTACTATTCCAGAGTTGACTAATGCAATTTTTACGTCTTCAAGCTTAAAAGGACGAATTATGGCCTCTATTTTTTTCATATGATTAAGAATAACTGTTTAATCTTAGAGACTTTTTGATCAAAATTTGTCCGAAATAGTAAGAGCATTAATTAAATTGACATTTAGACCAGCTGAAATGGCATCTTCACAAAGCATCTGAGAGTCTTTTGCCGGAATTTTTACATTGCCTGCAGCAATAGACTGCCAATGAGTAGATTCAAAATGGGTTTGCAGCCATAAGATTCCATGAACACTTGTGGGCTCTATAATTGTGCCACTTTTTGTATCTGAAAGTTTGATATCCATATGAATCTTTAATTCATTATCTATTAAGCGTTAAAAGATGAACACTAGCTGTCTCAAATGCTACAGAAATTCTTTTGTGCTGATTCGAAGTTTGAGTTTGGATAGAAAAAGGATGGAATTTTACTTTGAAAAAAGTTTTATCTATTGTGGTCACTAGATACACTGCAAAGATGATTAATCAAGAAGAGACAGCAAAAGAAATAATGTATGGAGAAAGAGAGATAAAGGAAGGAGTATTAATTTGCTTCCCAAACCCTAAACCAACTAGAGATTATGAAATCTTAATCGAATTCCCTGAATTCACATGTAAATGTCCATTCTCAGGGTATCCAGATTTTGCAAATTTGAAATTAATTTATCAACCCAATAAAAATATAATAGAATTAAAAGCGATTAAGCTGTATTTCAATAGCTTTCGTGATACAAAGATTTCTCATGAAGAAGTTGCTAATAAAATAATAGATGATCTTGTCTTTGCCTCTAATCCAAGTTGGATGCAATTAGAAGCTGATTTTAATCCAAGAGGAAATGTACATACTATTATTAGAGTTTGTCATGGCAAAAGAAATGATATTTAGTATAGCTTTAAATAGTTTTTATTAATTCGGTTAATTCTTGACATAGGCCAGAATGGTTTCTGTTACTTAAACCGCCTATAAATAATAATGATTTATCTTCTTCATATAATGCCCAAATTTTATTTGTAGAGATAATACTTAGAAAGCCACCAAAAAGTATTATCGCAAAACTAGTATAAACTAATGGAACACCTGGATCATGCTTTAAAAGTAATCCACTACTTGGAATTATACTTATAATCTTAATAAGACTATCTCCAACTTTCTTTGGACTTCCTTCTATACTGAGTGTTGTTAACTTAGTCCCATTTTTATTGTAAATTATTACTGGTCCAAGTTCATTATTCATGGTTAATAATATAGGTTCTTCGCCATTGGCTTTTGTAGGAACTATTGTTCCCCAAATTTGTTCGCCTAATTCAGGTATAGGTTGTATGGGGATTTGAAGCTTTGGACTATTGTCAATTTGAATTGTTATAGCAGCCAGAGACCAATCAGCCTGGTATATAGTTATTCCTTTATACCTAAATGGATAATTTACACTAATTTCTTTTTCTTTTACTGTATAGCTTGGCTCTTCAATATTAATTAAAGAACGATATTGCTCTGCTCTTCCTTTGGGATCTCTATCTATTTTGAAACTCTTTAACTCTATAGTTAATTTTTGCCCTTCATTTTTGTCTGATAATTCTATAGATCTTCCAGGCACTAAAAACTTTTCTAGAGATTGTCCATTTAACGCTCCATAGGTTGCTCCAATCATCAGAGCTATCATTCCAAAATGTATTAATATTGGTCCTATTCTTCCAATAACTCCTTTTCTTGCCGATATTCTTTTATTATTTTCTTTAATATTCCACCCTTTCTCTTGTAATTTTTTGGTAAGATTTTTCAAACTTAGGGAAGGGTCATTAGTTTGTATTGTTTGAGCTATTGAAAGCTTTGCTATTTGACGAGATGATTTATAATCTATCCATTTTAAAGCTGATTGAAGCATAGGTAATTGTCTTCTCCAACTGCAAACTGCAAGGGCTATACCTAGCCAACTAAGTAATGATAGAAACCAAATACTTGTATAAACTTTATTAAGTTGTAAAAAAAGTAATGTTTGCCCATTTAATAATCCAATGAAGGGACTTTCGTTGAAATTATTTAAATAAAATTCATCATTTTCTAATTGAGGAATTGCTGTCCCGAGTGCGCAAGAAATTGCTATGACAAATAAAAGGAATATTGCAATTTTTAAACTTGAAAGCCAATTCAAAACTTGGCTAATCTTTTTCATTTCATTCAAAACCAAATGGAGATTAAACTTAAAAGACCAACTGTTAATAAAACCACTCCGCTAAGAGATGGAATCCATTTCCCAAAAGCGCGAAGGGACAATATTTTCGGAACACTCGCAGCAAATGTACCTGCAATTAAAAGAGGCATTACCTGCCCGATTGCAAAGCTTGCAAGAAATATAGTTCCATTGAGAGTATTACCCTGTCGTGCAATCCAGGCCAGAAGAACAGCTAAGACTGGAGTAGTGCATGGTGATGATGCTAATCCAAATGCTAAACCCGCAGATAAGGTTGCCAATGCCGGAGGTGCTTTTTGCTTCCAAATCTCAGGGTCAGGGCCTGTAGGTAGAGAAAATTTTATTATTCCAAGAAGATTTAGACCCATAGTCAACGCCAATAAACTTATTAAGATTGAAAATAGACTTGGCAATTGTCCATAAATCTTTCCTAAAAAGCCACTTAAACTTCCAAGTATTATTAGTGAAATAACAATTCCGCTGCAGAAATTTAGACTTCTTTGAAGAGGCTTTTGGTTGTCTTGAAAACCTGCTAAATAAGCAATTGTAATAGGAAGAAGCGATAAGGAACAGGGCCCCAGGCTCGTTAAAAGACCACCTAGAAAAACTATTAGCAGTGATAATGGGTTGGGATTATTTAATCCACTACTAACCAATTGTTCTCCATTACGAGCTAAATCAGATAAAGCCAAACCAAGAGAAGAAATAATTAAAAAGTAAGCTTTCATTCAGAGTCCAATATTTAGATTATCTACTTAAGAGTCTGAATGAGTGTTTTATTATTTAATAAATCTGATGATTCAATGGATGATCTGACCAATAATGCCGCAATTAGCAAGCTTGAAATTAATGAATTTCCACCATAACTAATCATTGGAAGGGGCAGTCCAGTAGTTGGCATCGCTCCTGAGGCCACTGCTAAATGCATGATTGATTGGCCTACTAGAATAGTACCAGAACCCATAGCAATTAATTTCGAATAATTATTTCTACATCGAAGTGATATTTTTAAACTTAAATATGCAATTAGAAATAGAAAAGTTAAAAGTAAAATAGATCCACAGAAACCAAATTCCTCCGCAAATACAGAATAAATAAAATCAGTACTTTGAATTGGTAAATATTGTAGTTTCTGTGTTGATAGACCATACCCTTCTCCAAATATTCCACCGGATCCAATAGCATAAAGACTTTGAACTAATTGATATCCATTTCCTTGAGGGTCTTGCCAAGGATCAAGAAATGACATAACACGTATCTTTTGATATTCATTTGAAAGAATACTAATTGAACCTACAACAAACCCTGAAAGGGCAGTGTAGGAAAGATGTTTAAAATTAATTCCAGCAGAAAATGCAATCATCCAGAGCAATATTCCTATTAGTGCAGCTGTGCTTAAATTTGGCTGTTTGATTATCAAAATTATAATAGAAGCAAAAATTGTTAGCCAAA
>QBWA01000025.1 GCA_003283745.1 Prochlorococcus sp. AG-315-B03 | reverse complement strand
AGATATAGCAGCCGTATTACAGCAATAGTAACTGTTGCAGATGATGGAGGAAGTAGTGGAATACTTCGCAGAGAATTAGGTGTTCAGCCTCCTGGAGATATTAGAAATTGTTTGGCAGCACTAGCAACAGAAGAACCATTAATTAAGCGTCTTTTTCAATATCGCTTTTCTTCAGGAAGCGGGCTTGAGGGGCACAGCTTTGGGAATCTTTTTCTGTCTGCTTTAACTTCAATTACTGGAAGTTTAGAAACAGCAATTACTGCATCAAGTAGGGTTCTCTCTGTTCAGGGGCAAGTAGTACCAGCTACAAATGTAGACGTTCGGTTATGGGCAGAGCTTGAAAATGGTGATCGTATCGATGGAGAATCAGCTATTGGGAGGTCTCAAGTCCCAATAGTAAGAATTGGTTGCTATCCATCAAATCCACCAGCTCTTCCACGAGCAATAGAAGCTATTAGAAATGCAGAAATTATTTTGATAGGACCTGGCAGTTTGTATACGTCTATTCTTCCAAACTTACTTGTACCTGAAATAGTTGCAGAGATACAGAGAAGTAAAGCTCCTAAATTATATATTTGTAATTTAATGACTCAGCCTGGAGAAACTGATGGGTTAGATGTGAGTGGCCATGTAAGGGCAATCGAAGCTCAATTAGCTACAAGAGGTATTACTAAGAAAGTATTTAATTCAATACTGGCACAAGATCAATTAGGTCCTTCAAAATTAGTTGAACACTATAAGTCGAAAGGTGCTGAGCCTGTTCTGTGTGATAAATATGATTTAGTTAACAAAGGATATCGAGTTTACCAGGCTTCACTTCAAGGATTAAAAGCTACTCCTACATTAAGGCATGATCCCAAAAGTCTTGCTTTAGCAATAATGAGATTTTACAGAAAATATAAGAGAGAAAAATAAATCAATATGCATCTTGCATTTCATAAAAATCAGGCTGTACATAATCTTTCCTAAGTGGCCATCCTTTCCAGTCCTCAGGCATTAAAAGTCTTTTAGGGTGAGGATGTCCTTTGAAATTAACTCCATACATATCAAATGTTTCCCTTTCTTGCCAGTCTGCCCCCCTAAAAAGGCTATATAGACTTGGGACGGTTAGATCCCCATTCCTATCAAGAAAAATCTTTAATCTTACTTCGCGGGACGAAGAATCATCTTTTATTTCTTTTAATTCTATTAAATTATAAAAACATACAATATTAAGTCCAGGACCTTCATCATAGCCCCCTTGACATTGTAGATAATTAAAACCATTTGTTTTTAAGGCCTCTACTATGGATAACAGATTATTTGGTTCTACTTTAATAATCTCAATGCCTAAATGATCTTCTTCAAGAAAAGTATGTTCTAATCCTTCTTTAGAAAGCCAATTACTTATTGGACCTGAATCTTTTTCTTTAATTGGAATTTCAGTTTCGTTTGTCATTTTTAGGCCCTTTTATAGGTTTAGTTAGAATTAAGTTCTTCAGATATTTTCTGAACTTCTTTTAATGATTCATCAAATACATCTGACATTGATGGATTTAATGCAACTAATTGTGTTTTTGCATTTAAGTATTCACCTGTGACTTTGGCTGGGATTCTTTTCATTTTGTGGGGAATAGTTAAATAACGGTGTGTTTGAGTTGTTTTATTTCTTTCTGAAATTGATTCATTAGCTACCTTTTTTCTTAATTTAATTACTGCATCAAATATTGCTTCTGGTCGGGGAGGACATCCAGGGAGATAAAGATCTACAGGAATTAATTTGTCAACTCCTCTGACAGCAGTTGTTGAATCTGCACTGAACATGCCTCCTGTAATTGTGCATGCTCCCATTGCTATTACATATTTTGGGTCTGGCATTTGCTCATAAAGTCTTACCAAAGCTGGAGCCATTTTCATAGTTACAGTACCTGCAACTATTAATAAATCTGCTTGTCTAGGAGAGCTTCTAGGTACTAAGCCAAATCTATCAAAGTCAAATCTTGATCCTATAAGAGCGGCAAATTCAATAAAACAGCAAGCAGTTCCATATAGAAGTGGCCAGAGGCTGCTTAGCCTCGCCCAATTATGTAAATCTTCCAGGCTTGTAAGAATTATGTTTTCACTTAATTCATTAGTAACTGATGGATTTGCAACAGGTCCGCAAGAAGCTTCTCTTAGGTTGCGAATGGCCTCCGAAGAAGGAGATTTTGTCATTGGATTTAGCTCCATTCAAGGGCACCTTTTCTCCATGCATATGCTAGCGCTACAACTAGGATTGCTATAAAAACAAGTGCTTCTATAAATGCTAGTAAGCCAAGTCGATGAAATGCAACTGCCCATGGGTATAGAAAAACTGTTTCAACGTCAAAAATAACGAAAACAAGAGCAAACATGTAGTAACGAATATTGAACTGGATCCATGCTCCACCAATTGGCTCCATTCCAGATTCATAGGTTAGTTGTCTCTCTCCAGCTTTGCTTCTTGGAGCTACTAGCTTGTTTGTGGTAAGCGCAAGAATAGGAACAGCAGCGGAAATTACAAGAAATCCTAGAAAATACTCATAACCCTGAAGGGAAAACATTAATTTGATACTGATTTCAATATCAGTTTGACAGTCATTTTAAAGATTAGTGCCATAGAGTTGTCTTGTGTGAAAGTGAAAACTGTGAATGAAGACTCCAAAACAAAGTCAAATCTTTCAGATGAATTCAATCCTGATGAAAAACAAAACAAAACTCTTTCCTTTGATGGAAACATTCCATCCAAGGCTCCTGATCCAAATTTAAACCGCTTTGAATGTATAAGTTGTGGCTTTATTTATGACCCTGATGAGGGTATAAAAAAGCTAAATATCCCTGTAGGAACTGCATTTTCTGAATTAGATCAAGAGAAATTCAGATGTCCTGTTTGTCGAGTAGGATTTGGTGCGTATAAGGATATTGGACCTAAATCAAAGCCCAGTGGATTTGAAGAAAACCTAACTTATGGCTTTGGATTTAATAAACTTCCTTCAGGCCAAAAAAATGTATTGATTTTTGGAAGCCTTGCTTTAGCTGCTGCTTGTTTTCTCTCTCTTTATTCTTTGAAATGAACCGACTACTTTCAAATATCATTAATTTGATTCTTGTTTTGACAGTTGGTGTTGCTCTCAGTAGTTGCACTGTGAGCAATGCTTCTATGGGTTCATCAAGTCCTTGGTCATTAATAGACCTTGATACTGAGGCTAATCCGTTGGATATAGGCTTTGTAGATGATAAAAATGGTTTTTTAGTTGGAACAGATAGGTTGATTTTGGAGACTAATGATGGGGGAGTTTCTTGGAAAGAAAGAAATTTGGACATTCCAAACGAAGGCAATTTTCGTTTAATAAGTATTGATTTCAAAGATCAAGAAGGATGGATAGCGGGACAACCGGGGTTAATTCTTCACACAAGTGATGGGGGGGAGAATTGGACTCGTCTTAATTTGGGAAATAATTTGCCAGGAGATCCTTATCTCATAACTACTCTTGATAAAGATTCCGCAGAATTGGCAACTACTGCTGGTGCAATTTATAAAACTATTGATGGTGGGACAAATTGGGAAGCAATAGTTGTTGACACCTCAGGATCAGGAGGTATCAGAGAGATGAGGCGTACAAAAAATGGTGGATACATAAGTGTTAGTAGCCTTGGAAACTTTTTCTCAGTCTTAAGAAGCCCTAATCAAGAGACTTGGGAACCTCATCAAAGAGCAAGTAGTAAGCGTGTTCAAAGTGTTGGTGAGCAGCCAGATGGGAACTTATGGATGCTTTCAAGAGGAGCAGAAATCAGATTTAATTCAGATTCAGATGATATTGATTCTTGGTCCAAGCCAATAATTCCAATAGTCAATGGTTATAACTATCAAGATCTAGTTTGGGATCCCTCTGACTCAATATGGGCTGCAGGAGGAAACGGTACTTTATTAGTGAGCAATGATGATGGTAAAACGTGGGAACAAGATCCTATTGGGGATTTGGCACCAACAAATTTCATAAGAATTTTATTTGTCGATAATAAAAATATTGAACAGCCTAAAGGGTTTGTCTTTGGAGAAAGAGGGAATTTATTGAGATGGATTGGTTAAAATTTGGAAGTTTTCCATGACTCTGTGTAACCAGCTTGCAACAGAGGTCCAATCTTTTCATTTCCCTTGATAAGATCACTGAGCTGATTAAGTGAGGCTATGGCTGCCGGCTCTACCGGGGAACGCCCGTTTTTTGAAATCATTACCAGTGTCCGCTATTGGATCATCCATGCTGTGGCTCTGCCTGCGATCTTTGTTGCAGGATTCCTATTTGTGTCTTCTGGGCTTGCCTATGATGCTTTTGGAACTCCTAGACCAGATACCTATTTTCAGGCTGGAGAAAGCAAAGCTCCAGTTGTTGTTCAGCGCTTTGATTCCAAGGCTGAACTTGACACACGTCTGAAATAAACCAATTTCATCTAATTGTTTTTATCCATGCAAGTCAATCCAAATCCAAATAAGCTTCCGGTTGAGTTAAACCGAACAAGTCTTTATCTTGGGCTCTTACTTGTTTTTGTAATGGGAATTCTTTTTTCCAGCTACTTCTTTAACTAAACCCTATTTATCATGAGCAAATTAAATGGACCTGATGGACGAGTAGGAGATCGTCTGCCTGATGGCCGTCCTGCAGTCTCCTGGGAACGTCGCTGGACAGAGGGGGCTCTTCCTCTTTGGTTGGTTGCTACTGCTGGTGGAACAGCTGTAATTTTTGTTCTTGGTATTTTCTTTTACGGTTCTTATACAGGTATTGGAAACGCTGGTTAGTTTTAAGTTAAAACTAAATAATGACCCAATTAACATTTTATGTTAGTTGGGTTTTTATTTTTATCTAATTCCAATACTTGTGAGTAATCAAATTAATTTTTTCCTTAGTAATATCTGGGACATGATCTTTATGGGTTACTAGTGAATCTTTTAATGCGTTGTGAAAAGGACTTGAAGGTCTACATTCGGAAACTCTTTTTGATACCGCTAAAATTATCATTTTTGCAAAATTTGCATTTTCTTTTAAATTTTCAATAACTAAGTCAACAGAAACATTCTCACAATTTTGATTCCAGCAATCATAGTCAGTAACCATAGATAGACTCGAATAAGCTATTTCGGCTTCTTTGGCCAATCTACTTTCTGTATGGTTTGTCATTCCTATTATTGAGCATCCCCAAGTTCTATATAAGTTTGATTCAGCTTTCGTTGAAAATGCGGGACCCTCCATAGAAAGATATGTACCACCAACATGTAATGTTTTGTTTTTGTTTAAAAGTGGTTTTATCTCCTCAGTAAGTATTTTAGAAAGCATATTGCAAAAAGGATTAGCCATACTTATATGAGCAACAACTCCATTAGAAAAAAATGTTAAAGGCCTTTGATGCGTTCTATCTATAAACTGATCAGGAATGACAATATCGCAAGGCTTTATACTTTCTTGAAGAGAACCCACTGCCGATGCGGAGATTAACCACCTAACACCTAAGAAACGTAAAGCCCAGATATTTGCTTTGTAAGGAATTTCACTTGGATTTAATGTATGGTTCTTACCGTGCCGAGCAAGAAAAACTACCTCCATACCATTTAGATTACCAATTAGTAATTTTTCGGAAGGACGTCCATAGGGAGTATCTATGCTTAATTCGACAATATTCTCTAAGTTTTCTATCTGATAGAGGCCGCTTCCTCCAATAATTCCTAATCTTGCTTTTTCTAAATTATATGGATCTAACTCTGTTCCGGAAACATTCAAAGAATCATGTTGGTTGATCATCTCGTTCTTGCTGGTGGTGGTCATACTCATGCCCTGGTTTTGCTTAGATGGGCTATGAATCCTCAATTAAAACCTGATGGAATGATTACCTTAGTCAATCAAGGTAGTACTACCATCTATTCTGGAATGCTGCCAGGGGTTATAGCAGGTAAATATAAACTTGAAGAAACACTAATTGATTTAAGAAGCCTTGCTTCTAAAGCAAATGTTGCATTCGTTCAGGCACAAATTCAAGGTATTAATAAGAACCAAAAGCAGTTACTTCTATTAGGCCGACCTGAGATTGAATACTCTTTATTAAGTCTTGATGTTGGCTCCGAAACTAATGTTAATGCTCAATCACTATTTATTGAAAATAAAGAATTAGCTATTCCAATTAAACCTTTCTTTGATGCACTTGCATGGATTAACAGTCAAGATATATATAGAAATGATTCATCTACAAAACCATTTATAGTTATTGGAGCTGGATTTGCTGGGATAGAAATTGCCTTTGCGCTAAGGAAAAGATGGCCAAAAAGATGTATTCAATTACATACTAAATCTAGAAACAAGTTGGGTAAAAAAATAATAAAAAATCTCGAAGCTTTTAATATTGAATTAAAAAAAAATAATGAGATTATTAAATACCCTGCTTTAATATGTACAGGAAATAAACAATTAGAATGGTTATTGAATAGTGGCTTTTTATTGGATAAAAATGGAAGAATATTAACAAACAATACTCTTCAAGTCCTAGGCTTTAAGGAATTATTTGCTGTTGGAGACTGTGGTGTGATAAGGGGAGCCTATCGTCCTCCTTCTGGTGTATGGGCTGTTCGTTCAGCTGTTCCATTGGCAAAAAACTTAGAACATATGTGTAAAGGTGTCAAACTTACTAATTGGAAGTTTCAAAAAAATGCAATACAACTTTTAGATCTTAATTCTCGAAAAAAGGGTTCTAAAGCATTTTTATCTTGGGGAAATTTGTTAATTGGTCCTTATAGTTTAATATCAAAATTGAAAGAGCGAATAGATAGAAACTTTATTTCTAAATTCTATTTTAATAAGAATATGCTTTCTAATAATTCATTAAATAGAGGGGCGATTAAGTGTAGGGGGTGTGCTGCAAAATTAGCTTCTCTTCCCTTAAACTCAGCTTTGGAGAAGTTAAATATTTTAGAATCGTCTTCTCTTGAAGATGCAAATTCTATAGGGAGATTGAATACTGGAAAAACTTTAATACAAAGTATTGATGGTTTCCCCTCTTTAATCAGTGATCCATGGCTTAACGGAAGACTTCTAGCTTTTCATGCTTGTTCTGATATTTGGGCATGCGGAGGATCGGTTGTTTCTGCGCAGGCCTCTGTCACTCTTCCTTCAATATCGAATATTTTACAAAAAGAACTGTTATTTCAATTATTGGATGGTATTAATTCAGCTTTAGTTCTTCAAGGAGCAAGTTTGATTGGTGGCCATACCATGGAATCAATTAAGTCATATGAAGAGCCTTTCTCTCTTGGGATAGAAACCTCATTAAGTGTAAATGGAACTATTGGAGACCAAGAAGATTTCTGGTCTAAAGGTGGTATTAAGAAGGGAGATGAAATTCTTATTAGTGGAGCTATCGGAACAGGAGTTATTTTTTCTGCATTTATGAATGGAAATGTTAATCCTTTTGATATAGATAATGTGATTAAAACCATGAATAAGAGTCAACACGAAGTTGTTAGTTATATAAGGCAACTTCAGAAGGAGAATCCAAATTTAAATGTTGTAAATGCATGCACAGATATAACAGGATTTGGTTTATTGGGACATATAAGTGAAATGCTAAAATCAACAAATAGAGTTCAATTGCAGAATAATAATGAACCTATTTCAATATCTTTGGAAATTGAAAGGATAAAAATATTTAATGGAGTTAAAAGGCTTCTTAGTGATGGTTTCGAGAGTACTTTGGCACCTTCAAATAGAATTTTTCTAAAAAAAATATATCCTGGTAAGAATGAAGAGTCAGGAATTAAATTGATACTTGAGAATATCGAATTAGGATCATTTGATTACAATATAATGCTTAAGGTACTAATCGACCCACAGACATGTGGACCCTTAGTTATTAGTTGCCCTTCTGTTTATGCCGAAAAACTAAAACAAAATGGACCATGGAAAAGAATTGGTTATGCATCCTAATTAAATTCTTTTATATTCGGTTAAATATTACTTATCTTGTCAATTAATATCATCCTTTGGCGTTTGATTTCTATTCCTATTTCCGGACCGGGCTCCCAGCCTTTAGCTAAGAGATAATCACCGTTAATTGGTGATTCTAACTTACTCCAATTATTCAGCCAATTTAATAAATATTTTTTCAAAGGATTATTTATGTATATCTCAAGTGCTAAAGATTGCTTATGTGAATTTTTTTGTTCTAAGATAGTAGTCCATTTTGATGCTGACCAATCTTTATATTCCTTGGAAAAATATATACTTTTTAGATAATTTTTTAGTTTTACTCCTCCTTTTATTACACTTTTTTGTTCTTGTGATAGTTGAAGCCTTTCTGATAGAGATATAGGGTCTTGTGCTCCATATATTAAAGCAGTCAAAGGCTGAATATTTAAATCTTTTGCTAATTTAATTCTCTCCTGGAATTGATCTTCACATTGCAGCTTTGGGTCAAGTATTTTTAATCCTCCCCAATCTTTTAGATTATTGATTGCTTTCCCCGATGGTTCATTTTCGAAAAGCAACTCTAATTCCATTTTTAATCTTGATGCCAATGCTGATGGAGCTAGTTTTGGATCATCACCAATATGCCAAGACCAAGGCCATGAATTAATTGTTGATTTAATTTGCTTTATAGATTCAAGTGATAACTTGAAATCTAGTCTTGCTGCATAGCGAGCTGCTCTGATTATTCTTGTAGGATCATCTCTGACACTTAAAGAATGTAGAAAATCAATTTTTCTATTAGATATTGCATCTAATCCGAAGTTTAAATCTATTAGTTTTTGCTCTTTAAGATCCAACGCAATTGCATTTATATTGAAATCTCTTCTGATTAAATCTTTATTTATTGTTGTGTACTTAACTGTTGGATTTTCTCCTGCTTTCATGTACTTCTCTTCTCTAGCACTAGCGATATCTATTTTTATACCATCTATTATTAACTCTAAAGTTTTATATGCTTCATTATTTCGTAATATAGTTACTCTTTTGCTTCCAAGCAGATTTTGTAGCTCTTTTGCATATTTATAAACATCACCTTCTATTAAAATATCTAAATCATTAAATTTAATTTTATTGCCTTTATACTTACTCTTGATTATTAGATCTCTTACAAATCCCCCGACGATAGCTATTTTACTTATATTAATAGAAATAGCAGTATCTACTAATATCTTGAAAATACCTTTGGGTAATTCTTTAAATTCTTTTTTGAATATTGATTCTGTTAGATAATGCATAAGTTACAGTCAAATAAATTTGATATTAATTTCAATCTTTATTTTTATTACCTATTAATTTTATGGGAGCAAGCCTTGGATCAATAATCTTAGGACTCATGCCTTTGAATTTAATTGCTAGAGAAACTTTTTCTCCTGAGCCAAAAACATGTGTTACTTTCCCTTCTCCAAAAGATAAGTGTAAAATCTCATCATTGACTAACCATTTCTTGCCTGGGGCAGGACCTGCATATTTTCTTCTGACACCATTTTCTGCTTCTTGAAAATATGACTTTTCTTTCCTTATTCGATCAACTCTAGTCAGTCTATCAAGGTTTTTTTCTCTTCTTAATGATGTGCCTCCAGACAATGGAATATCTCCTTTGACGAGTTCTTCAGGGATTTCAGATAGAAATAATGATGCGACTGCAGGTTCTCTCATCCCTCCCCACATTCTTCTTTCACTTGCATGAAATAGAAACAACTTTTCTTTTGCTCTTGTTAATCCCACATAACAAAGTCTTCTTTCCTCTTCCAGAGAAGAAGGATCATCTAGAGATCTATAGCTTGGAAATAAACCCTGTTCCATACCCACAAGACAAACTACCGGAAATTCCAAGCCTTTACTGCTATGAAGAGTCATTAAGGTGACTCTATTTGTAGCAGTATCTTTATTGTCCGCATCGCTGGAGAGGGCAGCATTAGATAAAAAGCCTTCTAAATCAGCGTCTTCACTCTCTTCTTGATATTGCAAAGCCGCATTGACCAATTCTTGAAGATTTCGTCTTCGTTCTTCTGATTCGTCTGTTCCAGTTGCGATTAATTCACTTATATATCCACTCTTTTCCATAACTAATTGAACTAGATCAGCTGGACTTGAGGAAAGTAGATGACTTTGCAAGTCATTTATAAGCTCACTAAATAATAAAAGCCCTTTAGCTGATCTTCCTGCCAATGATCTAACAGCTTCTGGATCATTGACTACTTCCCAGAGTGGGATTTTTAGTTGACTTGCTGCATCACTTAGTCTTTGAACTGTTGTTTTCCCGATTCCTCTTTTAGGTACATTTAAAACTCTTAAAAGGCTGACACTATCAGATGGATTAATTAAAAGTCTTAAATATGCCAAAAGATCTTTTATCTCTCTTCTGTCATAAAAACGCAATCCACCAACCACTATGTATGGAATACTCCAGCGAACTAATGATTCTTCTATAGCTCTTGATTGAGCATTCGTTCTATAAAGAACAGCCATATCACCCCAATTTAATTCTGGATTGGCAGCTTCTAGAATTCTTAATCTATGTATGACTGCTTCTGCTTCTGCGATTTCATCATCACATCTAGTAAGTTTGATAGCTTCTCCTTCTCCTCTAGTAGCTCTTAAGACCTTGTCTATTCGTTCTTTATTATTGGCAATTAATGAATTTGCTGCATCAAGAATAGTAGATGTAGATCGATAATTTTCTTCAAGTTTTATAAGAGTTGAATTGCTTTCATTGTCATTACTTCTTTCTCCAAAATCTTCTTGAAATCCCATTAGAATTCTAAAATCTGCGGCTCTAAAGCTATAAATACTTTGATCCGCATCACCAACTACAAATACAGATCTATCCTTCCAATTTGTGAAAGCAGAGGGATCCTTTCCATTAGTTACTAAAAGTTTAATTAATTCATATTGAGTCCAGTTAGTATCTTGATATTCATCTACAAGAACATGCTTAAATCTCTTATGCCAATATTCTCTAATTGACTCATTCTGTTGTAATAATTGAACAGGTATTAAAAGTAGATCATCGAAGTCTAATGCGTTATTAGCTGCCAAGGCTTTTCTATAAAGCCTATAGGTTTCTACAACTAATTTGCCTCGTTGACCTTCTTCATTCTTTGCTAAATCATCAGGTAGTAAGCATTGATTCTTTGCATTACTTATAGCCCATCTTACTTTTTTCGGCTCAAATCTTTTTGGATCTAATTGTAGATCTTGAGTGACTATTTCTTTAACAAGGCTTTGAGCATCAGACTCGTCATATATTGAAAATTGTTTGGTCCATGTTAATCCTTCATGGTCTTTGAACTTATCAATATCAAATCTTAGTAGTCTTGAAAATAAAGCATGAAAAGTACCTATCCATAATTCACGAGTAATTTCACGATATATCTGACTTCGTATCTGCCTTTGTTCTGCAACTTGCAAGGTGCCCCAGGGTTTTCCAAACGAAATTTCTGAAAGCCTTTTAGCTAGAAGTAATTCAAGTCTATCTTTCATTTCTCGAGCAGCCTTATTTGTGAAAGTAACTGCAAGTATTGAGCTAGGATCTACTTTGTATTCAATAATTAAATGTGCAATGCGATGAGTTAAGGCCCTAGTTTTTCCACTACCTGCGCCTGCTACAACTAGTAACGGACCTTTATAATGGTCAACTGCATGAGATTGAGCCTCATTTAATCCATTTAGGAAAATACTTTTTGCTTCTGTCA
>QBWA01000024.1 GCA_003283745.1 Prochlorococcus sp. AG-315-B03 | reverse complement strand
AAGAAAAGATCTAAAATTAACTGATAATTGAACTTTTTAACTACGTATATATTTTTATTTTATCTAAACAAAAAATATATTCTTTCTTTTTAAAGTAATGGATATTTAAGCGAACAAGTATCTTTTACATTTAAAACTTTCTCTAAGTAAAATAGGCTATCAGAAAGATATGTATGAAGAGACTAAATTTAAAATTGCTTCCTTTTTTGTTGAACCTATCCAGCAATTGTCTCTTTTTGTGTTGTTAATTACCATAAATTGATTTCAGGTATTCTGTTAAAATCATGATAAAAGATTTTAAAATGATTTTCAATTTATGAGTAATTGATTGAAAGTTCTAAATATAGAAAAAACCCTGACTTGCAGGGCTTTACTGATAGTGTATTGAATCAATTTTGATAATGCTTACCACGATAGGTAAGCTTGACATGATCTTTGGTCACAACTGCTTTGTGCTGGTTGTACTTAAGACCTCTGTAAGTTAAAGACATTAATCGTCTCCGGAATATGCTCAAGTCCCCGTTCCTTGGCTTGAGTCAGACTGCGGCTCACTCTGCAGTGAGTTGAACGTTTTAGTAGCAGTTGCTACATAAACATTGTTACACCTTTTGTCCTAGAATGTTGTTCATACTGATACATAGATTGATTTGGACATGAAGGAATAATCTGTTGTTGATCAACTTCTATGAGCAAATAATCTCTGTATTTTAACTCGGCTGGCCAGATTTCTACTGTCGGCTTTTGTATTTGTATCTTGTCTCCTATCCTTCTCTGACAATGTTAGGTTTGTTGATTATCTTTCTATAATGATAATTAAAATGTCTTTCTAAGGATCCTTTTTCTAATGGAATCTAGTTGAACAACTTTTTATTAATTATGGATAATATTGGATTTCTTTTGTTTGATATTGACGGGGTAATTCGAGATGTGGCAAATAGTTATCGATTGGCTATTCAGGAGACTGTGAAAAAGTTTTGTGGATGGAAGCCTTCAATATTAGATATTGACTCTATTAAAAGTGAAGGAGGTTGGAATAATGATTGGGATTTGAGTCTTGAAATGATCAATAGATATATAAAAAAGAATCATCTTCCCATATCAGCTCCAACAAGAAAAAACTTAATTGAAAGCTTTGATCATTTTTATTTTGGGGGAGATCCCAAGCAGGATTCCAGCCAATGGTCGGGTTTTATTCAAAATGAGCAGTTATTAGTCAATAAGAATCTTTTCCATGAGTTGTCACAGCAGAATATTGGGTGGGGCTTTGTAAGTGGAGCTGAATTGTCGTCAGCGAAATTTGTCTTAGAACAAAAGCTTGATTTAATCTCTCCACCTTTGATAGCAATGGGAGATGCCCCTGATAAACCTGATCCTTCTGGGTTTATTTCACTAGCAACTAAGCTTTCAAGGAGTCCTCTAGGAGATTTAACACCTCCAATTGCATATATTGGAGATACTGTTGCAGATGTCAAAACAGTTTTAAATGCTCGAATTAAGATTCCTGAGCAGGAATTTATTAGTCTCGCAATAGCTCCACCACATTTGCATGATTTTTCCCGAAAAAAACTACGTGTTCAATATGAGATGAAATTAAAAGAAGCTGGTGCTGATTTGATATTAAAATCAATGAGTGATCTGATTAATGTCGTTTCTAAATTATTTAGAAACAAATAATTATAGCAATTCTTTGCATCTTCAATTGGAATTATCTAATCAATCACAGTCACCCATGAGAACGCTAAGCCTATCCCAATCAATATTCCAGCATTTAAGATTAGCCCATTTTTACCTAGCCAAGTAATGATTCTTTGAGACAATTCCGTGACTAGAAGCAGTAAAGCTCCTTGTGCAAGAATAAGTCCTAAAAAATAACCTATTAAGGGTGTAGGTTCAGCACCAATAATTGTGGTTCCAAGTAAGTAGCCATGCAAAGCAAACATTGGCAGTAGCCATTTTGAGCTCATATAATTCAGAACAATCAAGCCTTCTATTGCTAAAGATAAAGAGACAAGTGCTTCTGCCCAGGGAATTAGGAAATAAGGCAAGGGCTGCAATTGTGCAAACATGCTCCCACCTAAACCAATAGCAATAAGAGGTAAAACCCATTTTTTTGGTCTTCTTAAGCCGACACAGGCAATAGCCAGAATGAAAAGCAGATGATCAGGACCAAGCAATGGGTGCCCAATTCCGCTTGTTAAGCCTTGCAATGTTGATAATTGAGAGCTGTCCCCCATTCCAAAAGGGTGATGAGCTAGAGCTGAGTTGTTGATAACACTACAAATTAAAAAAAGAACTATTCCTGAATATGCAAAAGTTTTTCTCATAAAAAAACTAAACCTCATGGGTCGATCCTCGTCGAATTGTTGAATTAGGAAGGCGTTCTGACTGGTATCGATAACCTCGATACTTCACAGCTGCGGGACAGCAGCGGACTTACACCGCATTTTCCCTATTACTTCCAATGTCTGATCCTCATTGGAACCTAATTTATTTTCTTCGAATCTAATACATTTTTTGCTTATAGTTGCCAGGTCTTTCAGTTGAACCAATAACTATGTAAATAAAGCACTTGTAAAGATCAAATTATTTATAGACAGTATTGTTCTCTGGGTTTAGTTTTTTACTTTGATGAAGCAGTTTATTCAATTTGAGTCACTATGATGAAAATTTGAACCCACCAATCAGGAGCCTTTGCTGCAAAGTTATCTATCTATCTGTGATTATTTGCCAATAAAGCCTTTAGGACAATCCTGCTAAAAGAAGTTGGAAATTTAAGCATTTTCACTTAACGGAAGAACGGTATCAACCGCTACAATATGATAACGTTCGTTCCCCTGGAGGAATGCATGTTTGGGCAACAAGGAACGGGGTTGCCTCTACTGATAAACGTTATGAGTCACCTTCCTTTAATTAAAAAGAGTCTCTGCAAAAAGGATTTGCTTCGTCAGGCGGAATTTCATATGGCTTCTAGGCCAAGTTACGCAAAATCCTCTCAATTAAATATTCGTGCAATAGAACAGAAAAATAAAAGAAGAAAGTTACATCAAGCAGAATTGTTTATAGCTTCTAGGCCAAGTCACACAAAATCCGCTGAATTAAATAGTCGTTTAGCGATGAAAGCTGCTCATGTTAAAAGGCTGCGCTCAGCACAAATGATTTCTATAACAAAATAAGTCTCACTTATTTTGAGTAGATACTTAAGTCAATAACTTTAGCTTTTTCATTTGTATTAGAACAACTTCTGATTGAGGTTTGCGAGTGTCGCATATCAAGAAAGAAACGAAAAAGATCATATTTTTAGATTGCGTTTGGTGGCACAGTTCTCTCTGTGTAAGCTTCTTATCGTGTTGAGAGTTGTTTTTGTTTTTTCTTTCTGTGCTTATCTCCCTTGAGAAGTCGAAAAATGCCAAGAAGAGAAAAATTAATTAGGTTAATAAAAAATCAATTCTTTAATTTAATTGAATAAAAATCTTCTTCTCCTTTCTTTTTCTATTGGGGTACTTCTAGTCGGTTGTTCGCCTGAACCTGCAAACAATAAAATGCCCGCTCTTTTTGATACAAAATTGGAAGCAGAGCAAGCAGCTGAAAATTTTAATTGCTCTGGTGCTCATAAAATGGGTAATAAGTGGATGCCTTGCAACAGTCATGACTTTCATGAAGAGTTCAAGAAAAATAGTGATCATGAACACCACCACCATCACTAGATACACCGAGAACCAAAATTATGAACAAATCTGAGCAGCAAGAATCAGCAGGACCCGCTCATTGTGGTAGTAAGCCTAAAAAAATTGCAATTGGGATTGCTCCACTTGGCTTTGTATCTATTGGCATAGTTCCTATGGGGATTGTAACTATAGGAATAGTGCCAATGGGAGTTGTCTCTCTAGGAGTCGTAGCAATGGGAGTTGTTAATGCCTCAATAGTTGGTATGGGTATATTTTCCGCAGGAATAACTACGATGGGGTTAAAGGTATGGAGTCCAGAAGGCGCAGCTCTACAAAAAACTGTTGAGAATTCTGAGTCCTCTTTGAAGAATATTTACGCTTATCCCACAAGAGCTGAGGCAGAAGAAAAGGCTAGAAAATTTGGATGCTTAGGTGTTCATAAAATGGGAAATTTATGGATGCCCTGTGCAACTCATGGAAATTCTCAGTGAGTTTTCATTCTTTCATTACTTTCTTTGACTAGCTTTGGGCTCTGGTTTTTAAATGGAAAAATCTTTTCAAAGTAATGAAACTGCAAAAAACATCCCCAAGCTAGTTGCAATTGGGATTGCTCCTCGTGGAATTATTGCTATTGGATTAGTGCCTATGGGCTTCATTGCTATTGGTGGAGTATCAATGGGAATTATTACTGTAGGTGCAGTTGGTATGGGATTGATAAATGCTTGTCTAGTTGGCTGTGGACTAATTGTTTACGGGGTTAAAGTAATGGGACTAAATTAATGAGAATTCTCTTAAATGGTTTAAATCCTCTGTTTAAGTAATTTATATGAAAAGATAATTAGGGCAAAATATTTTTCGGGAATTGTTGTTTGTGTTTGAATATTTTCAGTTTGATGAGTAATTTATACATTGTTACACGATTAATTATTGATGACTGAAAAGTGCGAAGTCAAGTGGCAAGCAACCGAGGAACAAATTGATAGCATCATTATTCCGGCGATGCAGGGTATCGCTCAACAATGTGCTGGTTATGCAAATGAGCTTCAATGTCCTCCTGAATTTATTGCTGTAATGCTTAGAGATATTGCAGATGCATTCGAGGAGCAAGTTCCAAAAGGTGATAGTGATTGTGGTTGCTGTTAAAGCTTGTGGTTATGTTGTTTTGAGGAGGAGATATTCGACTATCTAATAGATCTGTTTGGTTTATTTATGAAGATACCGATTGTTTAAATTGGCTTGAGAAATCTTTTGTAGAAACAGATTAGTCAAGGAAAGCGCCCAGATCTGAAGGAAGCGGTTCTTTTGGGGATCATGAGCAAATGTTTCCTTTTTTCACTTTGGAGGTTATCAACTTCTCACAAAAAGAACATATTGGAATAAGACTAGTGATAAACCCCTGATAGTTGGGTTCGTATGTTTGACAGGGAAAGGTACTTAAAAAACACCCTGCTCATTGAAAAAAATGGAGGCCTTTTTGGTAAAGAATTATGAGTGAGGAGTCGTTCTGTCTATAATTTCTAATACAAGTAAGATCATAATGGGGAAGGATAAATTTACTTTAATAATGTGGAGATAGACGTTCTGAAAAGGCAGTAGTAAAATACAGAATCCCCGGTAAATCGAGAGCTGTACAAGTCAAATTTAAAGGCTTTCTCGTGTTATATGAAGAGTCCTTATATGGCAGTTTATAGAACATTAAACAGATATTAATATGCGTAGTTTATGGAACACTTTTATTGCTTTATCAGCATACTTTTATTCGATTGACATCATAAAAATTAAGCAGCATCCTCATTGATTTGGTGTTCTATTAGTTCCCAGTCATTGGCGATTAGCTCTGTCCAAGTTTCTATAGCACTTCTTAAATCCATTCTTCTTGTGTTTTTGAGTCGAGTAGGAATACCTTCGACAGTGCAATGCCAAAGTTGAGTCATTACATCTGGAAAATTCATTCGAGATTGTGGATCTCGAATGAAGAACAAGATAAAATCTCTTGTTGGCGAAATCAACCAACCTGTAGGTGTTGGAAGCGCTCGTTGTACCGTTTCAGTCATTCTTTTCTTTGGGGTAATGCGAGGCGTCAAAAAAGCACCTTGCTCGCTGGTAATACACAGGTGCTTTTCGAATTGGGACTGCTTGCACGAACAGTAGATAGTACATGTATACTATTAAGCCTTTGCTGCGTCGTCAAGTATTGAGTCTTTTAGAACTTCTGGGTCGATATTTATCTGCCACTCAAGTGGTCCAAGATTGAGAGTATTGTGAAACCCTTAAGGTCCAAGGAGAGCTAATATTTTCTGAAATTCTTTCTATCCGTAAAGGCAGTTTTTTATCAATGGATAATTTATTACTTCGTTCAAGAAAGGCACCCCATTCTCGTGCGACCTTGGGTGCCTTCTTCTGCGCAACAGAACGGATTGAGTGAGGAGTCGTTCTGTCATTCCTTTTCTAGTCACATCCGAAAGAGTTCAACATCAGTAGAAATTACTGAATAAGTCTTAATAAAGGTTTTTATCACAAAAGAGGGTGTGTAGAAAACTGGAAGGTATATATTACAGTACTAACCCATCTCAAAGCTTATTATGGATTTAGCTTTTTGATTATATTTGTGTACTGATAAGGGTATTTACTTTGATTATTATTTAGGCTACTAATATCAGATATGGTTTATATCACATATGAGCAAAATTATCGGTTATTCAAGAGTTTCTGAAGTAGGACAGGCTATTGACACTCAGGTTGCTGCTCTTAGGGAAGCAGGTTGCGAGGTCGTTTTTGAGGAAAATGTCAGTAGCAGAAAGGCAGAGAAAGATAGACCCCAACTTCAGGCAGCGTTAACTGCGCTGAGGACTGGAGATGAGTTAGTCATAACAAAATTAGATAGATTAGGAAGGTCTCAAGTTGAAGTAGTGAACCGCCTTCATGAATTACAGGTTCAAGGGATAAATGTTCGTTCTTTAGATGGTCTGGCAAATACTGCTGCTCTTGGACAGTTTGCACCAATCCTTATTGGACTTTTATCTGGTCTGGCGGAAATTGAAAGGTCACTCATTCAGGAAAGAACCAGAGAGAGTGTTGAGTATCGAAGGCAGACAGGTGGAAATCTTGGAGGACGACCAAAGACATCACCCAAGAAGGAAAAATTAGTATTGCGATTAAGAGAAGAAGGTGAATCACTCAGAGCTATTAGAGAGCAAACAGGACTTGCCGTTGCCACTATTAGAAAGATCCTTGATCGAAATAAAGAGGTGGTAGCATGAATTTTCATAAATCAATTGAATTCCTTGCTACTTATGAAAGAGTTATCAAGGAAACCTCCTTTAATGAGGAACCTGTAGGAGATGATTTTATCTACCTATTTTGTGATTCAAAATTGTCTTAATTAAGTAAAAGAAAGAAGATGATTGATGCCTTCACCCTTGAGCAGTGCAAGAAAGAAGAGGAGATTCGACAACTCAAGATCAAGAACTTGGAGCATGCAATTCAACAATCAGAAGCAATGATTGTTGAATCACAAATGGATGGAGATGCCTTGACCTTTTTGAGAAGAAAGGTCGCTGAGTCGATGCAAGATTTGGAAGTGCTTTATTTGATTAATGAGAAGGAAGATGCAGAATAAGTAATAGAAGAAACTATTGAATGTAAAATTAGAGGGATTAGTATTGCCCCGCACTTCATCATTGAAAGCAAGAAAGAAGTTGTCTTTCATATCCCAGGTGGATTCATAACAACAATGGTAATTCCTGCTTTCATTAAAAAGTTTCCAGAAGGTTATAAGGCATCAGTTGTTAGATGCGAGGAAACTTTCTACAAGATGAGGGGGAAAGGACATGAACTCATTATTACGTTGCCTAGATTTGATGTTGATTCTGGGGATATGGCAGCATGATTAATATCGTCCCTTTCATACTTAGCTTTTTTATATCCATTATCCCTTCACCTGATTTTACATGCGATAACTATCCATTAAACGCAACTATAAGGAATAATTTGAATGGTGATTTTGCCTTAGTTAATGATTTAGAGAAGATAGATCAAGGTTCTTTCATCGTTCTTGAATGGATAGATGTAAGTTTAATGCTTCCAATTTCATTTCAAGCTGGTGAAATAAGCTTCACTGATAAGAAATGGCTTTGGAGTTATCAAGACAATGAAAGTGGGTTGAGGATGGATAATCCAAGATTTTCTCAGAGACTATCTAGTGGTGAAATTGTTGAGCACGAATGTGAAGCTATCTACCCAGATAAAACAGATTAATTAGACATAATAAATAAGAAATGAAACTCTTACTACTACTACTACTACTACTACTAGCCCTAACGGCAGGTCTTCTCTACCCTATAGCAAATTCATATACCAATTACTTCGGGGAAGGAGGAGTTTTCGAATTAGATCTAGGCGATAGTGAGATACATTTGACACCTAGGGAAGAGAGAGAAAAAAAGCTTTTAGAAGAAAAGTTAAAGAAAAAAGGAAACAAATAGATCACTAGAAATCACAATCACAACTCATCAATGAAGAAACTTACAAAAGACCAAAAGCATTATCGTAAAAAGAAACAAGATGGAGAAAAAGATTTCCGTCAAACAAGTAAAGAAGACGGTACTACAGGCGTAAGAGTTACCCGTAAAACTATCAATGTCAGCATCAGCCAGGAAGCATTTGACAGGCTTATAGAATTCTCTGAAAGCGAGCAGTTGAGCAGGTGGAAGATGCTAACAAGAATCATCATTACCCAAATCCCCATGTATGCGAAGTTAATGACAAGTAGCTCACCTACCAAGAGATATGACTGTGATGAAAGCCTTCTAACACCTACAGATAAAAAGATCAGTTACAAAGGAACAGAAGGACAAAGGCAAGTCACTTATCAAATAACAAGTACAGCTTTTAAGAAATTAGAGTCACATGAAAATGCAACAGCCCAATCCAAAGAAAGAATTATTCAATCATTAATACTCAGCTACAAACCAATAACTCAAGAACAGAAGGAAAAGCAAAACGCCTATATCAAAGCATCAAGGAAAAACTATCAACAAATACCTAAAGCAATTACTCTTGATAAAAGTGTTGGCCCATTCAATCGTCGCAAATTTTTTAATCAGGGTGGATTGATCCTTCATGTCAAAGGATTGCCACCAGAGAAATGGGATGACGATGAACTAGATGAATTCGAGAGCATGCACAACTAACTTCTCAAACTGCAATCCCTTAATGCCTGAGTCGCGATCTAATAATTTATAGCACTCGTCAAAGGTCGCCACTTTTTATTCGTGGATTTTTTTTGTTCTTTCTGTTTTGCAAGATCTCAAATATTTGTCTTTTTCTAGTAACAAAAGTTTCGAGTAGTATTAGAAAAGAATTAACAGAACAACTCCTCACACAATCGTTCTGTTGAACAGATAAAGGTACCCAAGGTCTCACGAGACAGGGTGCCTTTCTTAATGAAGGGCTGCCAAATTAAGATTTATAGGTAAAGTCGGGGTCCTCCGCCGTGGACAAAAGGAAATACTTGAGTTTGATCTCCAAAAGAACCGCCTTGTTCTTAATAGGGCGGTTCTTTTATGCCTATTTCTCCCCTTTAAGGTTTCCCATACTCATCCCACTTAATATGTAATTCAGTCTGCGATAAAGAGTTATAGAACTCTGTCCACTTTTTTCTGAATTGACATCTTGTAGCGTTTAGAGAAACTAAAAGGGTTTCCTTGATTTGATCTGAATATCACTTCGGTTCTTATTTTAGAAAAGGAAGAAACTTGCTGAAGGTTAAGGGAAAAGATCCAACTATCAGGAATAGTGCTCCAACAACAACCGCCACTATTGCAGCATCTGTTAAAAGGTCTTTCCAGTTGTATTTCATCTCAATGTGACCATTTCTTGCGTGGTGCATTCAAATGGATATGAGATCACATTTTTAGCAGTAAATCCAGCACCTATGGCAATTAATCCAATTAAGAAGATCCATTTAGACCTTTCACTTGATAGAAGTCTGTTCATAAAGTTAGTTTGTCGAAAGCGAAGGGCCTGAGTCCTCCATAGACGCTACCAAGAATTTTTAAATTAAATGACATTCATTACTGATTAGGTGTTGATCTTTTTCCTCGTTGCAACCCTAATAATCTTTGAGGCTCTAAACACCCTGCTTTCAATCTTTAGTGCCTTAGATTACTTGCCCTGGTTCAGCTTCCGACGATGCCCTCGTCGGGACTTGAACCCGAGACCTCTCCCTTACCAAGGGAGTGCTCTACCGCTGAGCTACAAGGGCTTGTGGAAAGATGGGCCGGGTTGGATTTGAACCAACGTAGGCGTAGCCAGCGGATTTACAGTCCGCCCCCATTAACCACTCGGGCACCGACCCGATTTCTTTCCACGCAGCGTGACATCTTTGCTTGACGCCAATCGAATATATCTCTGATGAGACGACTTGCCAAATCTTTTTTAGGGAGTGCTGTGATCTGTTGTTAGTCCATTTTTAGTGCTTTTTATACACTCTTTAATCCTTTATTTGAGTTGTACTCAGACGAATGCAAGGGATGGTGATTTCAGTGATCTTTTGAAAAACTAGACAGTCGAGTGACAGCTGGAAATTCACAATCAGACTGGCTATAAATCAAAGAAATAAAGATGTGGGACAATAACAAAAGACAATCAGTCGTCTTGAAAAAAGAAATAACCTCCAAAAGATCATTGGCAATAATGGCAAGTTTGTTTTGCCTTTGCCCTGTTCCTAGCCTTGCTAATCCAAGTCAAGCTTTTAAGGAGAAGTTAGATTGCTTAGAGAATCCAACGTTCCACACTCCTGATAGTCAAGAGTTTAAATATTGTCTACAACCTGATGGGACATATAAAACAATCAATCTAGAAGGGTCTTACCTTAAAAAGGAATTCGAAATTGATAAACCTTTTGAAGAACGAGAAATGAACGGATTGACAATGATTACCCATTCCATTGAATATAAAATCGAAGAGAATGAGCTTGTGCAATATAAATGCAAAGCTAAGAAGTCAGGAGGTAAATATGTCTGTAAGGAATCCGGAGATCGAGTGATTAAAGGCGTAAGACCAAATGGATACTTTTTAAAAGAAGGTTTGAAGAAAATTGAAGATGAAAAATGGAAAGATGCTGTTGAAAAATTCACCTCTGAAATTGAGTTAAGCAATGATAAAGATGCTTACTATCCAAGAGCATTCGCTAATCTGATGATTAAAGACTATTTGGGAGCAATAAAAGATAGTAGTACTAGCCTTAGATTAAATAAAGAAGATATCAAAGCATATAACGTCAGAAGTTTCTCTAGGTACAAAATTGATGATCATAAAGGGGCCGTAAATGATTTAAATAAATTGATAAAATTAGTTGATCAATCAACAGATGAAGAGATTGAAGAGTTCGATTTAAAAGAGATTGAAGAGCTTGATATGAAGGAGATAAATGAACTATATGATAAATTTTATTTTAGAAGAGCATTATCTAATAGTGAACTAGGAAATCAGAAGGCTGCAATTAAAGACTTTGATAAAGCTTTAGAAAGAGATCCACTCAATGGTCAAGCATATTTTCAAAGAGGATTAGAGAATTACTGGTCTGATAGAGATTTAGCTTGTAGAGATATGTTGAAAGGTTTATCTCTTGGAGCTGAAGATAGGAGTGAATCATTGATCAATAGCAGCACACAAGAGACTTCATTCCTTGAAGAGCTATTTGAGAAAGAGAATACGTTGATGAGTTCTTGCAAGGGCGTTAGCCAGGAGAAAATAGATAATAATAAGACTAAATATCAACGAGAAAAGTTAATGAATGAAGGAGGTGATTTATTTAGAAGATATTTATTGGCTATCCCTATCTTTTTGATTGTGATTGTGACGATTGTTCTGAAATATACGAACAATGATGAATAACTTATTTGAATCAATTAGCTTCATAGGTGTCTAATTTTAGATTGACTAAAAGATTTCTTATCTAACAATTTGCTTCAAGAATTATTCTCTAAGGCAAATATTTATAGATTCTCAACAGACTGACCATATAATAATCCTGTTAGAGAAAAGCTATTGGAAGTCACCACAATAGAAAACGAAGGTAATAGTAGATGCCTTGCCTGGAAGAGCCCAGAAAGATCTTTGGTGATTGGCGATCAGATCATTGTTAATGAAAGTGAGGAAGCTTTATTGTTTGAGAATGGCCAGTTGATGCAAGTACTTGAAGGTGGAAGGCATCTGGTTGAGTCAGGGAATATTCCAGGTATTGAAGGCTTAATAAGAAGAGCTGCAGGTAGTAATTCTCCAATAAGAATAGATACTTGGTTTATTAATAAGACTGTCTCAAATGATTATAAATGGGGTGTTCAATTACAAGCTAAAGACCATGAGCATGGCCTAATTGTCCCAGTTGGTTCTTATGGATCAATGCTGATTAGGATTGATGATCCTGCCTCTTTTGTTTTGCAAATCGTTGGGCAGAAGTTTCAGCTTGCGAAAGAAGACTTAAGAGACTTTATTCTTCCGATAATTGAAAGAAATTTAAAAGACTATATTTCCAAGAGTATTACCAATAAGAAGCTCGACATTTTCACGCTTGATTCAGAGTTGATGGAATCGTCTAAGGCGATGAGTGACTTAATCTCAAAAGATATCAAACGTTTTGGAATCTCTCTGATTGATTTTTATATTCAAGGAATTGAGGTGATCGGCAATAATCCTGACTACCTCAGA
>QBWA01000023.1 GCA_003283745.1 Prochlorococcus sp. AG-315-B03 | reverse complement strand
TTTTAGACCTATTTATTCTTCAGGGAACAATATTGAAGCTAGCTCTTCAGAATCAACTTCGTAAACACGCGCTAGACTTGTTTCAATTGCGCTAGTTACTTCGCCAGGTAAAAACCTCATAGCATTCAAAGCATCGTCAGCAATTTCATCTGTAAGTAATTTGTCTTGATCATTTAATTTCTCGTCGTTAATTATAGCTATTACCCAACTTTGGTATGCATAAACCAGATCAGAGAATTCAAGTTCGGGGTTGTTCAGATCCATAATCAAAGAAACTGATAATCACCAGTAAACACTAGTTTGGCTTTAGTTGGAGAAAATGTCTTCCATGGAACAAATCTCTCATACTTCAATTCAGGCAAAAGTCTTTGATTTTGCTTTGCTTGAGTTGATAAGAAGTAAAAGAGATAGCTTTCCGCCTCTTTGGAGTGTGGATAGTTGGGTTAAATTTTTGATTTGGATGACTTTAAATTGTGGGTTATCGGGCGAACGAGAAAGTCTTGAATTATTTGCTCAGGCAATAGGCTCTCCCCTAACTAAGCGTATGCGTAAAGTTTTTTTCGAAAGAGTTCTAGATGATGTGTCCTTACATATTTTGGCTGATCCCGCGGAAACACAAATTTTGGTTATGCCTTTATCTAATGGACAGTTGATCAACAATAATGAGGTCGATCAGGCCTTTCATAATATTGGTTTAAGCGAAAAAGTTGCTTTAGATCAATCCCTTTGGCAAAGACATGAATCTATAATTGCTATTCCTTGGAACTTGAAAAAGTGACATTGAATTTAGGAACATCACGAATGGTATAACTCTTTGCGAGCATAGGTAAATTAAATTAAACATATTTTTTCTTCTGTGATAGATCGGGCAAAAACTACAAATTTTCCTGAGTCAGCTGGACTTCCTAAAACATATGACCCTATTGGGACTGAAAATCGCTGGCAGCGGGCTTGGGAAGAAAACGGCGCATTTAAACCTGATCCAAATAAACCTGGGGATCCATTTTCAATAGTGATTCCTCCTCCTAATGTCACAGGCAGTCTTCATATGGGTCATGCTTTTAATACTGCTTTGATCGATACCATTGTTAGATATCAGAGATTGCAAGGCAAAAACGTTCTTTGTCTCCCAGGAACAGACCATGCATCGATTGCAGTGCAAACAATTCTTGAAAAACAACTGAAAGAGGAGGGTTTAACTCGAAGAGATCTTGGAAGATCTTCTTTTTTAGAAAAAGCTTGGGAATGGAAGGAAAAAAGCGGGGGTAGAATCGTTGATCAATTAAAACGTTTGGGATATTCGGTTGATTGGAGTAGAGAGAGATTTACTTTAGATGAGGGATTAAGTAAAGCTGTTTCTGAAGCATTTGTGCGTTTATATGAAAAAGGCTTGATTTATAGAGGTGAATATTTAGTTAATTGGTGCCCAGCTTCATGTTCAGCTGTAAGCGATCTAGAAGTCGAGATGAAAGAAGTTGATGGCTATCTATGGCATTTTCAATATCCAATAGTTAATTCATCCTCTGATATTAATTTTCTTGAGGTGGCTACAACACGTCCAGAAACGATGCTTGGTGATGTTGCTGTTGCCGTTAATCCTTTAGATGAAAGATATAAACATTTAATTGGTGAAAAACTTACTTTGCCATTAGTTGGAAGAACAATTCCGATTATCGCTGATCATCATGTAGACCAAAACTTTGGAACAGGATGTGTGAAAGTGACGCCAGCACATGATCCAAATGATTTTGATATAGGGCAAAGACATGGCCTACCACAAATCACGGTTATGACGAAAAAAGGAACTATGAATAATAATGCTGGTCAATTCGAAGGGTTGGATCGATTTGAAGCTCGTAAAGCTGTAGTTGAGTCTTTGAAAGACGAAGGGCTCCTAAAGAAAATAGAGCCTTATAAGCATAGTGTTCCTTTTTCAGATAGAGGAAAAGTTCCTGTTGAACCATTGTTGTCGACTCAGTGGTTTGTAAAAATGGATCCTTTAGCTAATAAATGCAGTAAGTTCTTAGAAGAGGGAAAACCTCAATTTATACCAAATAGATGGGGCAAGGTTTATAAGGATTGGTTAACTGATATTAGGGATTGGTGTATTAGTAGACAATTGTGGTGGGGGCATAGGATACCAGCTTGGTTTGTTATCAGTGAGACTGGCAACAAAGTTATTAATGAAACGCCTTATATTGTTGCTCGAACGGAAGTGGAAGCTATGAAAATTGCAAAAGAAAAATATGGTAATTCAGTAGAAATAGAACAAGATGAAGATGTTTTAGATACTTGGTTTTCAAGTGGATTATGGCCTTTCTCAACGTTGGGTTGGCCAGATGAAAATTCTACAGATTTTCGTTTTTGGTATCCAACAAACACATTAGTTACAGGCTTTGACATCATTTTCTTTTGGGTCGCGAGAATGACAATGATGGCCGGTGTTTTTACAGATCAAATCCCTTTCTCTGATGTTTATATTCATGGACTCGTAAGAGATGAGCAGAATCGAAAAATGAGTAAAAGTGCGGGGAATGGAATTGATCCTTTATTACTAATTGATCGATATGGAACGGATGCTTTAAGGTTTGCATTGGTGCGTGAAGTCGCAGGAGCAGGGCAAGATATTCGACTTGATTATGATCGTAAAAGTAATACTTCACTTACTGTTGAAGCCTCTAGAAACTTTGCTAATAAACTTTGGAATGCGACGAGATTTGCACTAATTAATCTTGATGATCAAAAGAATCAAAATTTAGACAAATTTGATTATACTCAATTACAATTATCCGATAAATGGATTTTATCTAGGCTCTCTAGAGTTAATAGTGAGACCTCAAATCGATATGAAAACTATGCATTAGGGGAGGCTGCTAAAGGTTTATATGAATTTGCATGGAACGATTTTTGTGACTGGTATTTAGAGTTAATTAAGCGTCGTTTAAATAATGTAGATTCTTCTTCTACAGAGGAATCTTTAGATCAGCAATTAGCAAAAAGCGTTTTATACAAGGTATTAAGTGATCTTTTAATTATGCTTCATCCACTAATGCCTCATTTGACTGAGGAGCTTTGGCATGGATTAACAGGTTTTTCTGAAGATCAGTTTCTAGCTTTACAACCTTGGCCTACATTTAATGAGGAAGATTTGAATGAGGACTTAGAGAATTCTTTTAGTGAATTATTTGCTTCTATCAGATTAATTCGTAATTTAAGAGCAGAAGCTGGTTTGAAACCCTCTCAAAAGGTCCCTGTTCTTTTGGTTTCAGGTAAAAGCACTTTAATTAATATTTTAAAAACATCAATTAATGATATTGAAGTTTTAACTAAGGCTAAAGATGTTCAAATATTGACTACACAAGAAGCAAAGTTATTACCACCTATGAAGTTTTTGGCTGGTGTTAGTGGTGAGTTGGAGGTTGTATTACCTATTGAAGGCTTAGTTGATATAAATTCTTTAAGATCTCGACTAGAAAAAGATTTAAATAAAGCTCAAAAAGAAATAGCTAATCTTAATGGTCGTCTTTCTAATAAAAATTTTGTAGATAAGGCTCCTACCGAGGTTGTTTCACAGTGCAGAGAAAAGTTGCGGGAAGCAGAGGCTCAACTTCGTCTGGTACAACAACGTCTTGTAGGCCTAGATTAATGATTAGCAATGTAGACCTATTTATAGAAAATTTTTCACCTTTTCTAATTAGCCCTTTAGGTGTTTTTACCTTTATTGTTTTATATGCATTGTGGGTGACTTCCTTGCTGCCAGGGTCATGGCTTTCAATGCTGGCTGGTTTTTTGTATGGGACCTGGATTGGAAGTTTAATAGTCTTTCTAGGTGCTTTTCTTGGTGCTCATGTAACTTTTTATCTAGGGAGAACATTGTTAAAAGATTGGGCACAAAAAAAAGTCTCAACTTTTTCAAAAATTCAATTAATTGAGCAAGCTGTTAGCAGGGAGGGTCGTAAAGTAGTTTTTCTAACACGACTTTCCCCTCTGTTCCCATTTGGTTTGCTTAATTTTGCTTATGGATTAAGTGATGTCAAAGTTCTTGATTTTACGCTAGGAATGTTAGGAATAGTACCAGGAACTATTTTGTATTGTAGCTTTGGTTCATTAGCACTAAAAATTTCTAATTTTGGTGATGTTATTTCTGGAAGATCAACTACTGAATCTTTTATTTTTAGTCTAATTAGTATTATTGCAACAATTTTAATTGTTATTTTAATATTACGTTCTACAAAAAAGATATATCAGGATTCTGAATCTTCAACGTAATTTTCAACTGGTAAATTCCAATCTTTAAGAATAGCAAAAATAATAAACCAATAAAGTCTGATGCGGGCAAAGAATCCCTTTTTTGACAGAAGCATTTGATATTTTGCTTGTCCACATTCTGTCTTGATTAGTGAGTAGATACTAATTTTATTCATTTAAAAAGTGTCTCGAGGCTTTTATAGTAATAGTTGTAGATCCTTTTCGTTAATTATTGTTATGCCTAGCACATGTGCTTTTTGTAATTTACTTCCTGAATTCTCTCCAGCAATCAGATAATCAGTATTTTTGCTGATTGAAGATGTCACTTTTCCACCTGCATCTTCAATAATTTGTTTAGCCTCGTTTCGAGTCATTGAGTTTAAGCTTCCAGTTAAAACAATAACTTTTCCTTCTAAAGGATATGATTTATTTATATTATCTTCTGATTCTTTTTCATTAGAATTGCTTGTTTTGCCCAAGGAGAATCCAATCGCTTTCAGCTCTTTAATTAACAAAATATTTTGCGGATCAGAAAACCAATGAATAATAGAATCTGTAATTTCATTTCCAATTCCATAAATATTAGTAACTACTTTGGGTGATTTACTTATTATTTCTGAAAGATCTTCAATACTATTAAATGCCTTTGCAAGAGATTTCGCATTTGCTTCACCGACTAAAGGAATACCCAAACCATAGAGTTGTTTTTGCCAGGGTTGTTTTATCGATTCTTGTAATTCAAATAGTAGGTTATTAGCTGACTTGTTACCGAATCTTTCAAGGCTTGAAATTGAATTGATTTCGAGTTTATATAAATCAGAGATTGACTTAACATAACCTTTATTAATTAATTGAGAAATTATTTTTTCTCCTAAACCATCAATATTCATAGATGCTTTGCTAACCCAATGAAGTAAAAGGCCTTTTAATATAGCTGGACAATTTTTATTAACACATTTAGTTACTGCTTCATTAGCTTCCTGTATTAATTCTGAATTACATTCAGGGCAGTTTTTGGGAAGTTGAACCAAAGTTGCATTAGAAACTCTCAGTTCAGCTATGACATTTATAACTTCAGGGATAATTTCACCAGCTTTTCTAACAATGATTGTGTCTTCGCTATGAAGATTTAAAGTGTTTAATCTTTTGGCATTGTGAAGAGTAGCTCGGTTTACGGATGTACCAGCTAAAAGAACTGGTTCAAATTCTGCAACAGGAGTTACAGCACCTGTTCTTCCAATTTGAAAGACCAATCTCTTTAGTTTGGTTGGCTTTTCTTCAGCAGGATATTTGACAGCGATAGCCCATCTTGGTGCTTTGTTAGTAGATCCTAAAAGATTTTGAATTGTAAAACTATCAACTTTTACAACTATCCCATCGGTAGCATATGGTAAATTATTTTTTTTTATTTCCCAATATTTATAAAATGAATTTGCATCTTCTAAGTTACTTTTAAGCTGGGAATTTGGATTTACTTTAAAACCAATATCTTTCAAAAACTTAAGTGCATCAGATTGAGCTATGGGTTTTTTTAAGTTAAGATTTAGTAATTCCCAATCCTCGGGAATATGTATACTGTAGGCAAAGAAATCTAGATTTCTTGAGGCAACAATCTTTGGATCTAATTGCCTTAGTGTACCTGCGCATGCATTACGAGGGTTTGCAAAAAGCATCTCACCAATATTTTTTCTATGTATATTGATCCTTTCAAAGGTTTTGTTAGGCATAAATGCTTCTCCCCTTATTTCTAATATAGGAGGTGGATTCTTTAATCCTAAGGAAAGAGGAATTGTCGAAATTGTACGAACATTAGAAGTGATATTGTCTCCTTCTTTTCCGTCTCCTCTTGTAGCTGCTTTAGTTAATATACCTTTCTCATAGGTTAGTGCAATTGCATTACCATCAATTTTTAGTTCACATGTTAATTCTAATTTATGTGAATTCAATTGATATTTTATCTCTTGACTAATTAATTTAGTAGTTCTTTCATGCCATGCTTTTAACTCTTGAAGATTAAACGCATTATCTAAACTTAGCAGAGGGATATTATGAGTTATACTTTGAAATCCTTTGGAAGCTTTGCCACCTAATCTTTGCGATGGACTATCTGAGGTTATGAGAGAGGGATTATTATACTCAATATTAATTAACTCTCTGTAAAGTTGATCATAAATAGCATCCTCCATATTAGGAGAATCTAAGACATAATAAGAATGATTTGCTTGGTTTAGTAATTCTCTAAGCTCTTTTGCACGCTTTGAAAGATCATTAAAGTTTGATTTCACGTTGCAAATTTATTTCATTAATTTTCAGCTTTTGCAATACGATCAATTCTCCAATTTTCGTCTATTTTGATAAAGGTAAAATCCAGAGGCATTTCATCTTTTTTATCTTCTGATTTGAGTTTTAGAGTAAGCATTATTTCCTTATCTTCGATTCTTGGGCGACCAGATTTCAAATTTCTATAACGATTAAGTTGTAAGCCACCTAGGAATTTAATAAAGTCTTGTCTGTTGACGTGTTGCTTATAGCCTTTCGTTGTGAGCCTATAGGCACCATCAATACGCCCAGCCGCAATTTGATTGAAAAATTGTTTGATCAGCGGATTTATTCCTCTAGCGCTAATAACGAGTTTTATTGCATTGAAAGTCCAGAAGAGTAAAAGTGCACTAACTCCTACGAGAAGGACTTTGAGTCCAATTGTTTTTACTAGAGCACCATCCATTTTTCTTATGCGGTTTAATTAGAGATTCTGACCTACTAACTATAGAAATCAGCTTGTTTGTTATCGACTGTTAGTCAGAATGTTATCTGAATAGTAAAGCCATCGGGTTATCTGCGCATATGTCTGTGATACCTGTATTACCAATTTTTCATAGATTAAACACAGAATACTTTCAAGGGTCTTTGGTTAAGGAGGGCATTCCAAGAGTTGGTATACGTTGGAGTGATGGCAGGATGAAAGCTACAGCAGGCTTATATCGAAGAAAATCTAATTTCTTTGGAATTCAAGAATGCGAAATAATTCTTTCTAAACCTTTGCTTTCTAATCTTCCTGCAAAAGCTTTAGAGAGCACTTTATGTCATGAAATGATCCACGCATGGATAGATTTAGTTTTAAAAGTTAAGGAGGTTCATGGTCCTTATTTTCATCAACGCATGCAAGAAATAAATTCTTTACAGAATAATTTCAAAGTGACGGTTCGTCATTCTTTCCCAACACCAAAGAAAGCCCCTAGATGGTTGGCAACTTGTCCATCATGTAATAGAAGTTTCTCATATCAACGTTTAATGAAAGGTGCTGCATGCCGGAGCTGTTGTAACAGTTTTTTTAAGGGCAAATGGAATAAAAAATGTTTGCTCCAATACGAACGAATTCTTGATAAGAAATAAATGTTTTTAATTGATCATATTTTCTTTGATTAATCTTTTTGAGAATTTCATTACCAGATTTTTCAAATGTTTAGAACAAAGCGTTAAATTCTACTTATGGGCTCATACCAAAATCAAAATCCAAGTCGTCAACGATCCCGCCAAAATCGAAATCTAAGTCGGCAACGATCTCGAGATTCTTTAGATAGGAGAATGGAAAAATGGATTCAAACAGGAAAACAGGTTGTTGACGGCGTATCTGGCAATCGTCCTGGGGGAATGAGAGGAGAACGCCAAGCAAAATCTACTGGCGCTAATTTGGAGAATGTTGGGCGTTGGGTGGAGGAGAAGATTGATTGGTTTTTTGAAGACGATGACGATTGGTTAGATACTGAAGAGATCCATGAGCCAATGCCAGAAATTAAAGAAAATAAAAAAAGACCTCTAGGTGCTATTTCATTGAGAGGTCCTAAGGCTTTGCCTCCTCAAATTAATGAAATAAGAAATAATTTAGATGATGAGAATGAATGGCCTGATGAACAATCATTCAAGGTAAACAATTGGGAAAGAAAAGAGCAGTTAATCGAAACACACAATCAGGACTTTGATAATTATAGCTCTAGTATGAATTCTTATAGAAGAAAAAATTTGCCTAGGTCAAGTAGAAAAAAATATTATTAATGTTTTAAAAAGCTATTCTGTGTATTGGGCCTAACCATGTTTCTAATTCAGGATTAAATACTTCTCTAATTACCGTTAATTCTTTTTGTTGACGAAAAAATCGATAATGCCTACTCCAAAAAGGTCCTTCTTTGTTAAATTCTAATTCTAACCAATCCGCACTTACTAAGGCCAAGCCGTCTACCTCTCTGAAAAGTTCTGAGCGACCTTGCGTGAGACTTTTCCATATTGGTTGATTCTTGTTTTGAAGATGTTTTTCGGCTTCTTGATAATTCCACCAGCTCTCAGCCCATGCCAGAGTTATTTCCCCACAGGTCAACCAAACTTGTCGTCGAAGCAAGGGTGGCTCTAATTCTTTTACTTCTTCAGGAACTTTTGCTTTAGGGTTACTTTCTATGCCCATAGAAATAAGTTTGACGGCGACTTCATGACCAGTCAAAAGTTTTAAATTTCTTGTAGGACTCCCATCTCCTAATAGCATTAATTGCCATGGGCCAGGAAGTTTTTCGTGACCTTTTCCAGAGAGAACACTTTCTTTGGGTGCTTCCCAAATGAGATCAGGTGAAATTAAAGGTGTTTGGTGTGAATTCACTTGCTTGATGGTTTGGATTTTTTATGTTCATTACTTTCTGCTTTTTTCATGTTTTCTATTTTCAACCAAATTAGAAGTGCAGTGAGATCAGCTTTGCTTACTCCTGGAACTTGTGCGGCCTGCCCAAGACTGACTGGTTGTGAGATAGATAGTTTTTCTCTTGCTTCTTTAGAAAGAGTGTTTATATTGTTGTAATTTAAGTTTCTTGGTAGCAACTTTTCACTTTGTTTTTTGAATTGATTTATTTGAGCTGTTTGTCTTTCTAAGTAACCACTGTATTTAATATCTATTTCTACCCCTTCTTGAACATCTAAAGGCATATTTCTATCCATTAAATTATAATTAATTAGGTCTTTACAATGAACATTAGTTCGTCGTAAGAAGTCTGCTAATGTTAATGAACCTTTAATAGGTGTTCCAGTAGATATTTTTATCTTTGTCGCGATTTTATCACTATCTTTTATACGCTCTTTATTCATCCTTGATTTTTCTATTTCTATAGATTCTTGTTTGGAACAATATATTTTCCATCTTCTTTCATCAATTAGTCCTAGCTGGTGTGCTAATGGACTTAGTCTTCTATCTGCATTATCACCTCTAAGTACTAATCGATACTCACTTCGGCTTGTTAATACTCGATAGGGTTCTTTTAAGTCTTTGGAAACTAGATCATCAATCATAGTTCCTATGTAACTACTTTCGCGACCAAAGATAACTTCGGGTTGATTTTTAATTAATCTTGAAGCATTTAAACCTGCTACTAAGCCTTGGGCAGCGGCTTCTTCATATCCTGTTGTTCCATTAAGTTGTCCAGCACTAAACAACCCTTTAATTTTTTTTGTTTCTAATGATGGTAGGAGTTGAGTGGCAGGAAGATAGTCATATTCAACCGCATAGGCTGGTCTAAGCATGATGCATTGCTCTAAGCCTGGAAGGGTTCTTAAAAGTTCCAATTGTAAGTTTTCAGGTAATCCAGTTGAAAAACCTTGTACATAAATTTCTGGAGTATCTCTTCCTTCAGGTTCTAGAAAAATTTGGTGTGAATCTTTGTCTGCGAATCGAACGATTTTATCTTCGATGGAAGGGCAATATCTTGGCCCTTTGCTATCTATGAAACCACCATAAATTGGAGTTAAATGTAGATTCTTTTTAATAAGTTGGTGTGTTTCTTTTGTTGTACGAGTTATATGGCAACTCATCTGCTCACCACTTTTCCATGATGTAGGGTCAAAGGAAAAAAATCGATCTGAAGCGTCACTCAGTTGTTCATCAAGAGAACCAAGATCAATACTTCTTCTATCCACTCTGGCAGGTGTTCCAGTTTTTAAACGATCAGTTATAAAACCTATTTTTTGTAATTCTTCTGTTAAGCCTTCAGATGCCTGTTCACCTGCTCGACCAGCGCTCATAGATTTATTACCAATCCAAATTCTTCCTCCTAGAAAAGTACCAGTTGTAAGTACGACTGCTTTAGCAGAAAAAATACTTCCAAAATATGTTTTAATTCCCTTTACTTTGCCAATTCTTTCTGTTTCTTCAGGCTTACTACTAATGTCTTTCTTAGCAAAAGTTTCAATTTCTAGGCCTGTCACCATAGCCTCGCGAATCTTCAGATTTGGCGTTTCTCGAAGTACTTTAAGCATCTCATTTGCATATAAGCGTTTATCTGTTTGTGCTCTTAAAGCTCTTACAGCTGGTCCCCTACTTGAGTTAAGTACTCTTTTTTGAAGAGCTGTTAAATCTGCTAATTTTCCTATTATTCCTCCTAATGCATCAACTTCATGGACTAGTTGACTTTTTGCAGGTCCGCCTACGGCAGGATTACATGGTTGCCATGCAATACGATCAAGATTAAGTGTAAATAAAGCAGTATTTAAACCTAATCTGGCTGAGGTTAATGCAGCTTCACAGCCGGCATGGCCACCACCAACAACAATGACATCAAATATTTCATTTGTAGATTGCTTATTAATCATCAATCAACTCATGCTGGGGTATTTTAATCTTTTTTAGGAGTTAAGCCGCAAGGTTTCTGAATCTAGTGAATTGAGGTTCAAATAGTAATTTAACTGTCCCTACAGGACCATTTCTATGCTTTGTGACGATTACTTCTGTAATACCTCGGTCAGTAGTCTCTGGATTGTAATACTCATCTCGATAAATCATTAAAACTAAATCAGCATCTTGTTCTATTGAGCCTGATTCACGCAGGTCGCTTAGCATTGGCCTCTTGTTAGTTCTAGATTCAACCCCGCGACTTAATTGAGAAAGTGCTATCACAGGAACTTTTAGTTCCCTCGCCATACCTTTCAAACCTCTTGTAATTCTTGAGATTTCTTGTACTCGATTATCTGGTGTACTACCTTCCATTAGTTGTAAATAATCGATAATAATTAGGCCAAGTTCCTTTCCTTGTTCTGCAATTAAGCGTCTACATAATGAGCGCATTTCTAGAACACTTGAATTTGGTTTGTCGTCAATAAATATTGGCAATTGACCTAGTGTGTTTATACCTTGTCCAAGAAGTGGCCACTCATCCTGCTGTAATCGACCAGTTCTTAATCTTCCGCTTTCAATCCCTACTTCACTCGATAGCAATCGGTAAGTTAATTGCTCTTTACTCATCTCAAGACTAAATATACAAACTGGAAGGTCGTGAAGTTGAGCTACGTTTTTTGCAAGATTAAGGACAATTGATGTTTTACCCATCGCTGGCCTGCCTGCAACAATTATTAGATCGCTTCTTTGAAGACCTTGAGTCATTGCATCAAGATCATAAAAATTTACGGGTATGCCAGCTACAGAAGTTCCTAATGAACGACTTTCAATTTCATTAAAAGTACTTGTAAGAATTTCGGCTGTAGGTGTTAGGCCTTTTGATGGTTGCTCTTGACTAATTGCAAAAATCTTTTGTTCTGCTTGATCTATGGCATCTTCCATAGGAAGACTTTGATCAAACCCTAATTTTATAACTTCATTACCAGATCTAATTAATTGTCTTCTGAGAAATTTGTCACTTATTAATTTTGCCACTTGCTCAATTGATGCAGTGGATGTAACTCTTTCGACTAATTCAACTAAACGATTATTGCCTCCTATTTTCTCTAATGAATTAGTATCAGCAAGCCATGCACTCATGGCAGTTAAGTCTGTTGGTTTACCTTGGCTATGAAGCATTAACGCAGTTCGAAAAATTTCTCGATGTGCAGAAATATAAAAAGCTTCCGGTTGTAAAAAATCTGCTATTCGGCTTATGGCATCAGGATCTAGAAGAATCCCACCTAAAACAGATTCTTCTGCTTCTAAGTTTTGAGGTGGTATTTGGTCTGTTTGGGCTTCAAATTTGGGAGTATCAATTTTGGAAGTTTTGGATCTTCCAAGATTTTTAATTGATTTGGACAAATCTCCATTATTTGGGGAGGGGTCACTAATCATTTATTTAAGCCGTACGCCAGGTCTCTTACTTTGGCTACCTATTGGCGATATGCAACTATTAGTAACTAGCAACTTCAAGGTTGATTTCAGCATTTACTTCACTGTGAAGCTTGATTTGAACCTTGTATTTGCCTACTCCATGAATTTCAGGGACAGAAATTTCTCTTCGATCAATTTCTTTTTTAGTTACTTCCTTAATAACTTCTGCAATATCTCCATTTGTCACGGTTCCAAATAAAACACCATCTTCACCTACTTGCTTTTTAACTGTAAATCTTCCAATGGTCGTAAGAGCTGTTTGGAAATCTATAGCTTCTTGTTTCTTGGCAGCCTCTTTTTCAGCTTGTTTTGCTCTTCTATGTTCGACTTGCTTGAGAACAGTCGGCGTTACTGGTAAGGCTTTTTTATTTGGTAATAAATAGTTTCTTGCAAAACCAGGTGCAACTTCTACAAGGTCACCATCTTTACCAAGACTTTTGATGTCTTCATTTAGAACAACTTGAACTCGTTTAGCCATGGATTGATTGAGAGCTATGCTTAATTACTTATGGATAACTTTACGACGCGATAGGTAATCGAATCTTTTTAGCTAGCCCAAGAGCGTTTAAAAAACGTATATGTTGCCAAGTTAGGTCAATTTGGTTTTTTTGGAGCCCATGCTTTGCAGAACTTGGGAATGCATGGTGATTATTGTGCCATCCTTCCCCAAATGTTAGAGCTGCTACCCATTTATTATTTTTAGAATTATC
>QBWA01000022.1 GCA_003283745.1 Prochlorococcus sp. AG-315-B03 | reverse complement strand
TAAAGCTTTTACCTGAAATTAAAAATAAAACCATTAGGAGAAGGAATATAGTGCCAAAAAATGGACTTTTTGGACCCAACAAATCATATGAGAATCCTGCTGCTGTAGCACCAAGAAAGGTTCCAAGACTTTGTAACCCTTGCAGGCTTCCCAATACCGCTCCTTGTCCTGCAGCGCTGAGTCGACGAGAAATTAGTGCTCTTAAACTAGGAGTCACAAGTCCTGTTCCCATTGCAAGTATTGCAACTGCAGTAAAAACTAAGGGAATTGAATTATCAATATTTGCAAGGGTCAATAGAGAGCATCCTGCCATAACAAAACCAACTCCTGTAAAAGTTAATTTCCATTCGCCAAATTTTCTTACTAATGGACCAATTAAACCTCCTTGAACAATCATTGCTATGACTCCAACCACTATGAAAGCTTGACTAGATAATCCAGGATTCCATTGAAATTTTTCTTTTAAATAAAGTACTAAAACAGCTGTAAAACCATTGAATGCCATAAAGAAAACAAAAAATGATAAACAGAGTGTTCTCGATAAAGGATTTATAAATACAATTTTTAATTGGCTAAATGGATTAAGATCTCTTTTTCTTGGTAATAAATTTCTTTTGTTTTTGGGTAAAGTTTCAGGTAAAAGCCAAATTACTAAACTAAGATTTATCAGAGCAAATCCGCTTGCTGCCCACACAGGTAAAGTAACACTATACTGAGCAAGGGTTGTGCCTAATCCTGGACCAAGAATAAAGCCTAAACCAAATGCTACTCCAATTAAGCCAAAAGTTTTTGCGCGGTTTTCTGGAGTAGATATGTCTGCAAGTATTGCAGTAGCAGTTGCAGCCGTCCCACCACTAATACCATCTATTATTCTAGCTAAAAATAACAATAATAAGGGTAAACTTGATGCCCATAAAGGTAAATAATTTGGCCAATCTAAACTTACTGTTAATGCAAATAAACATAATCCAATTACTGAACCTGATACGCATGTAATCATTATTGGCTTACGACCGAAACGGTCACTAAGCGCGCCAATTAATGGTGCTACAGCAAACTGAGATATTGCATAAGTTCCGGCTAATAGGCCAAGTGTTGTTCCGCTTTTTGTGAATTGTTCTAATAAAAATGGCAATAAAGGAAAAACAATTGTTTCCCCAAGCCGATCATTTAGAAGTGTAATAAAAGCACTTAACAGAGTAGGAATTTTGGGCCTTCGCACAGTTATCAATTCATAATTTATTCACCATCTCATATTTTCAGTTCTTTTGGCTTTTAATCTTGAAAATCAGAGTTCAAATCGCTATTTGAGACCTTTGCATAGCTCTGATCAAATGGTTTTGAGAGAAGTTTATGAAGATGCGATTTGTACTTCTTCTAATTCTTTATATAGTGAGGAACAAATTGATGCATGGTCAGGCTTAGCTTATCTTCCGGGTGTTCTAGATAAACCACTTACAGAAGGGAAGGGATGGGCAAGTTGTGTTGACTCAGTGATTGAGGCTTTTGCAGTTAAATATCCTCAAGATCGATTGGCGTTACTTTATTGCCGAGGCCGCTCTTCACGACAGGGACATGCTACAGATCTTCTTAATAAGATAGATGAAGAAGCTCAAGAGGATCAAACTATTAGGTTATCAACCGAGGCAAGTTTATTTAGTTATCAATTATTTTTAAATCATGGTTGGAAAACTATTTCTCCAGAAACTATTAAAATAGGTGGTGTTATTTTTTATCGTTATTTAATGGAAAAAAGATTTGACTAAACATATTTTTAATCAATATTTTTCTTGCGCCAGTTAATTAATTGTTCTAACTTGTGCATTGCATCCCCTTCATTGATAACGGATTTAGCTTTATTAATTCCTTCTTTTATGTCAGGACTTAAGCCTGCATAGAAAAAATAAATACCCGCATTCCAATGAAGAGCGTCGATTAACGGTCCCTGCCCAGCAAGAGCTTCAAAAGCAAATCTTTTCCATTCTTCAATATCCTTCCATTTTATATCTTCTCCTGAACACTCATAATCTTTTGGATGAAAAACTTCTCTCTTTCCTTGCTGATTTTTATAATATCCAATTGTTGTAGAATGATTAACTGAAAGATCTATTCCACCTTCAAGCCCTTTGACAGTAATTATATTTTTCTCGCCCATAAGCTCAAGTGTCTTCCAATGTCTTTCTTCAGTAGGCGAATGTACATAACCACTAATATGTAGATGATTTCCTTGATGGGAGTTCCAAATTAATTCCATGCTAGCTAGAGGTGGTCTCTTCCCAATTTGATCTCTATAGGAAATTAAATGTTCAGCTAATGGAAAATGATCAGGCTGATGAATCAAAGCAAGTTCATTATGATTAAAAAATCTTTGCAGTTGTTCAATTGATAGACCACTTAAATTGATGCCTAATGCTTGAAATAATTCGTTGTGGGTAATTCCGTATTTCACAGGCATACGAGAACCTCCATGAAAAATAACAGGTTGTTTTTGACTTAATAAAAGTAATGTTGTTAGAGGGTAAATTGGTGAAGTTTTAGTGCGACCATCAAAAGGCATTCCAAAAAATATTGGTTGTCGTTGATTTTTATTTGATTTAATCTTGGGTCCTAATTTCAAATAAGCATCAATCATTCCTGCTAATTCTTCTGGTTTAGGACGTCTAATTCTATGTGCAATCATGAAAGCACCTACTTGTGCGGCACTAGCTTGTTTTGTAAGCATTAGTTTCATTGCCTTGGCAGATTCCATGCGAGTTAGACTTTTCCCGGTGAATTCACCACTACCTATTTTTTTTAAATAGATTTTAAATTCTTCATATTTATTTGACATGCCATAGCTTGTTTTTGATAACATAGTAATAGGGATAATATAAAATCTTTACTTAATATCAAATTCATTCATCGAGGCTTAGTTGATATTTTGGGAAACTTGCCATGATTAGAAAGAATCTTGGCACTGTATATCTTGTTGGTGCCGGTCCTGGTGATCCGGATCTTTTAACAGTAAAAGCACAAAAATTGATTAGTAAATGTGATGCGCTTGTATATGACTCTTTAGTTCCTCTTGAGCTTATTCAATTAGCTTCTAAACATTGTCAACTTCACTCAGTAGGGAAGAGGCGAGGTCATCATTCAGTGCCTCAGAGAAAAACGAATGATATCCTTTATTCTTTATCAAAGAGTTATTCCTGCATTGTTAGATTAAAAGGGGGTGATCCTTTTTTGTTTGGTAGAGGTGCAGAAGAAGCTTTATATCTTCATGAAAGAGGTGTTCCACTAGAAGTTGTTCCAGGAGTTACATCTGGTATAGCTGCTCCTGCTTATGTTGGGATACCTGTGACTCATAGACTGGCTGGGTCTTCAGTTACTTTTGTGACTGGACATGAGGGTATTGATAAAAAACGCCCAGTTGTTAATTGGCGTTCTTTAGCAAAATCTTGTGATGTTTTAGTTATATATATGGGTGTTCATAATTTGAAGTTTATTTCAGAAGAGTTAATTGCAGGTGGCATGAAGCCTCAGACTTCTTCTGCAGTGATTGAGCAGGGTACGGTTATTGGTCAACGTTTTGTCAAAGCACCATTAATTGAGCTTTGTCATGAGGCAAAAACTCAAAATTTAACTTCCCCGTCGATCGTGGTAATAGGTCCAGTTGTAGATTTCCAAGTAGAGGCTTGCTCACCTACACCTGCGAATGTCACCTTTCCAATGCCAATCTAGCTGTTTTTAAATAAGCTAACTTTATACAGTTTTTAATAAATCAAGCCAAAATTTTTCAGGGTTAGTTGACATATATAATTTTCTTGTAGCTATATTTTTAATTGGACGACAACTTAAACTATTGATTAAAAACCATTCATCCCCGTTGTGTGGTGTGGCTTTAATTACTGCTTCTTTTATAATATTTAAGTCAATACCACGCTGACGCATGATACCTGGTAGACATCCGTTGCTTACAGGAGGTGTAAGCCAATGACTCTCTCTTTTTACTAAAATATTTGCTGTCGTACTGCAACACATATTACCATCACTATTTAATAATAATGCGTCATTGTATCCTGCTTGTTTTGCTTCTAGACGTGCTTGAATTGATTGGTTATAGGAAAATGTTTTGCATCTACTTAAGCGACTAAAAGAATTTCTTCTTTCTGTTTTACTAATGAATGTTGATATAGGTTTAAAATTTGGTTGGTAATGATTTATCTCTATCCAAAAACGATGAGAGTTTGTATTGTTTAAATCAATACCACGTTTGATAGATTCTCCTCTGCTCCAGTTGAGACGAATTGCTCCATTTTTTTTTTGTAAGTGAGATTTATTGATTCCATCAGAAATCAGTGCCAGCACCCATTCTTTGGAAGGTGGAGGGTTCATACCTAATAGATTTGCACTGTTTTCCCATCTAAGTAAATGTTGGTCAACAAGTTGTGGAGCTCCATTAAAAATTAGAATTGTTTCAAAGATTCCATCTGCAAAATTTAGACCCCGATCATTTATTGGTATTTTTAAATTTTGAGATCTCTCCCATTGACCATTAATCCATCCTAAATTTTGATTTGTTGTCATGTTAATGCATTTAAAAGAGGCAATAATTTCCAATTCATTTCTTCAGCCTCTTTCTTGCTGTCTGAGTCTGCAACAATTCCGCATCCAGCATGGGCTTTAATAGTTGATTCTTTAATCATTAAAGAGCGAATTAAAATATTGCTATCAAAGACTCCATTCCAATTCATATTTAATATTGATCCGCAATATGGACCTCTTGCTGTTGGTTCAAGTTCATATAATCTTTTGCATGCTCTTAGCTTGGGTGCACCGGTAACTGAACCACCTGGCCAGCATGCCTGCAGTAAGTCAACCCAATTTTTATTTTCATTCAGCACACCTTTGACTACAGAAGTGAGATGATGTACTTGGGGATAGCTTTCTAAAACTAGTAGATGAGGTACATGAATCGATCCAGCTTTGCACACTCTTCCAAGATCATTTCTTAGAAGATCTACAATCATTATATTTTCTGCATGGTCTTTAGTGCTGCAAATAAGTTCAGCTGCTAAATCAGCATCTTTTTTTGGATCTTTATCTCTAGGTCGAGTTCCTTTTATTGGCCTTGTTTCTACTTCACCATTAGGCAGAGCTTTAAGAAATCTTTCTGGTGAGGCAGATATGATAGCTTCTCCTTTTGTAAGATTATCTCCAATGATTACACCAGCAAATGGAGTTCGTGAATATTTTCTCAGTCTAGAATATACGTCTATTGGAGTCATAGACTTTGGTAATTTAGCCTGGCAAGATGTACTGAGGTTAGCTTGAAAAATATCTCCATTTGCAATCAAATTTTTGATATCATCAACTCTTTTTGAATATTCCGCACTAGTTAATATCCATTCCCATGAGTCTAGTGGAATATTTTCTGTTCTTTTGATTTTTTCAGAGGCTCCATTTTTAGGCTCAAAATGGCATTGATTGAAAGTGTTTTTTAGAAAATTCTCCATAATAGCTATTCGTTTTTCATTCTGTCCTTCTAGCCATAGTTGCTTTTTTTGAAGATCAAATTTTAATATAGGGTCATGAGAAGCTATCCAAAGAGTTGCTATAGAGCTTGATTTCCATGGATTTTTAGGCTCTGTCCAAGAGGCCGCTTCATAGCTTAACCAACCAGTCCAATGACCAGGAGGTAAGTGACGCAAAATTTGAAAGGGATTAGATTCTTTTTTTGAATTTTCTAAGTTTCTAGAACAAAATTGTTCTTGTGGCTTAACCGCTAATGTAACCCATCTCCCTAAATGACTGCCATCTCCATCAAGCCAGATAAAACCTGCTTCACCCCATTCTTGAATTAATTTATAAGCTATTACCTCAGGTGATTCCCATTGGCAAAGTAGTCGTTTAGGAGTTTTCACAAGATGCTTCTACTACAAAGATCTACACGACCTATCTCTTCTAGAGCTTGATCTCTTATACGACAACTATCACATTCTCCACATGCTTTAGGTTCTCCTTGATAGCAACTCCATGTTTTTTTAATCGGTATTTTCAAACGTAATGCTTCTCTAAAGATTTTAGTTTTTTCCCAGTGAAGTAACGGGGCCCAGAGTTCTATACCTTTTCCATCTCTACCTACTTTATTGGATAAATTAGCTAATTCTTGATATGCGTCTAGATAGTCAGGCCTACAATCTGGATACCCAGAATAATCCATGGCATTTATTCCCAATGCTATTCGAGTTGCTCCTCGAGCTTCTGCAAGACTCAACCCAATAGCAACAAAAATAGTATTCCTGCCTGGCACGTAAGTGTTAGGAATAATATTTTTTTGAATACCTTTTGTGGGTATTTCTTGTGAGGGGTCGGTTAAGGAAGACCCACCCCAAGAAGATAGATTAATCTTTATTATTAGATGCTCTTCAAGTTTTAGATATTTGGCTAATGTTTTTGCTGCTTGTAATTCTTTGCGATGACGTTGACCATAATCAAATGATAAACCAATCACTTTTTGTCCCGCTTCTAAAGCTATCCCAGCAGCTGTCGCAGAATCAATTCCTCCTGATAGCAATGCAACTGTTGTTGGTTCAGTCATTTAATTATTTTTTCTTTTTTAAGACAGTGTAGATACAACTTATTCATATCAATGCTTAAAGTACACCCAGCCATTTATGAGTTTGCATACTTAGTCTCCAATGGGGATTGTTTTTAACATGTGTGAATGCAAGAGTTTGTGCTTTTTGATTTTTCCATCCAGCTTGTAAGAATAATTGGGCTTTAGGCATGGCATTAATGTTTGTTTGAGTCGCCATTTCTTCTGCAAAATATAAATCCTCTTCGTTATTGATGACAACTTTTAATTCTTGGCAGGAAAAGAGAACGTCTGATCTTGGTGGAAAGTGACGCTTTGGAGATAAAGTGATCCAATCTGGATTACCACTTAATGGATCTACACCACTAGTTTCGAGATGAATAGGTATAGAATTATTTTGTTGGTCTAATGTAGATTTTCTAATCTCCTTGCATAGTTGATTTAAATCATGATGTAATGGCTCACCTCCTGTGATAACTACAAAAGCTGCTCCTTCGTTTTGAGCTTTTGCTGTCTTTAAGGACAATTTAACTACATTTTGTTGTGGATGAACGGCTGAATTCCATGATTCTTTTGTGTCACACCATGAACAGCCAACTTTGCAACTAGCTAATCTAATGAAGAAAGCGCTTCTTCCCGCGTGTGCTCCTTCTCCTTGTAGAGAATGAAAACATTCCACTACGGGTAGAGATGCTTCCATTTATTGTTTGTTGACTGACTCTTCTTCAATAGTTGTTAATTTTGTATTCAGGGCTTCACTTGGAGAAGATGGTACACGCAATTGAGCAGCTTCAATTAAACCACGAAATAAAGGATGAGGTTTCCCTGGTCTAGAAAGAAATTCTGGATGGTATTGGCAAGCAATAAAATAAGGGTGACTCTTTAATTCGATTAGTTCGACCAATCGACCATCAGGTGAAGTTCCACTAATGACATAACCAGATTCTATAAGGAGACTACGATAAGAATTATTGAATTCATAACGATGTCTATGTCTTTCGTATACGACTTCTTCTTTGTATAAATTTTGGCCAATTGTGTTTGATTGTAGTCTGCAAGGATAAACACCAAGTCGCATTGTGCCTCCAAGATCAACTACATCTTGTTGTTCTGGTAATAAATGGATTACTGGATGTTTGGATTTTGGATCAAGCTCAGCACTAGAAGCATCTTTAAATCCAGCTTGATTGCGAGCCCATTCAATAACAGCACATTGCATGCCTAAACAGAGCCCTAAGAAAGGGATTCTTTGTTCTCTAGCCCATTTGATGGCTTCGATTTTTCCATTTACTCCACGATTTCCAAAACCTCCAGGGACAACTATTGCGTCCATCCCATGTAGGAGTGTATCTGCTCCATTCGACTCAATTTTTTCTGCATTGATCCAATGCAAATCTAAAGATGCATCTTGTGCAATACAAGCGTGACGTAATGCCTCCACAACTGACAAATAGGCATCATTTAATTGAATATACTTTCCTACTAAAGCCACCTTGACTGAAGGGCCAGGATGACGAAGCTTGTGTACTAATTGCGCCCAGTTTTCTAAATCACATTCGTGATCAGTCAGGTTTAGATCATTTAAGACTTCTCGACAGAGTCCTTCTCTTTTCAGTTCAAGAGGTACTGCGTAGATATTGTCAGCATCAAGGGAAGGTATTACTGCTTCTGAGTGAACTCCACAGAAACCACTAATTTTATTTTTTAATTCGTCGTTGATAGTTCTATCACTTCGACACACTAATATATTTGGTTGAATACCTATGGACCTTAATTCTTTTACTGAATGTTGAGTGGGCTTGGTTTTTAGTTCTCCTGATGTTCCAATGAAAGGTAATAATGTGACGTGAATATAAACTACATCTTTTCTTTCAACGTCACATTTAAATTCTCTTATTGCTTCTAAAAAAGGTAGCGATTCAATATCTCCAACAGTTCCTCCGATTTCTGATATCACTACATCAGCTCCACTATTAGCAGCTACACGGTGAATCCTTTCACGTATTTCACGTGTGATATGGGGTATAACCTGAACGGTTCTTCCGTTATAGTCTCCTCTTCTCTCTTTATTAATTACTGATTGATAAATTGATCCGGTAGTAACGCTATTTAATCGTGACATTGCAGTATCCGTAAAGCGTTCGTAATGTCCAAGATCTAAATCAGTTTCAGCTCCATCTTCGGTAACAAAAACCTCTCCATGTTGAAAAGGACTCATCGTTCCTGGATCAACATTGAGATATGGGTCTAGTTTTAAAATAGAGACACTATAACCTCTTGATTTGAGTAATCTTCCAAGACTTGCGGCAACAATTCCCTTGCCAATGCTTGAAACAACCCCACCAGTGACGAAAACAAATTTTGCCATTTACTTGTCAATCATGCTTTAAATTACCTCGATCTTTGTGAAGGCCAAGGAATTTTTATACTTTCTCTTGAGGATAAGGTCTTTAACATTGAATTTCTACTAATTTATTCAGGATCTACCCAAGTGGAAGCAATGTGGAGTTCTTCTAGTTGTTCGTTTTGAACATTGGCAGGTGCTTGTGCCATTAAACAACGAGCTTGCTGGGTTTTTGGAAAAGCGATTGTATCTCTAATGGAATCCTCATTTGCTAGTAGCATCACCATTCTGTCAATTCCAAAAGCAATTCCACCATGAGGAGGTGCACCCATTGAAAGAGCATCAATAAGGAAACCGAATTGTTCTTCTGCTTCTGTTGACGAAAAGCCAATAACTTCAAATACTTTTTTTTGAAGCTCTGGATTATGAATGCGTAAAGATCCTCCGCCAATTTCTAATCCATTTAACACAAGGTCATATGCCTGAGCATTAGCATTAGGGAGTTTTTCTTTCCATAAACTTTTTGCTTCACCAATATCTTCAGTTTTTGGAGCACAAAAAGGATGATGAATTGCTTCAAGACGATTTTCATCAGAGTTGAATTCAAACATGGGAAAGTCAACAACCCATAGAAAATTCCATTTGTTATTCAAATCACTTTCGGAAATTAGATTTAAATTTTTAGCAATAAACTGTCTAATTCTATCAAGTGTTCTGTTGACAATATCTGTTGGTCCTGCACCAAAAAGTATCAAATCACCAGGTTGAGCATTTGTCCTTAAAAGGAGTTCATGTATTTGTGATGTAGTTAAATTATCTTTTATAGCTCCAATAGTATCGACTTCTTCATTTTCACGAACTCTGATAAATGCTAATCCTCCTGCGCCAGCCTTTTGTGCTTCACTAAAAATATCTCCACCTGGCTTTATGCGTACATTACTGATGGATTCATTACCTTGATCAATCGCTATACATTTTACGCATCCACCGGCAGAAATAGCTTTTGAAAATACTTTGAATCCACTTTGTGTAAATAAATCACTTGTCTCTACAAGTTCCATGCCATATCTGGTATCTGGTCTATCAGTACCATATCGGGCCATAGACTCTTTCCAAGTCAACCTGGGGAAAGGGATAGGAATATCAATTCCTTTAGTTTTTTTCCAAATGTTTGCTATTAATTTTTCATTTAATGCAAGTATTTCGTTTTGCTCCATAAAACTCATTTCAATATCTAATTGTGTAAATTCTGGCTGTCTATCAGAGCGTAAATCTTCATCACGAAAACATCTTGCTACTTGGTAGTAACGTTCAATACCTCCAACCATCAGCAATTGTTTAAATAATTGAGGGGATTGAGGTAAAGCAAAATATTCTCCACCACATACTCTTGATGGAACTAAATAATCCCTAGCCCCTTCAGGAGTTGATCGCGTTAAAACAGGTGTCTCAACCTCTATAAAACCTTCCTCTTCAAGAAAATTCCTAGCGGCCTTAACGGTGTTATGCCTCAATTTAAGATTTTTATTCATTCTTTCCCTTCTGAGATCGAGATATCTATACCGCAATCTGATTTCTTCTTTGATACTCTCCTCATCATGTATTGATACTGAAAAAGGAAGATTAGTAGTAACAGAATTTAGTATTTTTATACTGTCTGCTAATACTTCGACTTCACCGGTAGGAATTTTTGAATTAATAGCTTCATCAGGTCTAGATCTAACTTTGCCATTGATTTTAATGACTGTTTCATTCCTGAGACTTTCAGCTGTATTAAAAAGATCTTTTCCTTTATCAGGATCAACTGTTATTTGTATAGTTCCAGTGCTATCTCTTAGATCAATAAAAATGACTCCACCATGATCTCGAAGTCGATCTACCCAACCACATAGTTGTACATTCGCGCCAATTGCCGAGGTGCGCAGTTCTCCACAACAAATGCTGCGCATAAATCTTTTAACCAACTAAATAATGAGTTTCCCACAAAGACTGTCTTTTGTGCATTCTAGAGTTCTTACTTGCTCAAAAACTTTTTCTGTAAAATGGTTTTTTAACAATTAAAACTGGGTGTTCTTTTCCTCTGATTTCTACTTTTAACTCAGTATTAACTTGTGAATGCTCGCTTGAAACGTAAGCTAGAGCGATTGCTTCTTTAAGTGAGGGAGACCACGTTCCACTGGTTACTTGTCCCACAGATAAATTGTTCTTCAAAATTGTATATCCTTTTCGTGCAATTCCTTTATCTTGAACTTTGATACCAACAAGTTGTTTTTTTAAACCTGTTTCAGCTTGTTTTTCTAAAGCTTTTCTGCCTATGAAATTAAAAGGCATTTCTAAATGTACTAACCAACCCAACCCAGCTTCGAAAGGGGTAGTTTCTAAATTGATATCGTTTCCATAAAGATGCATTGAGGCTTCTAATCTAAGAGTGTCTCTTGCGCCTAATCCACATGGAGTTACTCCTAAATCAATAAGACTTCCCCAAATTGATCTTGCTGTTTCTTTAGGTGCTAGGAATTCGAAACCTTCCTCTCCTGTATAACCGGTACGAGCAATAAAAACTGGTAATTGTGAGTTTGGTAGATTTGTTTTTGGTGTAATAGTTGTGTGCCCAAAGCGAGGTAAAGCTGATAAATCCTCTTCAAAAATATTTTTTAAAGCATTAATAGATTTTGGCCCTTGTACAGCTATTAATGCTCCTCCAGGCATATATTCAGTGATTGATATTTCGTATTTTGATAGATTTAAATTTAACCAATTAATATCTGATGCTTTTCTCGCTGCATTTATTACGAGAATGATTCGTTCTTCATCTTTATTATTATATCCTTGATCATAAATTATTAGATCATCTTGAATACCTCCATTTTTATTTAGAAAAACTGTATAGCAGGCTTCTCCTGGCCCTATTCGAAATAAGTCTGAAGGTACCAACTTTTGTAATGCTTTCTTGAGATGCTTTCCTTTTAATAACACAACTCCCATATGTGATATGTCAAACATCCCAACATCTCTTCGGACTGCATTATGTTCTTGAATTAGTCCTGAGAAAGTGAGGGGCATTTCCCAGTTTGCAAACGGACCCATTTTCCCTCCAATTTCTAAGCATTTTTCATAAAGAGGGGTTTGCAGTAATTTCATTGTTTGTTAAATGGTACGAGACATTAATCAGTTAGAACGGGAATGAAGAACAACTTTGAACATCAAATTTAATTCTTTATGGCTCAATTCGGGAAGTTTTACTAATCTATGAGTCTTAGTTGATTTTCAATGACCGCAACAAGATGTTGTCGAAGCTGTAAGCAATTTGCTGCAAGTCAGGACAAAGCGTATTCTTTGTGCAAACTTAGAAAAATAAAAATTCATACGGAGATCTCTACGTTAGCTTTTTGTCATCATTGGATGAAGCAAGAATCAAATCTTCCCTTAATTGAAGAAAAGTGTATTGATCAACAATTAGATTTCGGGAAGGTTTTAGTAGTAACAAATAATGAAATTCTTTATTAAACTTGTCACTATTTATTTAATAACATTATTAATGAACGAATAACTTTAGCTGCAAGAATTGTACTGATACCTGAAGTATCGAAAACAGGAGAAAGTTCAACAACATCTGCTCCTACTAAGTTATGTTCTTTTATCACATCAATAATTGCTGCAAAGTCTCTCCATAAGAAGCCACCTGGTTCTGGAGTACCTGTCCCTGGAAGAATAGATGGATCAAACCAATCTAAGTCAAAAGTTAAATAAATAGGAGTTCCTAGAAATTGCTGAAGAGCTTTTTTTAAATGGATAGCGCTTTCCCCGGAAGTGTGTGGAATTAGTCTTTTATTCTTATTCATTTCTTTGAACTCTGATTTCGTCCCACTTCTTATTGCTACTTGTAAGATCTTTTGACTAGGTAGTAGTTCTAAACATCTTTTCATGGTACATGCGTGACTATATTTATTGCCTGACCACTCCTCTCGTAAATCTGCATGAGCATCTAATTGGAGCATTATTAAATTAGGATAATCTTGTACCATCGCCTCAATTACACCAGTTGTTATTGAATGCTCACCTCCCATAATTAGCGGTTTTAAATTATGCTTTAAAAGTTTTAATGTTGAGTTTTTAATACATCTAATTGTTGATATTGTATTTCCAAGAGGAATATCCAACGAACCTAAATCTGTAAAATCTATATCTTCCAAATCAAGATCAAGCTGTGGGCAATATGTTTCAATTCCATTACTGCTTTCGCGGATAGCAGAAGGGCCAAACCTAGAACCTGGTCTAAAACAACTTGTTCCATCGTAAGGAACACCTAACAGTCCAACTTTACAATTTTTTATAGTTCTTTTTGAAGCCATAAATATGGCATTATTATTGTTAAATGGTGGCACATTATTAAAGCTTTCTGAATTCATTTAATAAGTTCTCTTTCTATGAAGGCTGGCATCGCACTGAATGCTCCTTTTTGCCATCTCTTGCTCCATATCTGGCAATTTTTTGAGACTTCAATTATACGACTTTCGATAGGATGAAAGTAATTTGCTTCTTTCATCGATGCAAATGTCCAACTCCACCATCCACTGGGATATATGGGTACTGATCCATATAAAGGATCTGCAAAATCAAAGATTTGGCGTAATAAATTGACAATATTTATGTGAGCTTCGTGAAATGATTCAGGTGACTCACTTTGTGTTGCAAAAATGCCACCAGGCTTAAGTATTCGTTTGCAGTTGTTGAGAAAACCATGGCTAAATAATTCTTTTGCAGGTCCAATAGGATCTGCACCATCAACAATAATTACATCATATGAGTCATTTTTTCTATTCTTCACCCAATCAATTCCATTTTTAATCTTGATATTTAATCTTGAGTCCTTCCACCCATCTCCAAGAATGGAAGTTAAATATTTTTTACTTAGTTCAATAACCTTTGGGTCTATTTCTATTAAATCTATACATTTAACTTCTTTATATTTAAGACATTCTCTAGCACTACCTCCATCACCTCCACCAATAATTAAAATATTATCTATTATTTTAGAACCACATAATGCAGGATGAACAAGAGATTCATGATAATGCTTCTCTTGTTTTTCTGCTGTCATCCAGCAATTATCAAGTAATAATGCTCTGCCATATTTAATGCTTTCAAATATTGTTATTGTTTGGAAATTGCTTTCCTCTTGTATTAGAATTTTTCCTTCTAGACCATATCTAGTACCTTGATGGTACTCATCAAACCATTGAATTTTTTCTTTTGAGATATTATTCATAGATTATTATAATTAATGATTTAGATGTACTTTTGCAGATTCCCATAAATTATCTAATACAACTTTATCTTGACACGTTAAGTCTCCTTTAATCTTTTCTTCAATATAGGTTAATCTTTCTATGAAACGTTTGTTTGTTTTTGCTAATCCTTCTTCAAAACTTAAATTTTCCAATCTTGCAATATTAATCAATGTAAACAAAACATCTCCTAGTTCCGATTCAGCATTTGTTAACTGATTGCTTTTTAACTCTTCTTTTAACTCATTAAGCTCTTCAGATAATTTTCCCCATACTTCATCAATTTCACCCCATTCGAATCCAATTTTTGCAGCTTTTTTTGAAATAATTAATGCTGCATCAGTTGCTGAATGTGCACGTATCTT
>QBWA01000021.1 GCA_003283745.1 Prochlorococcus sp. AG-315-B03 | reverse complement strand
TGCTTTGATCAAAATTGTCATTTGTAAAGCTTATTATTAAATTATTCTGTTGCTCATAATATTTATGTATAAGATTTAATGTTTCATTAGGACTAGGAATGAATTCTGTTTGAAGTTTTAACTTATCGGAGATTCTCTTTAGCATCGGGATAGATTTATTAGCTGTGAAGTTGTTAAAGCTTATGGCTAACAAACATTTGGAGTATGGGGCTTGAGAGGGCAGAAGAACTTGAAGATCTAGGTAAAAAATTAGCCCTTCTCCAACAACCAAAGCCTCCAAAAGGTTTTGGACAAATAAGAGAGTTCGCATCAGTAGCTTGGGATCTACTCAAAGCTCGGCCAGACATTGATCTTTTGCCTCCCTGTCATCAAAAAGTAATAAACGAAAATGATTTAGATCTTAATGATTTGCCTCTATTACGTCCATGGCCAGAAGATGCAGGAGGTGCTATTACCTTAGGCCTCGTAATAACAAAGGATCCAGAAACAGGTGTTCCAAATGTAGGTGTCTATCGGCTACAAAGACAATCTGCCAAAAGCATGACAGTGCATTGGTTAAGTGTACGGGGAGGAGCGAGACATCTTAAAAAAGCCGCCGCTATTGGTAAGAATTTAGAAGTTGCTGTCGCAATTGGGGTTCATCCACTTCTTGTTATGGCAGCGGCCACTCCCATTCCAGTTCAACTTAGTGAATGGCTTTTTGCAGGTTTATATGCAGGTGAAGGTGTTCGATTAACAAATTGTAAGACCCTAGATCTTCAGGTCCCAAGCCATAGCGAAATAGTTTTAGAAGGTTCAATTTCACCTGGCGAAGAAATGATGGATGGTCCTTTTGGCGATCATATGGGCTTTTACGGAGGAGTTGAATCCTCACCTTTGATTAGATTCCACTGCCTTACACAAAGAAAAAATCCTATTTTTCTAACAACATTTAGCGGAAAGCCACCTAAAGAGGAAGCAATGATTGCAATAGCCTTGAATCGAATTTATACACCAATACTTCAACAGCAAATTCCAGAAATTATTGATTTCTTCCTTCCCATGGAAGCATTGAGTTACAAACTAGCAATCATATCCATAGATAAAGCATATCCTGGCCAAGCCAAAAGAGCTGCAATGGCTTTTTGGAGTGCACTACCTCAATTTACCTACACAAAATTTGTAGTTGTTGTCGATTCAAATATAAATATTAGAGACCCAAGACAAGTTGTATGGGTCATATCTAGTCAAGTTGATCCTCAAAGGGACTTATTTTTACTAGAGAACACTCCTTTTGACACACTCGACTTCGCTAGTGAAAATTTAGGATTGGGTGGAAGACTTGCAATTGATGCTACAACAAAAATTGGTCCTGAAAAGAATCACGATTGGGGGAAGCCATTATCTAGATCTAAAGAACTAGAAGAAAAAATTGATGAAAGATGGATTGAACTAGGATTATCAGATTTAGAAAACAGTCAACCTAATCCTGAATTATTTGGTTATGTTATTGATCAATTAATACGTCAAAAACAAACAAACAATTCATAAATTACTAATATTGCAGAGAGATAAATAAAATAATAAAAATTGGTTTATTAATTTAATTGAGAGTTCCGACTAACAATCAATCTTTACGAAGCCTTCAAATGGGGGGCAAACTCAATGGAAAAGTAAAAGTACCTGGAGACAAATCCATATCACACCGAGCACTTCTGTTTGGAGCAATTGCAGAAGGGAAAACTACAATCGAGGGTATATTGCCCTCTGAAGATCCTCTTAGTACAGCTGAATGTTTAAGAGCAATGGGTGTCAAAATAAGTCCGATAAAAAAAGGTGAAATAGTTGAAATTGATGGCGTTGGATTAAATGGACTTAAAGAGCCAGAAGAAATATTAAATTGTGGGAACTCAGGAACAACAATGAGATTAATTTTAGGCCTCCTGGCAGGTCAAAAAAATCATCATTTCATTCTTACGGGCGATAAATCACTTAGGAACAGACCGATGAAAAGAATTGGGCAACCATTAACACTAATGGGTGCAAAAGTTTCCGGTAGATCTCATGGAAACTATGCTCCACTTTCAGTAACTGGCAACATTTTAAGAGGAGCTGTCATTGGAACCCCGGTAGCAAGTGCTCAAATCAAATCTGCAATTTTACTTGCGGCTCTTAACGCAGAGGGTTCAACAACAGTTATTGAGCCCGCTCAATCTAGAGACCATAGCGAGAGAATGCTCAAAGCCTTTGGAGCGGATCTTGAAGTAGGTGGAGAAATGGGTAGACATATCACTGTTCACCCTGGGAAGACTCTTAAAGGTCAATCAATCGTAGTCCCTGGGGATATAAGCTCAGCTGCATTTTGGCTCGTAGCAGGAAGCATAATTCCAGGTTCTGAACTGATAATTGAGAACGTAGGTTTAAATCCCACAAGAACTGGCATAATTGATGTCCTAAAAAGAATGGAAGCAAATATCAAATTAATAAATATTCGTGATGTAGCAGGTGAACCTGTTGGAGACATTCAGGTGATTTACAAGAAGAATCTAAAGCCATTTGAGATTAATGAAGAGATAATGCCTAGACTTGTAGATGAAGTGCCTATATTATCAGTAGCAGCTTGTTTCTGTAAGGGTATTAGCAAAATACAAGGTGCAAAGGAATTAAGAATCAAAGAAACTGATCGTTTAGAAGTAATGGCAAGACAACTAACAAAAATGGGTGCCAAGGTTGACGAACATCCTGATGGGCTAACCATTTGCGGTGGAAATGATCTCCATGGTTGCGAACTTGACAGCGAGACAGATCATCGTGTTGCCATGAGTCTTGCTATTGCTTCCATAATGGCTACTGGAAACTCTACAATGCAGAACAGTAATGCCTCGGCAGTTTCATATCCTGAGTTTTGGGATGATCTTGAAAGACTTCGTAAAAGAAAATAACTCCCTTTCTGTAGATATAGAAGAGTTATCAATTCATAAAACAAAAGATGGAAGCTTAAGTCTTTATAGTTCTAACTATAAAGAAGCTTTCCACAGTAATAATGGTGCTCTTAAAGAATCAATCGATAAATATCTAAAACCTGCCCAGTTAGATCAACTGTCTGATACCAAGAAAATGACTATTTTAGATGTATGTATAGGGATGGGATATAACACTGGTTGTTTTCTTGAAGTATTGCTAAAGAGAGGTATGGAAATTGATTGGCATGGATTAGAGATAGATCAAAGACCTTTAAATATTGCTCTCAAAAATATCAATTTTCTAGAACGATGGTCTCCAAAGGTATTGAGGTTTTTCAACTCATTAAAAAAGACAGGGAAATGGGATGAAGGTATTAGCAAAGGAATAGCACACTGGGGAGATGCAAGAAAAAAAATTAATGAAATAAATAACTCAATAAAATTTGATGTAATACTTTTAGATCCATTCTCACCGTCAAGATGTCCAGAGCTATGGAGCGAAGAATTTCTATCTTTATTATCAAAGAAACTTTCTCATGAAGGCCGATTAATTACTTATTCACGTGCAGCATCTGTAAGAGGAAGCTTAAAAAGGGCTGGGTTAGAAATATACTCAACTAAGCCAGTAGATGACGATATTAATCAATGGAGTGCCGGGACAGTGGCTATGAAAAGTCCTATAAAAGAAAACCATATTTCAAATAATCAACAATTTAAAGCTTTAAGCCTGAGAGAAATGGAACATTTAGAAACACGTGCCGCTACCCCATATAGAGATCCATCGGGAGTCAAAACCTCAAGAGAAATACTTTTTACGAGAACAAAAGAACAATTAAATAGCTCTTTGAAAAGTACTTCTGCTTGGAGAAAAAGATGGGATACTGCCAAATAACGACAATGCCATTAGATTTCTGCAAAAAAGAAATCTAATGCTTGCCATCGCAATTTTAGCGGCAGGGAAAGGTACCAGAATGAATAGCAACCTCCCTAAAGTCCTCCATCCCCTCGCAGGTAAAACACTTATTGAGCGAGTTCTCTCATGCACAAAGCGACTCAAACCCAACAGACAATTAATAATTGTGGGACACAAAGCTCTTGAGATTAAACATTTCCTCAAAAATTCACCAAAATTGGAATTTGTCCATCAAGAACCTCAAAATGGAACTGGACATGCAATTCAACAATTACTTCCAAAATTAAAAGATTTCAAAGGAGAGCTTTTAGTATTAAATGGAGATGTTCCTCTTCTTACTGAGACAACACTTAAAAAGCTAATAGACTTTCACAGAAAATCAGAATCTAGTGTAACCTTTTTGTCAGCAACATTGAGAAATGCAGATGGTTACGGAAGAGTATTCACCGACAAGAATGGTCATGTGACAAACATAATAGAAGACTGTGAGTGCAATGAGATACAACGAAAAAACAAATTAACAAATGCAGGCATATACTGCTATAACTGGCAAAATTTAAGAGATGTATTAGAGTTATTATCTAACAATAATAGCCAAAATGAAATCTACCTAACTGATACTATTAGCATTCTACCAAAGGCATTACATTACGAAGTAGACGATCCACAAGAGGTCTCTGGAATTAACAATAGATACCAGCTATCAGAGTGTGAGGCTTATATTCAAAAGCAACTTAAGTCCTATTGGATGAATAAAGGAGTTTCGTTCACTGACCCAGCAAGTTGCACTCTCAGTGAAGGGTCTAGCTTTGGTATTGATGTGATTATTGAACCACAAACACACATTCAGGGGAACTGTATTATTGGCAATAGATGTCATCTAGGGCCAGGAAGTGTAATAACCAATTCAACTCTAGGCGACGGAATTTTAGCAATACATTCTTACATAAATGGTGCAAAAATTGGAGATGAGACTTCAATTGGTCCATTTGCCCATATTCGACCTGAATCAACTATTTTTAAAGGCTCTAAAATAGGTAATTTTGTCGAAATAAAAAAAAGCTCAATTGGTAAGAATACAAAGATTAATCATTTAAGCTATGTAGGTGACTCAACATTAGGAAATAATGTAAATATTGGTGCTGGAACTATTACAGCAAACTTTGATGGGAAGAATAAACACAAAACAATTATTGGAGATAATTCAAAGACTGGTGCAAATTCTGTATTAGTTGCACCTATAACAATTGGTTCACATGTAACGGTAGGGGCAGGTTCGACTATAAGTAAAGACATCCCAGATAAAACCTTAGTAGTTGAAAGGTCAAAGGCAATTTTAAGGAACAAAAGAATAATCAAATAATAGCTATTCTTTATCAAGAAGAGGTATTATTTCTTCTAATTTCAGTATACGACTACCTTTTATCAACACAACATCTCCAGGTTTTAGCCATGTCAACAATACTTTAGCGGCCTCTTCTGGTGTGGAAACAATATCATGAAATGGCAATTCTTTAAGTATTTTTTTTATAACGATAGTCTCATCTCCCATGGAAACAAAAACTATTCCTTCAAGACCAAAATCAACGGCCTTTTTGACCACCTTCTCATGTAATGAATAGCTATCATGTCCCAACTCAAACATAGTCCCTAATACTGCAAAATGACGTCCTGGTTTACTTCTTAGTAATTCTAGTGATGCAATAACAGAATCTGGAGATGCATTATAGCTTTCATCTAAAACAAGAAACGGACCACAATTAATTAATCTATTTCTCCCAAGAGGCATTTTAAGATCCAGTTTATTTAAATTGTTTTTTGTTACCCCCAGTTCATCTGCGACCACTAATGCCATTAAATAATTCATCGCATTATGTCTTCCTTCTAGAGGCAAGAAGAATCTATTACCATTGAAAATTATTAAGTTATTCTGAATATCAATTTGAGCAGTGTAGTCAGGTTTACTATTTTTAGAAACAAAATAATTAGCATTAGCACCTACCCAATCTAATGAATAATTTTGTATAGCTACTCTAATTATACGTCCTGACCATTTCCCCTTCAAGGCTTTATCTAATAAATCGTCTCCGAATGGAATTATTAAAACCCCGTCAGATTTTAAATTCGAAGTTATCTCAGACTTTGCTCTTGCAATATTTTCCCGACTACCTAATAGGCCAAGATGAGCATGACCTATATTTGTAATAACGGCAACATCAGGTTCTGAACAATGAGAAAGACGCTCAATCTGTCCTAAACCTCGCATCCCCATTTCAAGAACAATTGCCGAATCCTTAGAGGAAGATCTCAATAAGGTCTTTGGAACACCTACATCGTTGTTCTCATTCTCTCTCGTTGAAACAACATCTCCCAAGGGAGATAAGATCGCACGTATCAATTCTCTAGTGGTTGTTTTACCAACTGATCCGGTAATAGCAACAACAGGTAGATTTAAATTTCTTCGATGAAGTAATGCTATCTGTTGATAAGCATATAAAGTATCTGAAACGACCCAATGAAGTAAAGAACTCGGAACCGAGCCACTATAGTTTTTTGAAACTATTGCTGCCTGTGCTCCTTTCTGCAGGATCTCATCTAGAAAATCATGCCCATCAAAATTTTCACCTACTAAAGGTATATAAAAACTTCCCTTTTCAAAGGTCCTGCTATCAGTAGAAATAGTTCCAAGTGGTGCACTAAGTTTTATATCATCACTTAAAAGAGGTATACCCCAAAGTTCAATTAAATCTCTTAACTTAATTTCCATATAACTACTTTAATCAAAACTGATTAAAAAACTAAAAGACTTACACTAAGTTCAAGTTATTTATTTTCTTGAAGGATCTGCTTCTTGACCATAAGAAAACTTTTCAACTTCTGCCGCATCTGGTGATGGCTCTTTAAGTCCACAAACATCTTTATACATCAGTTCATATTCTTTAGCAGATCTATCCCAACTATATTTCTTTAGCATTGCTCTTTTTTTGCAAATCTTTCCAACTTTTCTGATGTCTATATGCTTCCCATGAACGAACTAATGCGGTATAAAAATCTATTGGTTCAAAACGATCAAAACAGAATCCAGAACCAGATTCAGTAATAGGATTATGGGGTTCTACTGTATCAACAAGACCTCCAACCTTTCTAACTATAGGAATGGCACCATAGCGCATTGCTAATAGTTGACTAATTCCACAAGGTTCAAAACGACTAGGCATCAAGAAAGCATCAGCTCCTCCATATATGAGTCTAGATAAATCATCATCGTAAGTAAGAAAGACAGAAAAACGACCTGGATGCTCAATTGCGAGTTGCCATAAAGATGATTCAAGGTTTCTATCACCAGTTCCAAGTACAACAACTTGAGAGTCAGTATAAGAGAGAAGTCGATTAGAGACTTGTAATAAAAGATCTAGACCTTTCTGATCTACAAGTCTACTAACCATACCTAATAAATATTTTTCAGAGTTAACTTCAAGACCCATTCTCTCTTGAAGGACTCTCTTATTAATTGATCTACCTGAAATATTTTCAGCAGTAAAATTAGCTGGTAATGAGTTATCAGTGGCAGGGTTCCATTCCTCTAAATCAACACCATTTAAGATTCCACGTAGTTTTCCAGATATATAGTTCAAAAGTCCTTCTAATTTCTCTCCATATTCAGAGGTACATATCTCACGAGCATATGTTGGAGATACAGCATTAACCCTATCTGCATACAACATGGCAGAGGCCATAGTGTGATCACCATGCATATACCAAGGGCACCAAGTTATTTGATCAAGTTTCCATCTCCATGGTCCTTGGTACTTAAGATTATGAATAGTAAAAACTGTACTTATTTCAGGGTCTTGATGCATCCATACTGGGATCATCCCAGTATGCCAATCATGACAATGAAGGACTTGTGGCTTCCATGAATTCCATGCAAATTCTGCTACAGCACTAGCAAAAAAGGTAAATCGCCAATCTTCATCATCGCCTCCATAGATTCGTTCAGGATCAAAACAAGGATGTCCAACTAAATAAATAGTTAGCCCATTAGAGGGATGTCTAGTCTCAAAAACTCCAAAGTCCGCACCCATAGTATTGCCACGATAAATAGGTTCAGACGAAATATCCAACAAGGTCCATAACTTTCCATAACCAGGAATAATTAATCGAACATCATGGCCAAGCTTCGCAAGAGCAGGAGGTAATGATCCAACAACATCGCCCATACCACCAACTTTAATCATTGGGGCGCACTCAGCAGCAGCAAAAAGTATTCGCATTTAGTTCAATAAGACAGCAAGGTTTTTGATTAGATAAAATAACTTAGATCATGGGAGCCATTTTGATTCGGAGAAATCAGGATCTCTTTTCTCCATAAAAGCATTTCTTCCCTCTTTTGACTCATTAGTCGTATAAAAAAGATGCGTTGCTTGGCCAGCAAGTTCCTGAATTCCAACTAATCCATCAGTATCTGCATTAAAAGAAAACTTCAAGCACCTTATGGCTGTTGGACTGTTTTGAAGTATTTCTCTTGCCCATGCAACCCCCTCTGCTTCCAGAGAATTCAATGGTGTAATTGCATTAATAAGGCCCATTTTTAAAGCTTCAGTCGCTCCATACTTTCGACAAAGAAACCAAATTTCTCTAGCCTTTTTTTGCCCAACAACTCTTGCTAGAAAACTAGCACCAAACCCCCCATCAAAGCTCCCAACTTTAGGTCCTGTTTGACCAAAAACTGCATTTTCAGCAGCCAAGCTCAAATCACAAATAAGATGTAGAACTTGACCTCCACCAATTGCGTAACCTGAAACAAGCGCGATGACTACTTTGGGAAGGCTACGAATTATACGCTGTAAATCAAGAACATTTAAACGTGGAATACCATCCTCACCAAGGTATCCTCCATTTCCACGAATAGTCTGATCCCCCCCCGAACAAAACGCAAATTTCCCATCTTTAGAAGGGCCTACTCCTGTGAATAGAACCACTCCTATATCTGGATCTTCTCTTATTCTAATAAAGGCATCACATAGCTCTGAAATTGTTTTAGGTGTAAAAGCATTTCTTTTGTCAGGGCGATTTATTGCGACTCTTGCAATCCCTTCAGAACTAAAATCTAGATATATCTCTTGATAATTACCAACAGATTCCCAAGAGGTAATTATTTCTCCAGGCAAAACTCTTCTTGAGGTATTTTTAGGATTACTTGAATTTAAGATCATTGTTTAAATTTCATTTACAAAATTTTTGAGAAGAAAAATGAAAATGTTTTTTCAGATCATTCCGCAAACTTACTCTCAATTCATGATCTTCAGAAGAGTTAGTACAAACTCTTATTAATACATTTGAAGACAAAGAAATACCCCATTCAATTGCAAATTCTAAATCTTCAAGACATGCTACTTGCCTATATGCTACTCCATAGGCTTTAGCAAGAGTTAGAGGACAGACTCTTTGCGGCATTGTAAAAATCTCTTTAAAGTCTCCTTCCTGAATTTGATTAATATTTAATTGATTAAAAATGCCTCCCCCATTATTATCTATCATAATAACAACTAAACTAGTATTTATATTTTTAGAAAATAGCCATCCATTTGTATCATGAAGGAGTGCTAAGTCTCCTGTTACTAATACCATTTTCCCCATTACTATAGACATCCCCATTCCCAAAGAAAGTGTTCCATCAATACCTGAAGCGCCTCTAAATCCGAAACACCTTCTAGAGTAGGATCCTTTCCCAGAGTAAATCATCCAATCCCTAATTGGACTACTTGCAGCAAGCATTACCGGGACAGAATTAGGTAATAATCTAGGCAGCCATCGAGCCAAAGAAGGTTCAGTTATTTTCCCTTTTAAAGATAGTTTTCTATCAAGCCAACTATCAATAAGCAAATCATATTTACTTAGTTTTTTTATAAGAAGTAGAATTTTAGTATTTTTACAAACTGAAGGCTTTGAATAAAAACTTTCTATAAAAGTTTTAGACCATAAAGAGAAACCTTCACTAAATTGAATAGCAACTCCAAGGGGGTCTAAGTTCCGATTATCTCCCTCAGTAACAAGTAATTGAGTTTTATAATTTCCAAGCCATAACAGGAGTTCTCTACTAGATGGAAGAGGGCCCAAGCGTAAGACCTGAATTTCTTCAGTGAAACTTAAAAGTCCAATTGATAAAAGAAATTCCCAATTAAGTAATAAACCTTTTTGCTTATTGGTAATACCTGAAAGAGGATCAGCAATAATGGGCCATCCTGTTAAATCATGCCATCTCTTTAAAGCATTCCTAAAAGTATCTAGTTGATTTGGTCTTCCTCTCCAAGGGCCAACAATTACTATTCCAAGAGAAGATGGATCTAAGATCTTTAAAACCTTATTAGAGACTTTTCCTGATTTTTCTCCGCTATCAAAGTTACCTTTATCTATTAGAAACTCATCAACTTTACATTTATCTAAAACTTCTCTCTGGTCTATAAGAGAAGGATTTAAAGGCTCCTCAAAAGAAATATTTATATGAACAGGTCCTGGAGTTTTATGAGCCCTATCCCATGATTCTTCTACTAAAGTTGTAAATCTCTCTTTCGTGATTTTATGAATACCTTCTTTCGGTGATTCTTCATAATGGCGACAAACCGACTTTAGAAAGTCCTCTTGATTCACCGATTGATTGGCACCACACTCTTTTAACCGAAGAGGTCTATCTGCAGTTAAAAATAAAAGAGGATGACACGACCTATCCGCCTCAACAGCTGCAGGAAGAAGATTTGCAACCGCACTTCCCGAAGTAGTTATAACTCCGGTAGCTTTCCCATTTGCAGCACTAATTCCCAACGCTAGAAAGGCAGCAGACCTTTCATCAATAGATGTAAGAAGTCTCAACTCAAATCTCTTTGAAACACTTGCTGCCGCCAATGCAAGGGGGCCAGATCTGCTACCAGGGCACAGAACTATATATTTCATTCCCTTTTCGACCAAAGCTTCTATAAGCTTTAGAGAAAGAAAAAAATTGTAACGTGCTAATGAAAATGCCAAAAGAACAATTACTTAGATTTATGGATAGAAATTTCCACTAATAAATTACAACAAAAGCTTTGAATGACCTCAACAACATCCAACAAGAATCCAAAACAAAATAACTGGCTGGGTTTTCTAATCTGGATAATAATTGCCCTTTTATTGAGATGGCAAGCAGTTGAGCCTCGGTGGATACCTTCTGGTTCAATGATCCCTACCTTACAAATTCAAGATCGAATATTAATAGAGAAAATCAGTCCAAGAATTAATAGAAAACTGAATAAACAAATACAAAGAGACACTATTGTAATTTTCAAGCCTCCTGAAGCCCTTACACAAACTGGTTACGACGAGAAATCAGCTTTAATAAAAAGAGTTATAGGTTTACCTGGCGACAAGATAGAAATACACAATGGAAAGCTATTTAGAAACGATAAAGAAATATATGAACCATGGATAAAAGAGCCAATTCAATATGAAATGAAAATTATGGAGGTACCAGATCAGTCAATATGGGTTATGGGCGACAATAGGAACAACAGTTTAGATTCACATTTGTGGGGTCCTCTTCCTCAAGAAAACATAATAGGAACTGCAATTTTCAGGTACTGGCCTTTAAAAGAAATAGGCCCTATTCGGTTCCCATAACCTAATCAAATTTAAATAAGTGACCATTTTGCGATAATGTTAAGCTAATAAGAATAAAGCTAGATGTTTAATCCTGAATTTTTAGCTACTGATAATAACGAAGGACATGATGGAAACACACTTATTCAATATTTACAAGAACAACCTGCAGACGTTTTACAACGTGTAGCCAAATCAGCAAGTCCAGAAATTCAAGAGATAATCCGTCATAACGTACAGGGACTATTAGGAATGCTTCCCAGCGAACAATTTGAAGTTAAAGTAACCTCCACTAAAGATAATTTGGCAAGTCTTTTAGCTTCAGCAATGATGACAGGCTATTTCTTAAGACAAATGGAACAAAGAAAAGAATTAGAAGAATCACTTTTATCAGATGAAGAAATGTCAGTCAACCCCGAAAAAAGCTAACCTCCAAATTTACCTAAAGGATTTTTAGGCACAATTCTATTTTTCAATAAGATTGAATCTAGCCATCCAAGGAATTTCCAATCTCCATTATTTTCGGCCCAACTAGCTTTTTCAATTTTTAATTTTAATGCTTTTGCATCATTTTGATTAAATTTTACTAACCCTTTATAATGTGCAGATATCAACCAAGACATACCATTAATTGATTTAACTTTATCTAACCAATCAATAAAAGTCTTTTTAGATCTTGGGAAAACAAGTCTTTCAATAACTGGCGCAATCTGTATTAATGGCTTATTATTACCAACTAATTTCTTTGCAGATAACTCCCAATCTTCGTCCCAAGAGAAAGGATAAATCCCAAGATGTGAGCGCATATTTCTCAAACCTGGTTTAAATGCATTTTTTATTATTTGACTAATCTTTGGTATTTTCAATTTTTCTGGTTTTAAAAAAGAAGCAAACAGAACTAAACGAAGCCAACCTTTTCTTCTTAATAGAGGAGAATCAATAAGTGCTTCAGTTCCTTTTTCTCTAGAATGAAACAGTAAAGGGGTAGGGTCTAAATCAAAAAGCTCAGGGGGAGAAGAATCAATGCCTACCAAAGCATCAGTGACAAGCAATGATTTAGAGGGTTTATGAAAACAAGAGATTTCTTGAAATCTACCAAGACCTATATCAATAGGACCTAAGGAAATCCATTCACAACAATCAGTATGAGGAAGACCATCAGCAAACAAAATATTTGTTCGACTTGATGGAATACCTAGCCAGTCAAAAGGGAGTTGAAAAGGAAAACTCCATTGCCCTGGACAAAGCCATAATCTTGCGAGAGGAAAAGCTCTAGCCAAAGCAGGCAATGCGATTTTATGCTCTAACCCAGAAGCTGAAGGTAAAACAATTGTCTGTACTGGGCCAAATTTTTCTTGCAGTTTATTTAAGTCATTCAATAATTCATCTGTAGGTGGCAATGGATTTATCAACATCAATCCTCCCTTAACTTTTACAACCAATAGTCTGACTGGAACTGCCACATAATAAAGGCCTTGAAGTTGCTCAAAGCTCCATATTTGATTAGGTAATAATTCACGAAATATTGTTCGTTTTCTGCCATAAGGATAAAGAGGTAAAAGTGGCCACCAACGCCACCTTTGTGTTGAAAAAAGATTACTCATAATTTAAAAAATTAATTGCTATTAACAAAATTTGAATTTTTAAGGATCCCATATCTTGGAGCAAATAAAAATGCAATTAAGAAGACAAATGTTTGCACCAAAACTATTGAACCACCCGTCTCAATATCTGACCAATAGCTTATATAGACTCCTAAGATACTTGAGAAAGAACTACTTATAACAGCTAATATAGTCATCCTATCAAAACGATCAGTCAACAAGTAAGCTGTTGCACCAGGTGTAATTAACATTGAGACTACAAGAATAATACCTACGGTTTGTAATCCAGCGACTGCTGATAATGATAATAAAGTTAGTAATAAATAATGAAGTATTCCTGTATTTATTCCTATTGATCGTGCATGTGTAGCATCAAAACAATAAAGCATTAAATCTCTTCTAAATAGTAACAATCCGATTATTACTATAAAAGAAATAATTAAAGTCTGGTTTACATCTGAACGGGAAATACCAAGTGGACTCCCAAAAAGGATATGCATAAGATCAATATTACTTTTAATTTTAGAAACTAATACTAGTCCTAAGGCAAAAAAGCCAGTAAAGACGAGTCCTATTACAGTATCTTCTTTGATTCTAGATTTCTGTTTGATAAATCCAATTAAAGCAACAGACCCCACACCAAAAACGAAAGCACCTAGAGAAAAGGGGAGACCTAAGGCATAAGCAACTACAACTCCTGGCATAACAGCATGAGATACTGCGTCTCCCATTAATGCCCAGCCTTTTAATGTCATAAAACAAGATAAAAGTCCACAGACACCACCAACAAGAGCGCTCACCATCAAAGCTCTTCTCATGAATTCATGAGTTAATGGATCCACAAGCCAGTCAACTGGCATCAAATAAATAAACAATTCACTCATTTGGAAAATCTTTAGCCGATCTTCTCCCAGACAAAGGATTTGGAGGAATACCTCCAAATGTTTTATTTAAGTTTTCCGAGGTAAAAACCTCTGAGGTCTCACCATAAGCAAGAACTGTCTTATTAATGAGTACGACAAAATCACAAAAGTCTCTTACATGGTTTAAATCGTGAGTTGAGATCAAAATAGTACGGCCTTCTTGACGAAACTGAAGAAAAAGCTCTGCCATCAGTTTTTCTGTAGGTACATCAACACCAGCAAAAGGTTCATCTAAAAGTAATACAGAAGCTCTTTGCGCAATTGCTCTAGCAAGAAAAGCTCTTTTGCGTTGTCCACCAGAAAGAGCTCCAATGGGTCTTTCCCTTAAATCAATAAGATCAACTCTTTCAAGAGCATGAATAACAGCTCTCCTGTCTGACTCTCTTGGAATTCGAAAAATATTCATAGAACCATATCTACCCATCATCACAACATCCCAAACACTTACGGGGAATGAATAATCTATACCTTCGTTTTGAGGAACATAAGCTACAAATTGTTCTCTCTGGGCCTTAGTAACGCTTAGGCCATTAATCCTTATCCTCCCCCTAGATGGTCTTACAAAACCCATTAGCGCTTTGAAGAATGTTGACTTCCCTGCACCATTCATGCCTACTAGGCCACAGATCGATCCGGACTGTAATTTTAAACTTGCATCATATAGAGCAACGGTTCCATTGTAATCTACACAAACTTGATCTGCCTGAATACGCAAAATAGTTTTTTCCTTGATTTGAGTTTTTAAAATTGGATTCATTAATCTTTTTTTTTAATTAGCAGAAAGTCCTTCTGAAATGAGTCGAAGATTATGCTTCTGTAAATCTATCAGCGTTGAAGCAGGACCATCTTTCTCTGAAAGTGAATCTACATAGAAAATACCTCCGAAATTAGCTCCAGTAGCTTTGGCTACTTCCCTTTGAGCTTTTGAACTCACAGTACTTTCACAAAAAATAGTAGGAACATCCTTCTCCTTGATTTTCTCGATAAGTTTAATCATTCTTCTAGGCGTAACTTGGCTCTCAGCATTGACTGGCCACAAATAAGCTTCTTCCAGGCCGTAATCATGGGCAAGATAACTAAAGGCACCCTCACAAGTAACCAAAACTCTTCTATCTTTTGGAATTAAAGATAGAGAATTCCTAAGCTCTTCATCAAGGGTTTTAAGCTTAGATTTATAAGCTGAAGCATTGGATTTATATTCAAGTTCCCCTTCCGGATCAATTTTTATAAAAGCGTCAACAATTTTATCGACATAATGCATAGCTCGCTTAGGTGACATCCAGGCATGAGGATTTGGTTTACCTGCGTAAACATCTCCTTCTATATTTAAAACTTTCATTCCTTCAGTTAATTCTACCTTTGGAATATCCCCCACACTATTAACAAATTGAGAGATCCAAGATTCAAGGCCAAGCCCATTTTCAATTATCAATTTAGCTCCTTTAGACCTAACAATATCACTAGGAGTAAATTGATAGCCATGTATTTCAGAACCTGGTTTAGTAATAGAACGAACTGATAATCTTTCCCCAGCAACATTGCTTGCAAGATCTGCCAAGA
>QBWA01000020.1 GCA_003283745.1 Prochlorococcus sp. AG-315-B03 | reverse complement strand
TGCTTGATTCCATTAATGCCAGAAAGCAAGCAAAAGAAATTGCTCTTAGTTGGAACTCTTGCAAATGCCGTAGAAGATAGACTTATAAGCATTTTCAATCGCCTTGGTATAGATATTGTTGAGAGTTTTCCACCAAGACAATCAACAGAATTACCTTCAATTGGTCCAGAGACAAAAGTCCTTCTTACCCAGCCATACTTAACTGATACAGCAAGAGAGCTTAAAGATAAAGGTGCAGAGATAATTCAAGCTCCATTTCCTTTAGGGGCAGAAGGAAGCAAAATGTGGATGGAAGCAGCTGCAGATTCATTTGGAATTGATAAATCTTTAGTTGACTCAATATTGAGTCCATTGGTTTTAAGAGCTAAAAAAGCATTACTTCCACATGTTGAAAATCTCTCGGGAAAAAAACTTTTTCTTCTTCCAGAATCACAATTAGAAATACCTCTTGCAAGATTTTTAAGCAATGAATGTGGAATGGAGATTGTAGAGATTGGAACTCCTTACTTAAATAGAGAATTAATGAAACCAGAAATAGATCTATTACCTGCAAATACAACTATTGTTGAAGGACAGCACGTAGAGAAACAGTTAGACAGAGTAAGAGCTAATTCACCAGATCTTGTTGTTTGTGGAATGGGACTTGCTAATCCACTTGAGGCAGAAGGATTTTCTACAAAATGGTCAATTGAATTAGTTTTCAGTCCTATACATGGAATTGACCAAGCTGCAGATCTTGCCGAATTATTCTCAAGGCCACTTCATAGACACAATCTTTTAAATCGTAAACCTCTAATAGCAAATTAAATTAATGGAATTAACTCTTTGGACATACGAAGGACCTCCTCATATTGGGGCAATGAGAATTGCTACTTCTATGAAAAAACTACATTATGTTTTACATGCGCCGCAGGGTGATACATACGCCGATCTTCTTTTCACGATGATTGAGCGACGTGGAAGTAGGCCACCAGTAACTTATACAACTTTTCAAGCAAGAGATTTAGGAGGTGACACCGCAGAGCTCGTCAAAGGACATATAAAAGAAGCCGTTGATAGATTTAATCCAGAGGCTCTTTTAGTTGGCGAAAGTTGCACAGCGGAATTAATTCAAGATCAACCCGGATCACTTGCTGAAGGCATGGGATTTAATATTCCAATTGTCAGTCTTGAGCTACCTGCTTATAGCAAAAAGGAAAACTGGGGTGCTTCTGAAACCTTCTATCAAATAGTCAGGAATTTACTAAAAGACAACAGTAAAGAATCAAAAACAAACTGGAAGGAAGAGCAAAGAAGACCCAGAGTAAATCTTTTAGGGCCAACACTTTTGGGCTTTAGATGTCGTGATGATGTTTTGGAAATTCAAAAGTTACTTGCTCAACATGGAATAGACATTAATGTTGTTGCTCCTCTAGGAGCTTCACCTGCTGATATCATTCGAATGACAGAGGCTGATCTTAATGTTTGTCTTTATCCAGAGATTGCAGAATCAACATGTATATGGCTTGAAAGAAATTTCAAAATTCCTTTTACAACAACAATTCCAATCGGGGTTGGGGCTACTAAAGATTTCCTGAGAGAATTGCACGAAGTTTTGGACATGCCAAAACCAGCATCAATAGATGACTCCAATAACTCAAAGTTAACTTGGTACTCAAATTCAGTAGATTCAAATTACTTAACAGGTAAAAGAGTCTTCATCTTTGGCGATGGAACACATGCACTTGCTGCTGCAAGAATTGCCGATCAAGAACTTGGTTTTAAAGTTGTAGGCTTAGGAACTTACAGTCGAGAAATGGCTAGAAAGGTTCGTCCCGCAGCAAAAGCTCTTGGAATAGAAGCATTAATAACTAATGATTATTTAGAGGTAGAAGAAGCTATGAGAGAAAGTGCTCCAGAATTAGTTCTTGGGACTCAAATGGAGCGTCATAGTGCAAAAAGACTTGGCATCCCATGCGCAGTAATAAGTACTCCAATGCATGTTCAAGATGTCCCTGCTCGTTACAGCCCACAAATGGGGTGGGAAGGAGCAAATGTCATATTTGATGACTGGGTTCATCCTCTAATGATGGGTCTGGAAGAACATCTAATCGGAATGTTCAAACATGATTTCGAATTTGTTGAAGGGCATCAAAGTCATTTAGGTCATATAGGAGGACAAGGAAATAAAAAAGAAAAAGAACCAGCTGAAATTCTTATTTCAAAAGACTCATTACAAACTAATAGTGAACTAATTTGGACACAGGAAGGAGAAAAGGAACTTTCAAAAATCCCATTTTTTGTACGAGGTAAAGTCAAAAGAAATACCGAGAACTATGCTCGACAGGCTGGATGTAGAGAAATCAACGAAGAAACACTTTACGACGCCAAAGCTCACTTCAAGGCATAGAGTTCACTACAAAAAAATAGAACATAGAGCATGAGTAGAATTACGTATACGTGTTGTATTTCCGATTTATGATCATTTGAAGATTTAGAATGGAGGTGAAATGTATCGAATTATATAAACATTACCAAAGACATATTTCGCTGCTTGAATATAATTAAAGATTCATAGAAAGAAAAGATTAATGACTTCGACAATAACTCGTAAGCCTGATGGAGATGGAAGTGTTCAAGTTCAACAGGATCCAAAAGCACAAATACAAGAAGGGGCTCTTGTAATTGCTGTATACGGGAAAGGAGGAATAGGGAAATCAACCACTTCCTCAAATTTATCAGCTGCATTCTCAAAACTTGGGAAAAAAGTTCTTCAAATAGGCTGCGATCCAAAGCATGACAGCACTTTTACTCTTACACACAAGATGGTCCCAACTGTCATAGATATTCTTGAAGAAGCAGATTTTCATAGCGAAGAGCTTCGACCTGAAGACTTCATGTTTGAAGGCTTCAATGGCGTGATGTGTGTTGAGAGTGGAGGTCCTCCTGCCGGTACTGGATGCGGAGGTTACGTAACCGGTCAAACTGTGAAGCTTCTAAAAGAGCATCATCTTCTTGAAGATACCGATGTCGTTATATTTGACGTGCTTGGAGATGTTGTATGTGGAGGCTTTGCTGCCCCACTTCAACACGCTAACTATTGCTTAATAGTTACGGCTAATGATTTCGATTCTATTTTTGCGATGAATCGAATAGTTGCAGCAATTAATGCTAAAGCGAAGAACTACAAAGTTCGTCTTGGCGGAGTTATTGCAAATCGTTCTGCTGAATTAGATCAAATAGAGAAATTCAATAAAGTCACAGGTCTAAAAACTATGGCTCATTTTCGTAATGTTGATGCAATACGTAGATCAAGACTTAAAAAATGCACTATTTTTGAGATGGACTCATCAGAAGAGGGTGTAGAACAATGTCAAAATGAATATCTTTCTTTAGCTCAGAAAATGATCGATAATGTTGAACCTCTTGAAGCTCAACCTCTTAAAGACAGAGAAATCTTTGATCTACTTGGATTTGATTAAATAGCCAACAAAAAAATTATTTAAGGCCTACTAATTTCATAGATAATTCCCAAACCTTTCTTGAGGTAACTGTATCTGTTGCGCGATTAGATAATTCCTGAGAAAATTGCTGTCGATTTTTTCTTTGCCTATTCCCCCAACTCCAATGAACACCTGAAATAGCAAACTGAGGATCAGAAACTACTTGAGCAACTCTTTCTCCAGCAAGGGATTGGCTAACAAATCCCCCTGTAATCAATTTCTGAAACCAAGGGAATAGCCATTGAAAGAGCTTTGGTGTATATCTAAAGAGTTTAGTATTAGCAACACATCCAGGGTATAAAGAGCTAAAAAGAACTGGAGACGACTTATATCGTTTATGCAGTTCTTGAGTTGTAATCATATTGCATAATTTACTATCTTTGTAAGCCTTCCCTGGCTTAAAGCGTTTTCCACTAGCCATAGCAATTGGATCACAAAAACCTTGCTCAAAACCTGATAGATCTCCTAGATCCGCAGGTGCAGGGATGGGGATTTTTCCACCAAGTTCTTTATTGTTAGCTGTCACTGTTCCAAGTATCACTACCCTTGCAGATTCCATTCCCCAAGTTCTTCCTTGCCAAACAGGTCGAGTTGATTTACTAAGGTTTTCTAAAAGTAACTGAATAAGTAGAAAATGCCCAAAATGATTTGTGGCCATTGATATTTCATATCCTTGAGGCGATCGAAGTGGTTTTTTTAAACGTGGAAGATACACAGCCGCATTACATACCAAAGCGTCCAGAGGCTCATCTAAAGAGACAAGAAGAGTTTTGACGCCTTTACGTACACTTTCCAAATCTCCAAGATCAATCTGAATATGTTGAAGTTGCCTTGGCTTATTAACAGGTAATCCTGCAGCCGCAGCTGATTCTTCTGCTTTCAAAGTTGATCTATTCGCAGTTATGACTTTCCAACCTCTCTGAACTAAAGACTTTGTTGCATACAATCCAACTCCTGATGTGGTTCCCGTAATTAAGACTGTTCCAGGTGCAGCTTGTACTAGAGCCATTTTCCTAAATAAATCTAGTTTCGATCAAGTTTGGATTACAAATCTAAACCTCATTGATGCAAAGTTAATCATCTCCAAATAACTCTGACACTATTTGGAGCAATCCATTGATCTTGTCCCTTCAGAAACCTGCCTTCTCCTCCAATCGTAAACAATTGATCAAAACTTACTCTCAACCTTTGAAGTTTTTCTGACTCTTTTGACAGAAGAGAAGTTAACTCTACTTGCCTTTTGACTCGATGATGAGAGGCAAGACCTAAATTTACAAAACTAGAAACAAATAATATTAATAATCCAAACTTCATTACTAATGCAATATAACTGTATAAAAGTTCTCTTTTCTCTTCTAAATTTTGGAATTTAGAAGCCTGAGAAAAAGTATCTATCTTTGAAGAAATGGAAGTCTGATTATATTGAAACTTTTTCGAATACTTTTTTTTAAATGGCTCTTCAATTAATTGTGGTTGTCCCAAAATCAATAAACAATTATCCTGCTTATATCGCAAAGTCACTATTTTGCCAACAGCAATAGAGTGAAATTGTTTGCAATATTCTTTAAATGAAACATATTATAAAACAACTAAAACATGTTTCTCTGTTATATTTATATCATTTTTGTTGACTAACCTTTTTCTTACACGTTTAAGAGCCTTTAAAAGGCTCTCCCTAAATGTCAAGATAATATAATCCTAAGGAATATTATCTTTCCATAAAAAATATTAATGACAACTAATCAAAGCAAACAAATAATCAATGTTGAACAAGGATTGTATATAAAACCTATTGAATTAAATGGGCCAGAGCAAATGGCGACTGACCTTTTCTTACTAGAGAAATCATTTACCAAAAACGACTTTTCTATGGCAATTCGTTTTTACACTTGGGATGGCAATTGGATATCAATAGGAAGAAATCAAACATTTATTCCAGAAAAATGGATCAAACTCTCAGAAACAATGAAAATTAGAATCGTTAGAAGAGTTAGCGGAGGTCAAGCTGTTCTACATAATGGTGGGTTAACTTATGCCCTTATATGGAAAAATCCACCCAAAAATAAAAGACAATCATATTTAATAGCAACGAAATGGTTAATAGATGGATTCAGAAGAGCAGGTATAGATTTATTTCACGGGCAACAGTCTGTATCAATACAAAATAGCAATTGCTTCTCAACTTCTACAATCGCTGACTTAGTTGATAAAACAGGTACTAAATATATTGGAAGCGCACAGTTCTGGAAAAAAGGACATTTACTTCAACATGGAGAGATTTTAATAGAACCATCAGAATCACTATGGCAAGACATTTTCAATACTAATCCTCCAGTAATTAAAACATCAACTATAAAAAAAGATATAATTTTAAAATTTCTAAAAGAATCAATAATTTCAAGTTGGGATGAATTAAATTGGAAGAACTATAACTTTAAGAATCAAGAAATTGAAAAAATAAAAGAAATAGCTAAAAATAAATTCAATGAATTTAGTTATTTATCATAATCTGAAATATCACTATCATTCATTAAATTTACGATATTTGGAAGTGCTAAACCTAAGGGGTAAATATTCTGTTTTCTTGCCATAAGAACTAATTGATCTGGAAGAATTAATCCCATTTTATTTAATACAACTTTACCTATATCAACTCTATCTAATGTTCCTATAGGAAGGCCTGCAATATTAAAAACCAGAAGTCTTCCTTTCTTAGTTTTTTCTATTTTGATTATTGCTTTCCATAATGGATCTTTTTCGCCTACAGAAGGCAATTCATCTAAAGGACTTATATAATCATAAAGAAACTTCCTATCCCAGTTTTGAACAGAAATATCTTTCAAAATCTCTTCACTTATATATCCGACCCATCTACCTTCTCTGCATAAAAGAACCCAATCATTACTATTATTCATAATTGAATTATGTTTTACTAAAGCACTTACAGGTAAATCATCTTTAAGAACTCTATAAGATCGACTACAAGCCTGTTTAACATTTAATTCGTTTAATATTTTCTGAATCAAAGCAAGCTGACTCTGTGCTCTAGATGAAGAAAACACAAAAAATCCAATAAGCAATAGACAGATTGCCATATAAAAACCACCTTTAAGTAATATAAAAATACCTGAAAAAATTGAAAGTAATGAGATAACTTTTGCCGAAGCAATTGCAACTTTAATCCCAGTATTTTTCTTACCTGTAAAGTGCCAGACTAAAGACTTTAGTATAATTCCACCGTCGAGAGGAAGAACAGGAAGTAAGTTAAATATCCCAAGTAAAAGGTTAAGACTACCTACCTGATTAAACAAATTAGAAAAAACTAAGTTTGACTCAGAGAAAAGATTACCTAATAAAATCCAAGAAATTCCCATGGCCAAACTAATGGCCGGTCCAATTATTGCAATTCTCAAATTCCCCAATGGCGTTGAACATTCCTTTTCAAGACTTGCCATACCTCCAAGAAAAAACAAAGTAATATCGCGTACTTTTGCTCCTTCACGAACTGCCATAAAAGAATGTCCTAATTCATGCAATACGACTGATAAAAACAAAAGGAATGATGTAAGGGATCCAATTATTAATCCAGTCAGAAATGAGACCTCACCATTTGAAACTGTGGCAAGTTTGGCCTGAGCTGACAAAGTGAAATAGATAAAAACCAAAAACCAACTGGGATGGACCCTCAGCGGGATTCCTCTTATCTTCATAAGCTCCCAACTATTCAAACCATCGCCTCCAAGCGGTAAAAATCTATCTTCAAACCAATCTTATAAAGAAATTTGCCATGTTCAGCAAATCAAGCTCAAAGAAATCTATCGCAATCAAAATTTGTGGAATAACGAAGATTTCCCAAGCAAAGGAAATTGCGAAATTAAGAGTGAATGCTATTGGAGTTATTGGTGTTAAGGAATCACCTCGTTTTGTAGAAGAATATAAATGTTCAATGATTTTTAATGAAATAGAAAAGGTATCTTCAACAATTGAAAGAGTGTTAGTAATTGCAAATGAGAATTTAGATAAAATAAAAAATATAAATTCAAGACTGATTACTCCCTCTGTAATACAACTGCATGGAGATGAACCAGTTGAATATTGTAAAGAAATTAAAAATCAATACCCAACTATTAAATTATGGAAAGCATTTAGGATAAGGGCCCCTAAGGATCTTCTAAAAATAAAGCAGTATGAGAAGTATATTGATTCTTTTCTCTTAGATGCTTGGGATAATACAAATCTTGGAGGAACTGGAAATAGAGTTCCTTTAGAGTTTCTAGCTAATAAGACTTTTAATCTACCTTGGATATTAGCTGGAGGAATATCTTCCGATCTAATCCCTGAAATACTCTCAAAGGTAAGTCCCAATGGCATTGATGCCTCTAGTAAGTTAGAGACATCGCCAGGAGTAAAAGACCTTACTAAAGTTAACTCTCTCATAAACTCAATAAAGGGAACTAATTAATTTAATAGGATATTTTATGAAAGAAATATTCTCTATTCATCGCATCTTATTGCTACTTGCGAAATGAACACAATCCTAATCTCAATTATAATATTTTATAAAATAGAATCTAATTAGATAAAACTAAAAATTCTATTTGAGTTCTAAACCAGTTAAATATTCAAAGACTATATAGTTGCTTAACTAATGAAATAAAGTCTGATTATGTTATCTAGATAATGCCGTTTCCTGTTGCCTGACTAATTCAAAGAATTCTTGTTTTAAACTCGGATCATGTCTAAAATCGCCTCTTACTACTGAATTAACCATACTGCAATGTGATTCTTTAACTCCTCTTAACTTCATGCAGTAATGATCAGCTTTAACTATAATGCCTAATCCTTTTGGCTCACATAAACGCTCTATTTCATCAGCAAGAATCATGACCGCTTCTTCTTGAATATGTGGCCTAGAAAAAACCCAATCAGCTACTCTTGAAAATTTAGATAGACCAATTACTCTATTCCCTGGTTTTATTCCAATCCAACAATTCCCAATAATTGGAACAAAGTGGTGCGAGCAAGCAGACCTTATCGTCATAGGTCCCACAGTGTAAATCTCATCCAGATTTTTTACATTTGGGAAGCTCGTTACTTTTGGCTGTTTGTGATATCTACCTTTAAAAACTTCGTTTATATACATACGGGCTACCCTCTCAGCAGTCTCTAGAGTGTTGTGATCATTATCTATATCAATAATCAGGCTTCTAAGTAAATCCCTTATCTTATCAGCAACTTCTTCCTCCAATTTAGTTATCTCACCGGGTTCAATATGATCAGCAATGTTGTCATTGGCAAAAAATGAAATGTTTTCTTTTAATAAACGTGAACGAATAACTTCGGATGTTAAATGCTGAGAGAGAGGATTAACATTATTATTATTTTCAATTGGTGTATTAGAAGTCATAAACTCTTATTGAGGAACAAACAAACAAATATCCGGCTAATGAGCTTAACACACTGACATGACATTTTGTGAGAAAATAAGCCTCTAAAAGTTATTTATTTATGGACGTCAAACCTATAACAAGAGGATAGAAAGAAAGAGTTCAGATAACAAATATCAAAAGCATCCAAAGCCTAAACTTATAAAAATCACATTATTTATGGATAAATCACTTATTTCAGAGGGTAAATAAGTCCTTAATAATTTTGGATTAAAAAAAGAACATCACATAAATTTGGAATAGTAAGAATCATAAAGAATAAATTAAAAAGCACCTTTAGCAGGCATCAATGTCACATCCTCAATGTTTTGATTAAGAGGTTGTTCAGCAAGATGAAGTAGCTCAGATGCGACTTGATCAACAGAAAGCATTGAATCTCGATCAAAGTCACAATTGACAGTTTCAGAATCCCAAAGAGAGGAATTTACAGATCCAAGAGTAAGGGTACAAGCACGAATAGAATTCTTCCTTTCTTCCTCTAACAAGCATTTAGTGAAGCTTGCTAAACCTGCTTTAGTAACACAATAAGCTCCCCACTGAGGGAATGCATTTCTTGAAGCGTGACTACTGACATTAATCACCAGTCCTCCTTTTTTTCTCATAAAGGGAACAACCTCAGAGCAAATCTGGAAAATACTTGTCAGATTTAATTGAATTATCCATTGCCATGTTTTTAAAGTCATTGATAAAAGATCTCCTGTCCATGCAACTCCAGCGTTATTTATCAAGACAGATGGAATAAGACCGTTATTCAATAACTCTTTTAGGCCCTCAGAGATTTTCAATGGATTAGATAAATCAATTGATTGAAAGAAGATCTTATTACTTTCATTTTTAAGTTCCATTGAAAGAATTTGGAGATCTTCGTCTGATCTAGCTATCAAAAGCAAGTTCCAACCAGCATTAGCAAAGGCTTTAGCAGCAGCCTTTCCAATACCTTTAGAAGCACCCGTAATTAATACTGTTGACAAATGTAAAAAAGCTAACTTTTAAACTTTAAACAGGAATCTCACTTTCAAGAGATTGGGATTCTAAATATTTTCCCATTTGCCTAAATTTTGTGTATCTATTATTTCTTAATTCATCAGGAGATAAAGCCAATAATTCGGATAAATGCTTTTCTAGGGAATTTTTCAGAGTTTCCCCTGCCTGAAGGGGAGCCCAGTTATTTCCACCGGAAGGCTCTTTTAACACTTCATCTACAATTCCTAATTTCATAAGATCAGGACCAGTAATTTTTAGTGATGATGCAGCCTCGGGAGCTTTACCTGCATCTCTCCACAAAATAGAAGCACATGCTTCAGGACTTGCGACTGTGTAAACGCTATGTTCAAACATCATTAACCTGTCCGCTACGCCTATCCCTAAGGCGCCTCCCGATCCACCTTCACCTATTACGGTGGCAATTATAGGAACTCTTAATCTAAACATTTCACGTAGGTTTACAGCAATAGCCTCACCTTGTCCTTGCTCTTCAGCTATGAGACCCGCATAAGCTCCAGGAGTATCAATGAATGAAATTATTGGGATATTAAATCTATCTGCATGGTTCATCAACCTCAAGGCCTTTCTATAGCCGCCAGGCTTGGCCATCCCAAAATTCCTTGCTACATTCTCCTTCGTATCTCTACCTTTTTGTTGGCCAATAATGAGAACAGATCTTTTCCCTATTCGAGCTAAGCCGCCAATAAGAGCTTGATCATCCGTTCCATTTCTGTCTCCATGTAATTCAACCCAGTCATCACAAAACATCTGAATGTAATCAAGCGTGCTTGGCCTTTGAGGATGCCTAGCTACTTGAATCTTTTGGGCTGGTGTTAGTGCTTGAAATATTTCTTCCCGCCTTCTAGCCGCTAATGTCTCCAATTGTAAAAGCTGTTGACTAACATCAACCTCTGAGTCTCTAGCTAATTCCCTTATTTGATCAATTTGCTTCTCTAATTCAATAAGGGGTTTTTCAAATTCAAGAAGATAACGCCTAGCCATAAAAAAAAGAGAGAACTACCTCAGACAGCTATCGTCTGAAGATTTGGTTTGAGTCCTATTGAAGAGAAGCCATGTCTTATCGATGCTTTACCAATGAAATCCATTTTTTCAAGAGTTATGTTATTCCTTCCCCAACTAAAATTGGTATGGCAATTCTCAAATTCAAGAATCATAGCCTCTGCAAAACAAGCAAACATTTCCCTTTTAGGATTTTCCATCTCCGCTAATTCCATCATGCTCCATCCAATGTCTTTAAAAAATTCAACTATTCCTCCCTTTAAAACATGAACACCAGAACCTGAAAACTTCTCATCTAAATTTTTCGGATATCCACCATCAATCATCAAGCATGGTTTTTTTAGTGAAGATTGATCAATTTCTAAAGTTTTAGGCATACTTGCTACCCAAATCACAACATCAGCTTCTGGTAACGCGTCAACAAGACTAAGAATTCGTCCCCCACCTAGTTGATTTTGAAGATCAATAAGAGGTTGTTGCTGTCTAGCAACCATAAGAAGTTCAGATATACCAGTTCGATTTGTTAGCCATCTACAAACAGCACTTCCTATATCTCCTGTTGCCCCAACAACTGCAACCTTTGCTTTCTTTAAATCAATCCCTATTTTGGGAGCATTTTGCTCTAGCTGTCTACAAATAACCCACGCAGTATGAGTATTACCAGTTGTAAAGCGCTGCCAATCAAGAGTTGTGTTTCTCACTTGCTGATTCTGAAGCAAATTAAAATTCTCAAAAATTATTGAAGTAAATCCACCAAGAGCAGTAATGTTTATACCTTTTTTCTGAGCTAATTCCATAGCATTTAAAACTTTTCTTCTTGCAGTTTTAAAGCGGCTTAACATCTCAGGAACGAAACAAGAATCGATATAGGCCCCTTCTATTGTCTTACCAATTGCACTGACAACCTTTACATGTTCGACTAACTGTGGAGGAGCAGTGCACCAAACATCAAGGTCTCCTTCACCTATGTGATCAAATCCCAAGCCCATTGCCTTGCGCTTGGCATCCTCAAAACTTGTTGAATGTCCAATTAGTCCAAACATTTTGGAAGAAAGAAAACTGAACTAATACATATCCAGGATTGGAGGTTAGACCACCACGGTCACTAAAAAAAAAATCCCTCATGGAATATGAACCATAGAGGGATAAATTATTTAATTTAATAAACTCTAAAATTGTCCTAAATGACTGCAGCCAAAGCCATTCTAGCTATCTCTCTATTATCTAAACCAATCTCAAGTAGAGAATCTTGATAAGCAATCATAAATTCTTCCATCAACTCTTCTTTATCCATATGAAGAATTTCTGCATCCTTCGAGACTTCATCAAGCATAGATTTGATTAAAGGCAAATTTTCTTTATTTGCTTTCATAAGTTCTTTTTTACATGAATCAAGATTGGCCTTCAGCCATTCTTGCCCATAATTCAAGTGTAAATACTCATCTTGGACTACTCCTTCAGTAATTCTTTTAGCGAAGGGATCTGCGACTCGTATATAAACGTGATATGCCGATATGGCAAATGATTCAATAAGAATACATTGAATCAATAAACAAGTAGTTGTATTACCTGAGTTGAAAGCTTCTAAAAAATTATTATGAAGTTTCGAAAAAAATGTTTTAGCGAATGGCATATCTGGCTTAACAGCAAGATTTCTTCCACATGCACAGAAACCATTCATGTGCTTCTTTTCCATTTTCCCAAGTCTTATAAGTTCATCAGAATGCTCTGGAATTAACTTAGCCAAATCAAGAAAATTTGAGTAAGCCTCTTGTTCTCCTTCAATAACTACTGCATTGATTCGACTATAAGCATCTTTATAAGAGTCTGAAGTGAAGTCGGGGAGGCCATCAGGACTTGTTGGCACTTGTTCTAATTCTATTTTTGTGGATGCAAGGGCTTGCATAGATCTATTAAAAATTTATCAATTTGAGTGATCTTACAGAATTTATGACAAAACAGTTGTTCAGTTACTACTTCTTAACTATGAAAAATCAACATTCATGGTTTGACTGGAGGCCAATCACTCTCCAAAAGGCTTATAAAGAGTGACTTCCAATGATTAACTATCACTTTTTCTAAAGATTCGCCTAATTGAGAATTTGAGCCACTTGCATCCCCAATAATTCCTGACGAGCTCACATCTTCTGTTAACCAGGCACATGGAGCTGCTCCTTCCAAACTCCAGCCTTTCGGAGGCGAAATTAATTCCTGTTGGGAAATATTATTAATTGTTTTTGAGCAATCTGATCTAACTAAATCTTTAGACATGTGAAGCATGAGGCTGGTTTCGGCTAAGGCAGCATGCAGACCTTCCTCAACTTCTTTTTCAGATAAAAGAGAATCTAAACCTTTAACACCACTCCATACAAAGCAAGGAAGAACGGCCAAAGAAGGACATTGAATTCTTAATTGTCTTGCAACAGCTTGAAGAAGTCCTATCTGACCACCATGCGCATTAAAGAAAATTAATCTATCAAATCCCATTGATGCTATCTGTTTTCCAACATCAGTAACTAAAGAAAGTAAAACATTGGCAGACAAGGATAACGTTCCAGGGAAAGCTTCATGTTCTGGTGAAAAACCTATTGATTGTGATGGCAACATCCATATGGGCATTTCTTCTGGCAACCCTTCAAGTGTCTTAATCAAAATATTTTCCGCAAAAAATGTATCAGTAATTAAAGGTAAATGTGGACCATGCTGTTCACATGCTCCAAAAGGCCAAACCAATGTAGACCCCTTCTCTGATGAAGCTTTAGAAGCCTCTGGCCAGGTCAAATATTCAAAATGACGAGTTTGTAAAGTGATAAAAATCTCCTATTTAAGTTAAAAACAACTTACCCTTTCCTGTAAGAATGACTCACTTATCAAAAAGGGAAATTATGGCCGGTTTAGATCCTAAGCCTAAAAAGCCAACTCCCCCGAGGCAAGCTGGAAATCTTCAGCGCAAGCCACTACAGGTTATGCATATCAGTCGAAAGACTGAGGAGGAACTTATCAATAAAAAATCTTCCAGTAAAGAAGAACACAAGGATTTTAAAGAAGAAAGTTTTGAAAATAAAGTTCTAACTGAAAAAATCACCTCTCCCATTAGAAGAGGGCCTCAAGAAAATAAAGACTTTCGCTTGGATGAAAATAAAGACGAATTTGAAAACATAACCATGGGAGATTTGCTTAGATCAGAAAATGATTCAAACAAATCTTCCAAGAATAATGATTTAAATTCAATAAATGATGAAAAATTATCCAGAAATAATAAAAACATAGTTGTTGATGACTACGATTTTGATGAGGATGCATTCCTTGCCGCACTAGATGAGAACCAACCAATAGGAACTACCGGGGAAATTGCGAAAGGTTCAGTTATTGGCATTGAAAGTGACGGTGTTTATGTGGATATCGGAGGTAAAGCTCCTGGATTCATGCCAAAAAATGAATGTGGCTTAGGTGTAATTACAAATTTAAAAGAGCGCTTCCCAAAAGGATTAGAAGTAGAAGTCCTTGTTACCAGAGAACAAAATGCTGATGGGATGGTGACAATTAGCTGTAGAGCTTTAGAGCTCAGAAAGAGTTGGGATAAGGTTCAAAAACTTGAAAAAGAAGGAAAGGTTTTAAAAGTAAAAGTAAATGGTTTCAATCGTGGGGGAGTTACATGCGACTGTGAAGGACTTAGAGGGTTCATTCCTAGATCGCAACTAGAGAATGGAGAGAATCATGAATCTTTGGTAGGGAAAACGCTTGGTATAGCATTTTTAGAAGTAAGTCCAGAAAGAAGAAAACTTGTTTTATCTGAAAAGAAAGCTGCAACTACAGCAAGATTTTCAGAATTAGAAATTGGACAACTTATTGAAGGAAAGGTCTTATCAACTAAACCCTATGGATTCTTTGTTGACTTAAATGGTGTTAGTGGATTATTACATCATTCAATGATAACGAACGGAAGTATTCGATCTCTCAAAGAAATATTTAAACCTGGAGACTCTGTAAAAGCCTTGATAACCGATTTAGACCCTAGCAGAGGTCGAATTGGCTTAAACACAGCACTTCTTGAGGGCCCTCCAGGAGAACTTTTAACGGACAAAGAAAAAATAATGGAAGAAGCCGAAGAAAGAGCGATTAAAGCAAGAAATAGTCTAAATAAAGATAAATCTGAACAACAAAAAGAAGTTAACAACAACCAGATCTCCTCATAACTAAACATAATGATTATTAGTAATCAAAATAAACAGAAAACAAAAAAAGCAGACTGGGAAATAGACTTTTATTCTCGACCAATAAGAGAGGAGGATGGAAAGAAAAGATGGGAATTACTTATCACAAGTTCTAACAGTATTAAAGAGAAAGAGACATTCAAATGGGAAAAAATATGTCCTGCATCATGTGTTAATTCAATTTGGTTAAAAGAAGCTTTAGAAGAAGCAATTAAAGCAGCTAATGAACAAGGCTGGGAGGATCCCTCTGTTTTACGTTGCTGGAGAACCTCCATGAAAACAATGATAAAACGTGCTGCAGATCAAATTGGCCTTGACTTAATTTCAAGTAGAAGAACTTATTCACTTTTAGAATGGCTAATTGAAAGAGAAAAATCTTATTACCCTAAGCAACCTGGATATACAGCCTTCCCTCTTGCTCCACCATCATTGCCCATAAAGAACCAACCTATTCCTTTACCAGAAGCAGTAAGAGGAGATAGTTGGAGCTTAGCATCTCTTTCTATAAATGAATTAAGAGAATCTGACCAATGGCCAATAGAATTTTCAGGTTTAATTCCAATAAAAAAATCTATCAATGAAAACGTATCAATTCCAGGTATTAGATTATTTAGTAAAACAAGATCATTAGCCTTATCTGCTTGGCTTAGCGGACTTGAACCCTCCAAACTTATAATTGAAGACAACCAAATAATTTTAGAGACTGGACAATCAGATAGATGGTTAGTAACAGAGATCAAAAATGAAGCAAAAAATACCATAAAAAGTAATTTCCAAACTACAAAAGAAGAAGCTGATGGACTACAATTTATTTCAGTACAAGAAACTGCTGATAAATTATCTTTCGATGGTTTTTGGATGCTAAAGGATCTTGGTGATATCCAATAAAGATATCCAAATTAATAAAAACATTACTAAAAATATTTTTGACTCAAACAACTGGAAAATCATCTCTAGTGAAAGAATACAATATTTCCAATCGAAAATACTCAGAAAATATAATTTCAA
>QBWA01000019.1 GCA_003283745.1 Prochlorococcus sp. AG-315-B03 | reverse complement strand
CTTCGTGGCGCACTACCACGTGGTTCAGCTTTGTTAATTCTTAGAGGACGACCCATCAATTCAGCTCCTTGAAGAGATTCAATAGCTGAAGCTTCAACCGCTTCATCAGCCATCTCAACAAAAGCAAAACCTCTTTTACGTCCTGTGTCTCGTTCTAAAGGTAAAGAACAATTTGCTACCTCCCCAAAAGGAGAAAACAATTCAATGACATCTTCCTGCTCAGCGCGGAAGGGCAAGTTGCCGACAAAAATACTCACTTGAAAATTGGACTAGAAATAAAATTTAACTTATTGGCTGATTTAGCCAATATTTAATGATTCAAAAATGAATCATCATTAAATACTTTAATACCGAAAGCCCTCAAATAGCTTTAAAAATATTTTTTTTACTTAACTAATTTTTTTTGCCATACAAGAAGTTGCTCTTTGACTCTCTCAAAAGCAGTACCACCCTCACTCATACGCGATGCCACAACATTTCTGGGTAAAAGCTTTTCATAGATATCTTCTTCAATAAGTTCATGAAAATTTTTCCATCTTGTCAGTGGAATTTCTCTTAATAAAATTCCTTCCTCCAAAGAATTTTTAACTATTTTACCAACTAACTGATAGGCCTCACGAAATGGTATTCCTTTAGCGACTAAATAATCAGCTACATCTGTTGCATTAGAAAAATCTGAAGAAACTGCAGAAGCAAGTCTTTCTTGTCGGAAGATTAAACCTTCTTCAAAAACAATTGATATAGCCAGTAGCGAATTTCTTACTGTTTTTACAGTGTCAAAAATCGCCTCCTTATCTTCTTGAAAGTCTTTGTTATAAGCCAACGGTAATCCTTTTATCATTGTAAGAATTGCTTGCAAATGTCCAAATACTCTGCCTGATTTACCACGTACAAGTTCAGGGACGTCAGGATTCTTTTTTTGAGGCATAATACTACTTCCTGTTGCACAGCGATCTGTTAATTCAACAAAAGCAAACTCTTCAGATGCCCATAGAATAATCTCTTCCGATATTCTACTTAAATGTGTCATAATTAATGATGAAGCACAGATAAATTCAACAACAAAATCTCTATCACTGACAGCATCTAAACTATTAAGATATATATCCTCAAAATTTAAATTAGCAGCAGTAATTTTGCGATTTATTGGTAAAGAAGTACCTGCTAAAGCTGCTGCACCAAGTGGACATATATTAACTCTTTTTCTAACATCTTTTAATCTATTTCTGTCTCTTTGAGACATTTCAATATAAGCTAATAAATGATGTGCTAAAGATATAGGCTGAGCTCTTTGAAGATGAGTATAACCAGGAATAAGAGTATATATATTTTGCTCCGCAATCACAAAAAGAGATCTTTGAAAACGTTCTAAATCCTGATCAATTTCATCAATACGCTTTCTCAACCATAACCTGATATCTGTCCCAACTTGGTCATTACGACTGCGACCAGTATGAAGTTTTTTGCCTACCGGTCCAATCATTTCAATTAATTTTCTTTCAACTGCAAAATGAATATCTTCATCAGAGATATCAGGCCTAAATGAACCCTCTAAGGCTTCCAACTTAATCTGCTCAAGACTTTTTTCTAACTGACTAGCCTCTTCCTCACTAATAATTCCTTGAATACCGAGCATTCTGACATGCGCGATAGATCCATCCAAATCCTCTTCCAATAGACAAATATCAAACCCAATCGACGCATTAAATTGCTCTATAAAAGGATGGAGCCCCTTATCAAATCTATCGCTCCAAGTTTTACCCAAAGTAATTTACCAAGTTACTATTATAAATAAAGCAAAATTATGAACGATTGTCAGGCAATTTCTTACTTAATGCAGGAAGAGTAAGTTAGTGATTTACTTTTAAAACTACCATTGAAGCATCATCTTCAAGTTGATGGTCCACACCTACAAAACCATCTAATCGCTTAAATAATTTATCTAATATTTCTTGTGCTCCAAAACCAGCCTTTGCAAAGTCTGCTAAAAAAGTTTCTAAACGAGTTTCATCAAAGCGTTCACCAGAAAGACCTAATGCTTCAGTTACACCATCTGTGTAATAAAGAACAATATCATCAGGTTGCAGAGTTATTTGACCACATCCATATTGAGCATCAGATTGAAGTCCAATTAATAAGCCAGGAGAATCTAATCTGCTGATAGATTGCGTCTGAGAACTCCAAAGTAATGGAGGATTATGTGCTGCATTCGCAAAGCGCAATATCCTTGATCCTGAATCAAAGTCAGAATAAAATAAGGTGACAAAACGATGCGATTGAGTTAAATCTTCCAATGCAAGTTGATTTAAGTCATACAAAATTTGATTTGGAGAAAGATCACTCATAACTTCAGCTCTAAGCATTCCTCGCAACATAGTCATCAATAATCCAGCAGGAACACCCTTTCCCATTACATCACCAATCACAAAAGCCCAACGATCACTTTCTTTTTCTCCACTAAACGATTCAGGGCAAATAGACATGAAGTCATAATAATCCCCCCCAACTTGAAAAGCAGGTCTGCAAAGGGCCGCTAATTCTACACCCTCAATTACTGGACAATGATCAGGTAATAATTGTGCTTGGATTTCACCTCCAATAGATAATTGTCTGTCAACTTTTTCATGATTACGTATAACCTGAAAGATAACATCATTCTCAATAGCAACACCTGTTAAATCAGCTACTAATTGAATATACTTTCTTTGAATATTACTTTCTAAAACAACATCTTTTTTAGCAAATATATAAAGACGTCCACGTTGTCTTCCGCGTGAAACTATTGAAGTTGAACACACCTTAGAGTCCCTTAAATATCTATTAACTAATTCATCTAACAGACAAATATTGTTATCTTGAAAGCAAAAACCTATTTTCATTCCTTCTTCCAAAACAACTAATTGTCTAAATAATTCTTGACAATGCTCAAAAGGAATTACTTGTAATTGATCTCGCCAAATGGTTCCATCATCTTGAAATGGAATCAATAAAGCTCCTTCTGCACCAACTAACCTTGTTGTAAGGAGAGGTATTAACTCCAAAAAACGATGTAAATTAGTAAAATTTCGCAGGGCAAAACTTAAAGAAAGTAATAAGTCTTGATTACAAGTTTGTTCTTGAGAAAGACTTTCAAGTAAATCATTTAACGACTTAGAAGCAGGGATTGATAATGAATGATTGGAAGAAATATTGTTTTGATGAGGAATCACAGAGTTATTTGTCACTGATTCATACCCTCTATGAAAATTGCAATGTAGCAAAATTCAACAAATTTATTTGCATAATCATCTATTAATTAAAAGTGCCTCTATAAACTCAAAACTATTGAAAGGACGCAAATCTCTAATACTTTCACCAGCACCAATAAATCTAACGGGAAGTTTAGCTTCAGAAGCTACAGCTAAAGCAACTCCTCCTCTAGAAGAACCATCTAATTTTGTCAGTATCACTCCGGTTAATTCTGCTGAATCAGAAAAAGCCAAGGCTTGGCGAAGTCCATTTTGCCCTTGACTCGAATCCAAAACTAATAGAGATTCAACTTTCGCATCAGGAGCTAACTTAAATACAATTTTTCTAATTTTTTTTAATTCTTCCATTAAATTATTTTTAGTTTGCAATCTTCCAGCGGTATCAACCAATAACAAGTCAATATTTTTTGATTTACACGCTCCAATAGCATCAAAGACAACTGCTGCAGGATCTGCGTTAGTCGATTCATTTGAAATAACATCAACTCCACTTCTTTGACCCCAAACTTTTACTTGTTGAACAGCTGCAGCTCTAAAAGTATCTGCAGCTGCAATAATTGCAGAGAAACCGCTCCTTTTAGCAACGCTTGCCAATTTACCCAAAGTAGTTGTCTTGCCTACTCCATTAACACCCACTAACAACCAAATATTTAAAACACCTTTTTTAGGAGCCAGTAAATCAATTCCAGTTTCTTTAATTGGTTTCTCTAATATATTGACTAATTCTTTTTTTAAAAAACGTAATCCTTCAGAAGCATCAACAACTTCCTCGTTTAACTTCTTTCTTAAACGATCTAATATTTGATCAGTAGCCCTAACACCAGCATCTGCTCTCAACAAAAGCATTTCTAAATCATCCACTAATTCAGGAGTAAGAGGATCATCACCTAATTTTTCTAATAGCTCCGAAACAAAACCTTGACGAGTTTTTTCTAGACCCTGCTTTAATCTGCCTAACCAATCAATGTCATCCAAAGAGAATTGATCAGGGGTTTTTCCTTGTGCAGCTAAAACTTGAGCTGACCAAGTAAAAGTATCGTCAAAATCACCCAATTTAATATCATCTTCTTGAATAATCTTTTCTGTGCTTTGGGATTTATTCGTTGCAAAAATATCAACTTGTGCATCTTCGTAAGTATTGCTTGCTGAAGATAAAGGTAATTGCTTGACATTATTTTTTGTATCTATTTCTTCACTTTCTTTTTTTAGTAATTCTTTTTTCTCTTTTTGCTTCCTCTTCAATTCTAAATAAGCTTGTTTTGCCCAATCGATAGATTGATCATCATTATTCATAATTGTTTTTGTAAATTAGAATCTTGAAGCCTTCGAAGAACCCCATTAATCATTCTTCGCCCTTGGTCATCACTATAACGATTTGCAAGGTTAACGGCTTCATTGCAAGTTACAGCGACAGGTGTATTCAAATCAACCAAATCAACTAAAGCTAGTCTTAATATATCTCTATCAATTCTGGGTAATCTTTTTAATCGCCAGCCTTCCATAACACTATCTAGAGTTTTATCTATCTCTTCTTTCTTATTGATAACTATAAGAACATGCTTCATTACAGAATCGCGAATTCGTTTTTGGTCACTTAAGGCTAAAAGTCTAGGTAATTCAATAGTCTCAGATAAAGAATTTAATATATTTTCTGATTCAGAGAGACACGTTTTTAAATGTATTCTTGATTTTTTTAATAATCCAGCATCCTCCTTCAATTCACTATCAACTAACTCTTGATTTGCTTTTTCTAATGTCGCGGCACAAAAGTCTAATTCTTCTCTCCAATGCTGTGCTAAAGATTCTAAAGCACCGCTCAGAATATTTTCAATTGTAAGATTTTTAATTTTATCTATATTATCTATTTTAATTTGTCCTAATAATAAAAGTGCAAGTTCTCTGGAAATTGATTGTACTTTCATAATTTATATCAAATTAATTCCTTATGAGGATGAAGAAGGAGATGCTCTTAATTTGGAAAATAAACTTGAGAAAGATGGATTTGTAGAACTATTTCTTTGATCTGGATTAACAATTCCAGCTGAAATGATTGTCCTAAAAGCATCTTCTACAGATATATTTAAATCCTTAACAGAAGCTTCAGGTACCAATGTATACCAACCTGTCGTTGGATTAGGCGCTGTAGGAATAAAAACACTCAATAAAGGCTGATCTGGTTCAGATAAAAGGGATGGACCAACCACTCCAGTAACAAAACCAACACTAAACAAACCTTCTCTAGGGTATTCAACCAAAACCACTCTTCTAAACCGAGAGGAGTTATCTCCCAGAAAAGTTTCTAACAGTTGCTTAAGTGTTTTATAAACTGAACCTGCTAAAGGAATACGAGAGAGTGTTCCTTCACCAAACTCTAATAACCATCTCCCTACAATATTTCTTGCCATGAGACCAATTAGCAAAATACCCAATAAAGGAACAGTTAAACCTAAAGAAAGATTTATTAAATCTTGAAGTAAAGGGTTAAGCGTAATAAAAGGGTTGAGTTGCTTTGGTATGGAGGTCAAAATTGCCAGCACAAATCTGCTTACAACTGTTGACAACCAAATTGTAGTAGCCAAGGGGATGACCACTAATAGACCTGCAATTAGGTCATTCTTTAGATCCTGCTGAAGCCTTGAGACTAGAGTTAGATCCTGCTTAGGAGAGGACTGCACCAAATAAAGAGAGTCCGAACGTTATTTATATACAATTTAACCAAAGTAAGAGCATTAATTAATCAATTTGACTCTTAATGCAAAATAGAACAACAAAAAAGAATTTTTCTCTCTTCCACAATTATCAAAAACTTGACCTAAATGACATTTTCAAGAAAGGTAGAAAGAAGATTATTGATTAAAAAAATAAACTGTGGAACAAATAGAAGAAAAAATAAAATTATCAGAAAAGCTCAAAAGGAAAGCTTTCGAAGAAGGTTTTGATGCTGTCGGAATAGCAAAAGTTCCAGGATCTTCAAGAATAAAACTCCGATCTGAGGCTTTAGAAAGATGGCTAGAAGCTGGGCACCAAGCAAAAATGGGGTGGATGAACGCAAAAAGGAGAAAAAACATAGAAACTCTTTTAGATGGTGTACAAAGCGTTCTTGCGGTCGGACTAAATTATTTTGTAGATATTGAAACAAAACCTAGAGATTTATTAATAGCAAGATATGCATGGGGTAAGGATTATCACAAATTAATTGAAAAAAAATTAAAAAACGTTGCTAAGTTTTTAGAAAAAGAAAAACCTAATTCTAAATGGAAAATTTGTGTAGATAGTAGTCCATTATTGGATAAAGCATGGGCAGAAGAAGCCGGAATCGGATGGATTGGAAAAAATAGTAATTTAATTAATTCAAAGATTGGTTCATGGATGGTTTTAGGCCACCTTTTATCTAGTGAAACTTTAATTCCAGATGAACCAGCAAAATCTCTTTGTGCAGTATGTGAAAAATGCATTGAAGCATGCCCAACTAAAGCTATTGAAGAACCGTTTGTTGTAAATTCAAATAATTGCTTGGCATATCACACTATAGAAAATAGAGCAAAAGTAATACCTGAAGAAATGTCTAAAAAAATGGGTAACTGGATTGCCGGTTGTGACATATGCCAAGATGTCTGTCCTTGGAATCAGAAAAAAATACCAAGTTCTACGGAATCTGAACTTCAACCATCTGAATGGATATTAAATTTAAATAAAAAAGAAGCTTTAGAATGGACTGATATAGAATGGAAAGAAAAACTTTCTGGATCGGCCTTAAAAAGAATTAAACCTTGGATGTGGAGACGTAATATAAATTCAACATCAAAGCAAGGTATTAAGTAATTTACTAATTAAATTTTATGATTTTAAATAAAACTGTAAATACTAAAATTTTTATCTTATTATGTTTATCATTTACAATTATTGAAATTACTGCAAATTCTGGAAAAGCATTTTTTCCAACAATTAATGAACCAAATACTAAAGAGTTAAAATCAACTTCTATAGAAATTGGAAAAACTGCGATACAACTACTTCAATTAGGAGAAATTGAAGACGCTACTAATCTACTAAAACTTGCAACTCAAATAAATCCTGATGAAGAAATTCTATGGATAAAATTATCAACTGCTCAGATACAATCTGATAAAAGTCAAGAAGCAATAAAATCTTTAAAAAATGCAATTAAAGTAAATCCTAATAATGCAAGTTCATATTTCACAACAGCTTCAATATATATGAATACAAAAGACTATAAAAATGCAATAAAATATATAAAAAAAGGCTTATCAATTGATAAAACTAACGAAAGAGGATATTTTCAATTAGGTAATATAGAAATAATACTAAAAAATTATGATTTTGCATTAATTGCTTTTAAAAAAGCAATCAAAATCAATCCAATCTTTTGGCAGTCTATAAATAATGAAGGACTAATATATTTTGAATTAAATGAATCAATAAAAGCTATAGAAAGATTCGAAGTAGCACTTGAAATTAGTAATGATGCTGAACCCATGCTTGCATTAGCAATAGCACTTTTTTCTGCTGATAACAAATCTAATAAATCAATAAATTTAGGAAAAGAGGCTTTAAAATTAAATCCAAAATATGCTTCTACTGAATACCAATCAAAACAATTATGGGGTAAAAAATTACAAAGAGCAGGTACAATTTTTTTCAAAACAAAAGAAATGGTTAAAATAGTACATGAAGCAAAGAAAAATACTCAATGAATAAATGTTTAACAAAAACCTGGTATTTACGAAATTAGTTAGTAACCTAAATAAAGAAAATTAGGCCTCTTACAGAGTCAAAGATGGCCCGAGAACGGCTGAAACCTATATCGTTGCATCAAGAAATGCAGCGCTCTTACCTCGAATACGCAATGAGCGTAATCGTTGGGAGAGCCTTGCCTGACGCAAGAGACGGATTAAAACCAGTGCAAAGAAGAATTCTCTTTGCCATGCATGAGTTAGGTCTTACACCTGAAAGACCATACAGAAAATGTGCCCGAGTAGTAGGTGATGTTTTAGGAAAATATCATCCACATGGAGATCAAGCAGTTTATGACGCACTAGTCAGACAAGTACAAGTTTTCAGTTCAAGATATCCAATACTTGATGGTCATGGAAATTTTGGGTCTATTGACGATGATCCACCAGCAGCAATGAGATATACAGAAACTCGGTTAGCTAAAATTGCAAACGATGCAATTTTAGGAGAAATAGATTTAGAAACGGTTGATTTTTCTCCAAACTTTGACGGATCACAACAAGAACCAAATGTATTACCGGCTCAATTACCATTTTTACTTTTAAACGGTAGTGCGGGTATAGCTGTTGGAATGGCAACGAGCATTCCTCCTCATAATTTGAATGAGGTAGTAGAAGCCTTAATAGCAATAATTAAAAAGCCAAATTTAACTGAAGAAAAATTATTAGAAATAATACCTGCTCCAGACTTCCCAACCGGAGGGGAAATTTTGCTAAGCAATGGGATCAAAGAAACTTATAAAAAAGGAAGAGGAAGTATATCTATGAGAGGTATCGCACATATTGAAGAAATGAACCCTGGCAAAGGCAAACATAAAAGAAGCGGCATTATAATTACTGAATTACCTTATCAATTAAACAAATCGGGATGGATTGAAAAATTAGCTGACTTGGTAAATAATGGAAAAGTTACAGGAATTGCAGATATTAGAGATGAAAGTGATAGAGATGGAATGAGAATTTTAGTTGAATTAAAAAGAGATTCAGATCCACAAAAAATATTAGATTTTTTATACCAAAAAACTTCTCTACAAAGTAATTTTAATGCCATATTATTAGCTTTAGTTAATGGACAGCCAATACAATTAACCTTAAGAAAGCTATTAGATAACTTTCTTGAATTTAGAGAAAATACAATATTACTTAGGACAAAATTTTTATTAAAGAATATAAGAGATAGAGAAGAGATAGTAGAAGCTCTAATTGCAGCAATTAATAACCTAAGAGAGATAATAAAATTAATTGAAGAATCCAAAGATACCCCTGAAGCGAAAAATAAATTAATAAAAAACTTAAATATTAATGAAAAACAAGCTAATGGAATATTAAGTATGCCTTTAAAAAAATTAACAGGTTTAGAAAAAAACTCATTAAAAATTGAAATTAAAGATTTAAAAAATAAAAGAGAAGAACTTCAATTAATTATTAATAATAGAAACGAATTAATGAAAAAAATGGTTAAAGAATTAAAAGAACTGAAGAAAAAATTTGGATCCCCTCGAAAGACAAAACTAATTGAAGGAGGAGATGAGCTTATAGCAGAAAGAATAGCCAATCAAAGACCTAATAGAGAATTACAGAGACAGCAAGCCTTAAAAGCACTCTCTATAGATTCTGAAATCGTTATTCAAACAAGTAACGAAATAAAAATAGTTCCTTCAAGTACCATCAAAAAATTAAAATTAAAAGAAGAATATATAAAAAATAAAGAACTAATACCTGCTAGATTAATTTGGCCTATTGAAAAAGAACCAAAGATTTTAGCAATTAGTGAACATGGAAAAATAGGTATTCTAAAATGGGAATTTGCTGGACAAAAACCAGGTAAAATTGATAATCTTTTACCAGGAGGACTAGAAAATGAAAAGATAATTAATTTCATTCCACTACCAAATAAAAAAAATATTAGCATTGGTTTAATAAGTACAGATGGTAAATTTAAAAGAATCTCTATTGACGAATTTTTTGATATGTCAAATAGAGCTACGACAATCTTGAAATTAAAAAATAATGTAAAACTTAAAGCTGGTTTTATCTGCGAAGAAAATGGTTATATTTTTATTATTAGCAATATAGGTAGAATGCTTAAATTTAAAATAACAACAAAAGATATGCCTTATATGGGAAAGTTAGCACAAGGACCAAACATGATGAAACTATTTCCAGATGAGTTTATTGTTAATGCTTTAAGTATAAACAAAAATGAAAATAAAGATATAGTTTTAATTACAAAAAATGGTTCTTTTATAAAACATAGTAGTCAATCACTGAAAACATTTAAAAAAGGAGAAATAGGGAAGATGGGAATAAAGCTACAAGATAGCATCAACAACAAAAATAGAATAGTAGATGCTTTTATTAATGATAAATATGTTTCTCTGTTAACTAATAAAAATAGATATGAAAGTTTAGAAAGTGAGGAAATCAATTCAAAAGATTATAACAAAGAACAAAAGATACTGATAGATTTGGAGCAAGATGAAATTATCGAGTCTGTATTTCCTTTAATTTGCTCCTAAAGTAATTAAGACATAGAGTTCTTTTCGACCCATGATAAATAATCATCAGTTACTGTTCCGGTAACGTAATCACCTGTAAAACAGGATAGATCTAAATCTTTTATTTTAGAATCTTGAATTATAGCCGTTTTTAAATCATTAATTTCTTGATATATCATTTTATCAATACATAATGTGTCTTCTATTTGACTTACATTTTTATCATAAGCAATCAATTCATTTCTACTAGGCATATTGATTCCATAAACATGAGGATATCGAATAGGAGGAGCAGCTGATGTAAAAGTAACTTTATTAGCACCTGCACTTCGTGCCATCTGAACTATTTGTTGCGACGTTGTTCCTCTAACAACAGAGTCATCAACAATTAAAACGTTCTTGTTTCTAAATTCAGTACTCATAGCATTTAATTTCTGCCGTACCGAACGTTTTCTTAAAGATTGACCTGGCATTATAAAAGTTCTACCAACATAACGATTTTTAAAAAACCCTTCTCTATATTCAATACCTAACTGTCTTGCTACCTGCATAGCTGATGGTCTAGATGAATCAGGAATAGGCATAACGACATCTATATCTCCTAATGAAATCTGTTTCTTAATCGTTTCAGCTAATAAGTCTCCCATTCTTAACCTTGATTCGTACACAGAAATACCATTCATTATTGAATCCGGTCTAGCTAAATAAACGTACTCAAAAGAACAAGGAAATAATCTGGGTTTATCAGCACATTGTTTTGAAAAAAATTCACCAGAAGAAGAAATAAAAATAGCTTCACCTGGTTCAACATCTCGAACAATTTGATAATCGTTATTTTCAATAACTAATGATTCACTCGCAACTATCCACTCTGTTGCATAGTTTTCTGAAATTCTTTTTCCAATAACTAAAGGACGAATCCCAAATGGATCTCTAAAAGCTAAAAGGCCATGTCCAGCTATTAAAGCAATTGAAGCATAAGAACCTTCGACTCTTTTATGTACTGATTTAACAGAATTAAAAAGGTCTTCTGGGGTAATTTCTTTTCCTTGTATTTCACTATTTAATTCTGTTGCAAATACATTTAACAACATTTCAGTATCACTTGAACTATTGGTATGTCTTCTATCAACTTTGAAAAGTTCTCTTTCTAATTCTCTTGTATTTGTTAAATTTCCATTATGAACAAGAATAATTCCATATGGGGCATTGACATAAAAAGGTTGGGCTTCTTCCTCCTTATGAGCAGCACCTTTAGTAGCATATCTAACGTGTCCTAATCCAATCTTTCCAATTAAAGCTCTCATATCTCGAGTTCTATAAGCTTCACGTACTTGTCCTTTAGATTTATTTATATGAAAGACACTTCCATCCATAGTTGCTATACCAGTTGAATCTTGACCTCTATGCTGTAGTAATAACAAACTATCGTATATTTGTTGATTACATTCTTGAGTAGAAACAATACCTACTATTCCACACATATTTAAACTTCCTCTAGTTTTAGAAATGTTTTTATCAATAAATTATAAAACATTTTTGCTCAATTAGAAACTCTTTTAAATATAGAATTTTCATAGGTATCTTCTATATCAGATATATTTAAATTGATAATCAATTTATTTTTTTGGGATATTTTTAATTTCTTTTCTGTTGTAACTTTACCTATATGCATTATAGAAAATAAATTAGATTGTAATTTTGAAAAAGCATCAAATATCTCTTGAAATTCCAAAACTTTTTCATTAGAAATACTAACTAAAACTCTTGCACCACCCTCAGCAAAAAGAATACGATCCAATCTTTCAGTTGTTTCAGGTAATACTATTTCAGCTCCAAGATCTGAGGAAATACAAGATTCTGAAATAGCAACAGCTAATCCTCCATCGGAAATATCATGAGCAGATTGAATAATTTTTTTCAGGATTATTTTTCTCAAAAAGCACTGTACTTGCTTTTCTAAATGCAAATCAATTTCAGGAGGTCTTCCTGTTTTTAAACCATGCACATACTCTAAAAAAGATGAAGCAGATAAACTAATACGAGAATCATTCTTTTTATAAACTTTTGAAGTTAATCCAATCATCCAAATTTGATCATCTGTATTTCGCCATGATTTCTTACAAATATTATTTGTATTTTCTATTAATCCAACCATTCCAATAACTGGTGTTGGATGAATTGGAACTACATTATTATTAGCTTGTTTAGTATCATTATACAATGAAACATTCCCACCAGTAACTGGCGTATTTAAAATTTGGCAAGCATTAGTAATCCCCTTGCAAGACATGGCTAATTGCCAAAATCCTATAGGATTTTCAGGAGATGAAAAATTGAGATTGTTTGTAATTGCAATAGGTTCTGCTCCGACACAGCTTAAATTTCTAGCAGCTTCAGCCACAGCAGCCATACTTCCGCGTTCAGGATCTAAATATACCCATCTGTCATTGCAATCTACAACTGCTGCAATTGCTCTATTTGTGTTTAATTCTTTTGCAAAATCATTCTGGCAACGAAGTCTTATTACAGCTGCATCAGCCTCACCAGGAGATATAACTGTATTAGATTGTACCTGATGATCATATTGATTATATATCCATTTTTTTGAAGCAATTGTAGGTGCATCTAATAACTTTAATAAAACATTATTCCAATTAATTAATAATTTATTCTCCATAGAAAATATACCTAGCTCTGAATATTCAGGCAATTTATTTTCATTCCATTCCCAATGTTTTTCTAAATACTTCGGTAAAGAATTCAACAAAGTGTGTTCTTCAATAGGTGTCTCATCAGCAAGAGCAGAGGCTGGTATATCAGCGACTATTAGTCCTTGATGAGTTACCTTAACAACTTTTTCTTCTAATACTTTGCCTACAACCTCAACATATAACCCCCATCGATTAAATAACTTTCTTAATTTTTCTTCAGAACCTGGTTTGATAACAAATAACATGCGTTCTTGAGATTCAGAAAGTAAATACTCATAAGGAGTCATTCCTATTTCTCGTGCAGGTACCAAATCAAGATTTAATTCAATACCAACATCACCTTTAGAAGCCATTTCTGAACAACTGCACGTTAATCCTGCAGCTCCCATATCCTGAGCGGCAACAACATCTCCTGTCTTAAATGCTTCCAAACATGCTTCTATTAATCCTTTCTCTAAAAATGGATCTCCTACTTGAACAGCAGGTCTATCATCTATTGATGTTTTAGAAAGCTCAGAGCTTGCAAAACTTGCACCGCCCATACCGTCTCTACCAGTAGTGTTACCTACATATAAAATCGGGAAATTCACCCCGCTAGCACCTGAACAAACTATTTCATCTGTCTCCATCAAACCTAGAGCCATTGCATTAACTAAAGGATTGCCAGAATAACTACTATCAAAAGCAACTTCGCCTCCAACAGTAGGAACACCTACGCAATTACCATAATGGGATATTCCAGCAACAACTCCTTCTAGCAAACTAATATTTTTTTCTTTATCTAAAGGACCAAACCTTAAAGCATTCAACAAAGCTATAGGTCTTGCACCCATTGTAAAAATATCTCTTAAAATTCCACCCACACCAGTTGCAGCTCCCTGAAAAGGTTCAACAGCAGAAGGATGATTATGACTTTCAATTTTAAAAACAAGTCTTTGACCCTGACCAACATCGACAACTCCAGCATTTTCTCCAGGTCCTACAAGAATACGAGGACCAGTAGTAGGAAATTTTTTCAATAAAAGACGTGAATTACGATAACAACAGTGTTCTGACCACATCACTCCAAACATTCCCAATTCTGTTCTGTTAGGAGGTCTTTTTAATCTTCTACAAATTTCTAAATAGTCTTCTTTTTTTAGACCTTCATGATTTAATGCACTAGCAACATCATATTCAACTTTGAACTCTGTTGAATTTATTAATTTATCAAAAGGAGTAATTTCAGAGATAGACATTAATTAAATCCAGGGGTCCATGTTTTTTCCATTAGAAAAACTACTTTTTCTTTTGCTTGAAGACATTCTATTAAAACTCTGGGAATTATCTTCATCATCTATCCAATCATCATAAAAATTTTCTGACACAGAAGAATTTATATTATCATCAGAATTTATATCATTTTCATTAACTTGTTCTTCAAGCCAACCCTCTAGACGATTAGAAGCTTTACCAGTTATATCCTGAAATTGTGTTCTCCATTGTCTACTTCGATTAAGTAACTCTTCTTTTATACTTGCTTTATAAATAGGTAAATCTTCAAGACTATTTAAATCACAAGAAATAGAACCAGGTTGTTGATCCAAGATATGAGAAATTTCTAAACGCCATCTACTACTTCCAGGTATTGATGGATTTGAACGACTTACCAAATAATATAATATTTTGCCTTTAGTAGGTTCAAAAACAAAATCAGCGATCAAACCTATTTTTTCACCATCATTATTAAAAATATCTGCATTCATTAAAGTTGGAAAACGATCTATAGTTTTTTGATCTGAACTAGATGGTTTACCTTTCACATATACTTCATGCTGACTAACTCCTTTTAATTGATCAAGCCTCCAAACTTCTCTTGTGATCTTAAAATTAGAAGGGCTACTGATCCAACCTAATAAACGATGAAATGAGGGATACATCCAAGGAAAAAGACCAGGACCATGATCAATACCTTCATCGCAACGAACACGATGATGCATTAAATCACTAAATAAAAATTTACTTGGTATTTTCAAAATTAGTTTCTTATTTGTATTGGCATTACTAAGTAAATAAAATTAAAATTTGTATCTAGAGGAGAAAAAACAGCAGGTGTCGTAGCTGAATTACAACTTAATTGAATAGTAGTTGTATCTATAACTTTTAAACCTTCTAATAAATATCTTACATTAAATGCAATTTGAAAAGACTCGGAATTCATAACTACTGGTAAGGATTCTGAACCACTTCCTATATCTTGAGCTTCAGTAGTAATTTTAACTATATTAGAATCATTGTCAGCACTTATTTTTATAACATTATTATGTTGATCAGCTAAAACAGCAATTCTTTCAAGAGAAGAGATTAATTCTTTCCTATCAAATGTCAATGTTTTAGAAAAAGATTCAGGTATTAATTGCGAATAATTAGGATAAGAACCATCTAAAGTTCTAATAGTAATTACTTGATCAGAAGCTATAAAAACAACTTGACCTTTATCTATAAAGAAATTTACTGGTTGATTATTAGCAAAATTACTTAAAAATCTTTCAACTTCTCTTAAAGACTTTGAAGGAAGTGTAATTGAAAATTTTTCAAATTCATCAATATTATTTTCATTATCATCATTTTTATCATATAAAATATTATCTAAATTTAAAACTGCTAATCTATGGCCATCAGTAGCAGCAGATTCCACTCCTTTCCCATTAAAAGTAAGATTAACACCAGTTAATAATTGTTTAGCTTCATCAGTACTACTTGCAAATAACGTTGATTTAATAGCATTTGATAAAAATGTCGAATTCAATTCAAGTGCAGTACCTGTTTCGACTAAAGGTAAATCAGGAAAATCATCAGCGATCATTCCACGCATTTGATAAGTACCACTTTTACTTATCAGTTCTACTTGTTGACTGTTTTCGTCAAGATTTAGACATAGAGGTGAATCATTAGATAATTTTGAAACAATCTCTCCTAATAACTTTGCAGGAAGTGTTATCTGACCACTTTTTTCAACTGAAGCATGCAAAGAGATTTGAATACCCAAGCTTAAATCAAAACCTGTAAGACAAAGTTTTCCTGTACTAGCGTCAGCAGTCAATAAAACATTTGCTAACACTGGATGAGTTGGCCTTGCTGATACAGCTCTGCTAACCAGCTGTAACGCAATATTTAACTCAGATTGAGAGCAATTTAATTTCATTCAGTTATTTCAAAAGAATTGCTTTGACTTAAGACTTTCATAGCTATTTCAGTATGGCAATACTCATACAAAAAACGAAATTTTTCTTGTTCTAATTCTATTCTTTTATTCTTATTAAGAAATTGAATTAGTAGTAGTAGTCTCTGTGGAATTTGTGGTTAATGAGAAAATACTAGTCATTCAAAGAAATTTTTTTATTTTTTAGGGAGGAAAA
>QBWA01000018.1 GCA_003283745.1 Prochlorococcus sp. AG-315-B03 | reverse complement strand
AATGAAGGTATGAAATGCTCTCAAAAATCAATTTCTATAAGACCTTGGTCAATTAGCACCTCATACAGCTTTAATCATAGGATGAAATCAAATTTATCTCATAATTAATAATTTCAGAAAACATATCAGATACTTCATTATATATTAACTTAGATTCCCTCATTATCTCTTGTCTACTTAAAATATTTAATTCAAATATTTTTGACAAAATATTTTTAGGAATATTAATATCACCTATTCTCCTCAAAATCTCATCAAAATATTCACCTGGTAGTCTTGGATGATTAACATCAGCGATAGGTAAACCATCTATGATGATTTCATTATCAGATCTTTCTATTTTAATAGAATCATCATTAAGTTCTTTACCTTTACATATAAGTTTAATTCCAAGATTCCTAAGATTTATCGAAAATGGGAATGAAAATACTATGGTTTCTTGAGAACAAAAGCCTTGGTAAAAAAAACGATTTATTGAGCTTTTATTATTATAGTTATGTGATAATTCTCCATTAAAAGGTGGATAATTAGGTGTACTTATTCCATCAGAATGACAAATAAAAGGTAGAGATACAACCTCGTGATTAACAAGTTCCAATACTGGGCAAATCATCGATAGATTATTAAAGCTAAAAGCTCTTGCTCCTAGAAATTCTCTAAGAATTACTTTATTCCAGTCTCCGAGATGTCTTTGTTTAAGATCAATCAACATATGTTTTTTAATTAATTCTCGCAAGTGAGAACTAAATGCACTTAGTCCTTTTTCAAAAGATTCTACTTTTTCTTTACCTCCTCCTCCCCAAGAAAAGTTTTCTTGATAATAGTAAAAGAAATCTCTAATTTCTTCACTGTAATTTTTATCATTTTTAATTCTTAGTTCTTTACCTTCTAAAAAAATATCTTCTTTGTTTATCATTAATTTTGATGGAGTGTAAATTCTCGATCTTAGGTTTGGATTTACAGAGAAAATTCCTCGGCCAAGCTCTCCTTCCTTTTGGCATACATTTTCAACTATTCCGCCCAAGCTACGAAATTCAGAAAGCAAATAATCCCACTTCTTTATCATAGGTCCTTTTGCGGACATTAAAGTTTCTCAACCAATCATATCTCAACAGAAATCAACACTGAGTATTAACTTTTTATGCACAAAATATTCATTAGAATTTAAGATCATTTATACCCAATGGTACTGAATAGGTCATGCCATCCTGAATCATTCCTTTATGAGCAATAGATCGTCCATCAGGAAGAATCATGAAAGGAGTCTGAGTTCCCATCGCATCTTGAATACCCCGATTATATGTCGGTAAATCTGTTCCAAATTGAAAGCACAAAAGGATACTAGAACTTGATGATTTACCAGATTCTGTTGAGTGAGAGAAGTCACTACCAAAAAGTATTCCTTTACCTATCTCATATTTATATTTACATTCTTCTCCAGCAATATCCTTAAAGAGAAGGTGTAAAGCATCTTCTTCCTGATAAAGAGGAGTTAATAATGTAAAAGCATTATTTTTTAGACGACCATTCCAATCAACATGAAAGTTCTTTTTACTTGAAGATCTTTTCAGAAAAAAACCAGCGTATAGACGAAGTTGATTTTCACATTCAATAATATCCTTTAGTAATTTATCAAGACCAAGTGACTCAAATCCTTTTAAAAACATATTATAAGTATTCATATTATTAGAAGATATCCATTCCATATCACCTCCCCAGTTAGGCTTAATAGATGAGAATTTATCAGATTGAAATATATCTTTATTAGTACCCCAAATATAAGATTTCTTTATTATTTCTAATTCTTTTAATTTTTCTATATTTAAATTAACCTCAATAGCATTATTTACATTCAATTGTTTATTAAAGAAAAATCTACCCATATAAAATTGCCGAAATCTAAAGTATTTTAACATAGAGCAACTATCAAATATACTTAGAGAAATATAAAAAATCAACTTTATAGTAAATAGAAAGTTTCGATCAAGGCTTTCATTAAAACTCCCTATCGTTAATTAAGCCTTTAGCAAATTTCTCATTATATTGAGTTAGTATAAAGAAAAATATATACAAGGGAATTAATTTCTTGATTGGAATATTTGCTGCTTTAGGTGCTGCTTATACAGGAACATTTGCTTCATTCCTTTTTAGAGAACAAACGAAATATTTTTCGGCTATGCAGCTTAACTTAATAAAAAGCCTGATTGCTTTCTTAATATTTCTTCCTGCCTTATTTACTATTGATATATATTCAAACTATAAAAACATACTTATTCTTATAATTAGTGGATTTATAGGTATTGCTATAGGGGACTCATTTTATTTAACTGCTTTAAAAAGAATAGGCACAAGAAAAACATTGACAATCGAGGCTCTTTCTCCTGTATTAGCTAATATATTAGGATCTTTATTAATTAATGAAAGTATTACTCTGAAAGGATGGATTGGTACTATTATCGTAACTTTATCCTTAGTTGGTATTTCAATGGAAAAACCAGTTGATAATAATTACGATAAAAGGATTAAAAATAACTATGGATTATTATATGCAATTATATCGGTTTTATGTACTGTAATTGCAGCTATTTTAGCAAGGCTAGTACTAGCTAATTCGGATTTTAATCCACTACAGTCTTCTGAATTACGATTATTGGGTTCACTAATCATCTTAATTCCTTGCGTAAGAATTGACTTTGAAAATATAAAGAATAATGTACCTAAAAAAAACAAAGTAAAGCTATTATTTGCCTCAATATTAGGTACAAATATGGAACTATTTTTGCAACAAACAGTATTTAAATACTTAACTGTTGGATTAGGATGGACCTTGTTAAGTTGTGCCCCTGCAATGTCTCTTTTATTTGCTACTGCTGAGGGTGAGAAAATAAATATTGTAAGTATTTTACTCACATTTACGACAATATCTGGTGTATTGATTGCATTAAATGCATAAATATAAGCATCCCAGTTATAAATCAGGTCATTTTTCTTTGACTAAAAATATTTCTCACAATAAACCGCTTAAAGGCCTTGATATATCTAACTTCTCTCTCACAATATAATTTTCAAAACTTGAGTACTTTGTAGATAGTAGACGGACTCACTTAGACGAACTCGCCCAAACTTAATAAAAGCGGAGAGGGAGTTCGAAAGTTAAAGACCAGAACGCACGGCAACGGAACGGGAAGGAAGAGTTGGAATGATAAAAAGGAAATAACGATCACATCCCTAATAAAGTTCCAATTAAACCTGAAGCAGTTTATTTGAAACTCTATCCATTATCTCGTCCCAATTGTAAAGTTCATTTTGACGAAATAATCTCATAGATGGATACCAAAATGTTCGTTCACCCGTAAGTCCCCATGTCCAAAATGGTGGGTTCTTTAAAAGCAACCAAACATCTTTCCCTATCCCTGCAGCTAAAGGACCAATACTACAGTCATTAGTAATAATTAAATCACAATTTTCAATTATTGCCGCTGTCTCTGAATAATCCCAGATCTCATCAATTTGCTTTTGACAACTCACAAAATGATCTTTAAAGCTACATTGCTCCATTTGTTCAGAACCATAGCCTTTTTGAAGTGAAAGGAAACTAATATCATTTTTTTCTAGAAGCCTTGAGAATTTTTCTAAAGGAATAGAACGCCCTTGATAACTCTTTTCGATTATTTTTCTACCTTGCCAGTTAATCCCAATGATTGGTTTTTTTTCATTGGATAAAATGGTTCTCCATTTATCTTTTAGCGATGGTGTTGAGGTAAGATAAGGGGTATTGATCACAGGGTTATCAGGACTAACATCGAAATACTTTAGGAGAGATAACAAAGGAATCCATTCTCCTTCTGTAACAAGATTGCATTCCTCTGGTCCTAAAGGATTGGGATGAATACCAGAATCTTTAATTAGACTATGTAATTTTTTGGGGGCACAAAAAGATACATCGATGCCTTGTTGTTTAAGAGGTAATAAATAACGCATATAAAAAATAACGTCCCCTGCTGCTTGTTCACTAATTACCAAAAGTTTTTCTCCTTCTTTTAATTTCTCACCCTCATTTCTTTTAATATTTGTTGATCCATGTGGAATAACGGGCTTATTTTTAATCAATCTAAATTCATAGTTTACCAAGCCTGCTTGATAATCCCCATTCAAAAGTTCTATATATGAAAGATTAAAATAAGCTTCACCTAAATCAGGCTTTAATTCAATAGCTTTTTTCAGAATATGCTCAGCTTCTTTTAAATTACCAAGATCTTTTAAGATAATTCCTAAATTAGAATAAGCCTCTGCATAATAAGGATTAAGTTCTATAGACTTCTGCATTAAATCTTTTGCTCTTTTTAGATCCCCAAAATCTTTCAATGTGTTCCCAAGGTTTAAGTATGCGTCTGGGAAATCAGGTTTAAGTTCTATAGCCTTTCTAAGCACAATTTCGGCTTCTTCTAAATTACCAAGATTATTTAATACATCTCCCAAGTTGGAATGAGCCTCTGGGAAATCAGGATTAAGTTCTATAGCCTTTTTAAGCACAATTTCGGCTTCTTCTAAATTACCAAGATCTTTCAAAATATTTCCAAGATTAGAATATGCCTGTGCAAAATCAGGTTTAAGTTCAATTGCTTTTCTTTGATGCACAACAGCTTCTTCTAGATTGCCAAAACTTTTTAAAATTGATCCAAGGTTAGTATGGGCTTCTGCATAATCAGGTTTAATTTTAATGGCCTTTCTTATCAATATTTCTGCTTCTTTTAATTTTCCAAGTTTTATTAAGATGATTCCGTAATTTGAAAAAACTATTGGATCTGTAATTCCTTTCTTAATAGCAAATAAATAATATTTAACTGCTTCTTGAACATCACCTTTTAGATGTAAATTAATTGCTTGATTAACTATTTGCTCATTAGATAGATCATAATACGGATTAGTAGTAATAGAAATATCTTCTTTGATAGCATTTGAAAGAAAAGGAAAAGGAAAAGGAAAAGGAATAGGGTAGGTTGTTATATGATTTTTCTTCATAGTTTATTTTTCTTATAAAAAATCATTTATTTGAAAGTAAAGTTCAGTATTTCAATTGACTCAAAATTTGAATAAATTTATCTTCTAAATCTCTAGTAAATAAATTAGAGTCAAACAGAGTAGATATAGTTCTCATTTTTAAAATCTTATATTTCAAATCTATCAATGATTGAGGGTTTGTAGCAAGATAAAAATAAGTATCCTCACATTCTATTTTATTTGAGAAACAATTGTACGAACCTTCGAAAATGAGACGCCATGAGCAGGCATGAGAAGGGATAAGAAGGATTAAATGACATTGAGGAGAATTCTCCCTACAAATTCCCTCATGTTTTCTAAATTATTAATTATGAGGAATATTTTTTCTGCTGCCTAACCATAATTAACTCTAAATTGCTCAAAAGGCAGGCCAGTTTTAACCTCGATCTCTTTTTCTAACGACACCCACCATTCCTCTTCTTCTAACGACACGTCATAAAACCTTCTTGCGAAATGTGCGTTGATTTCATCACTACTTTTAACTCCATATTCATCTAATGCTTTTTGCTTTGACTCAAAAATTCCTTCACCATCTTCATCCATAAGAACATCTAATTCTCACCAATTTTTACTTTCCCATTCGGGTAGTAAATCAAGTAGTGCTTGTGGAACAACAAGTTCTACTGACCAATTTCCACCACCTCTAAATCTTTCACATCCATCTAAATCGTCATCGTCTATGTGATCCAAATAATTATCTGCTCTCATCCTTTCAATTTGTGCTGGATTGAATTTTTTTATCCAATCCTCAATTTCTTTTTTAGTTTTATACATGTTTCAAAACCCTTTTAAGGCTTGGATGAAGGCATAGCTAAAACTTACCGAATCCAGTCCACTTAAGGTTTCCAATATTCATCCAACTCACCCTGTAATTCTTTCTGAGTTAAAGAGTTGTAGAAACCTCTCCAATTGTTTTCTTGATTTGCATCGGTAGCGTTCAGAGACACAAAAAGGTTTATCGCCTCTTCTTGGGTAAAAGATTTAACGATGGCATGGTCAAAGAAGGCAAGATTTATTTCTCCAGTAGAAGCATTAGAGAATCCAGAAGAGTGGGAATATTTCACAGACCTAGAACTGATGAAGTCCAGAGGAAGTTATGTTCGTTTAACTTGCGAACATTTCACCTACACGTGCGATAAATCATGCATGACTCTTTTGACTTGTCCTCTTCACCAACGATTAATTCCTCAAGGAGAAAATCTTAACCAAGAGGTGCAGAAACTGGCAAAAGAAACGAAACGTGTGCTTGAAATTGTTTGCTGATCTGAAGTTGCCTAATAACCCAAAAATTATTTTATTTCCTGTAAGGATGAAAATAACTATCTGTCACTTCAGTTAAAGCTGTATTTATTTTTTGATCTTTTTTCACTCCAAACATATTGCAAGAAACACTCCTTCCAAATACATTTATTGTGTTATTAAAAAAATTATTTTTATTATAAATAGGCACAATATGCCAGAAAAGTCTATATCCTAGAGACCATATTAATTCAATTAATTCTTGAGACTTATCAATATAGCAAGAACTATTCTCAACATATAATAATGGACTTGTTCTTTTTATTAGATTAATTCCACCTTTAATAATATTAACTTCCATCCCTTCTGCATCTGTCTTTAGAAGTTTTAAGCTTTTAAGATTGGCAAACCTGTTATCTAAAGTGTCAATGTTTGCTTGTTGAGTATATTTTTTTCTTTCATTAGTAAGATTCATTGCTGCAAAATTATTTTTGTTGCTGTAGTCCAAATCAGGGTAATAAAACTGTTCATTTGTTGTGTCAGATAAACCACTTTCAAAGCAAAAACAATTTGTTATTGAGTTAATAGAAATGTTTGAACAAAGGTTTTGAAAGATTATTCTTTGAGGTTCAAATGCAAAGACAAAACCTTTATGAACAATTTTTGAAATAGCAAGTGTATGACTTCCAATATTTGAACCAACTTCAATTACTGTGTCAATGGGGTTCAGAATCTGTTCAAATAAATCTATTTCTCCTTGCGACCATTCCCCATACTCTTTGATACTTTTCCCGATATATATATCATTCTTGTTATAAATCATCCAACCATCTCTCATTTTGATGAGATCGTTGAAACCTCCAAGATTAATTGATTCTTGATTGTTAGTATCCAAAACTCTTCATCTTAAAGATCAATGTAAACCTAATCAATAAGTCATCTAATAATTATAAAATGTGAATCAAAAAATAATCTATCCTTGTTCCAAGAAATTCTCCCAACGACACATTCCAAGAATCCTTTGCCGCAACTGAGTTTCTCCCAACAACACACGAGTGATTTAGTATGAGTCCAATTGAATCACTCTATTCATATCAGTATGTTTGAGCGACTATGAACTCTTCTGAATCCATCTGAACCTAATGAAAAACGGAGAGGGAGTCCTGTTCAGTGGCAAGCTAGAAATAACGGCAACGGAGCGGAATAGAAAAGCGGTACGGAAAAAGCAAGACCCACCTGCGCAGTAAAAGTATTAATTTAGGAGCGATTTTCTCCAGCCCTGATTAAAGAGAATCAAAGAGCAGATCCCTTGCCATTACTGTAAATCCTGTTAAACTTGCTAGTATAGTTTGATTTTAAAGTTAAGCATGAAGAGATCAGGAGATCAAAAGCAAGGACAAAAGAAAGTCTCTGAAATAAAAACGTTCACAGTTCCGCTTGCTTTAGGTGAAAACAAGGAAAATATTACTGCTAAAACTAATACACCTACTAAAGAGCAAATAATCAATCAAGCATTTAAGTTTCATTCACAAGGAAATATTTCAGAAGCAGCAAAATATTATCAATATTTCATCAATCAAGGGTTCAAGGATCACATAGTTTTTTCAAATTATGGAGCCGTATTGCAAAATATTGGCAAATTAAAAGAAGCAGAAAGTTCCTATCGTAAAGCAATTGAAATTAAACCGGGTTTCGCAGATGCGCATTCCAATCTGGGAAACATTTTGAGAGAGCTTGGAAAATTACCAGAAGCTGAAATAATGGTAAGGAAAGCCATTAAACTTAAACCTGATTTTGCAAATGCTCACTGTAATTTAGGAACTATATTGAAAGATCTTGGCAATTTAAAAGAAGCAGCATTATTTACCCAAAAGGCAATTGAAATTGATCCTAACTTTACTAAAGCTCATTATAGTTTAGGAGTCATATTAAGAGAACAAGGTAAATTAAAGGAAGCAGAACTATCCACTCGAAAGGCCATTAAAATTAAGCCTAATTTCGCTAATGCTCATTACACTCTAGGAGTCATATTAAGAGATCTAGGTAACTTGAAAGAAGCAGAATTATCCACTCGAAAGGCCATTAAAATTAATCCTAATTACGCTAATACTCATTACAGTCTAGGAGTCATATTGAAGGATCTAGGTAACTTAAAAGAAGCAGAATTATCCACTCGAAAGGCCATTGAAGTTAATCCTAATTATGCTGAAGCATATTATAATATAGGAGTTGTTTTAAAAGATCAAGGCAAATTAAAGGAAGCAGAATTATCCACTCGAAAGGCTATTGAAATTAATCCTAATTACGCAAAGGCATATTCAAATCTAGGTAACATATTGGAAGAGCTCGGTAAACGTGAAGAAGCAATCAAACAATGGGTAAGAGCAGTTAATTTAAATCCTAAACTAGATGAATCAGTTATAAGTTTAGCCCTTCATTTGTGTTTAGAAAGAAAATATGAATTAGCAGTCAAATATCTAAGTAAAAACAACTCAATATATTGCCAAAGTCTATATTTAGGCTGTTTATTATCTTTAGATAGAGAAAAAGAGTTTAATAAAAAGTATCAAGAGTTATCTCAACAAAAGTTATGTAATGCTGCCATTGGTGGCATCGTCGAGCATGCCAATGTTATTTACAAAAAATCATACGGATCACCTTTCTGTAATGAAGCAGTTAAGTATGTATTCATAGATAAAATTAATGAGGAATCATTCTCCGAAAATCACTTAAAAGAATTAATTTCTTATGCAAAGAATGGTCAAGTAAAAAGTAGGAACCAAGGAATTCTTCACGGTGGAGTACAAACTTCAGGTGATTTATTTTCATTAAACCTTCCATTTGTAAAGGTCATCAAGAAAGCTTTAGAGGAAAAGATTGAACTTTACAAAAATCATTTTAAAGATAGCGGGCAAGGTTTTATCGAAAATTGGCCAAGAGATTATCAACTTCGTTCATGGATGATCTGTATGAAGGATGGAGGATTTCTGTCCTCACATAATCATGAGTATGGATGGATTACTGGAAGCTTTTACCTTCAGGTTCCCAAAAGTTATGACAATGAAGAGGCAGGAAGCATCGCTTTTAGCTACCAAGGTCCTAAATATCCTAGTAAAGATAAGAATTTTAATTTAACTATTAAGAAAATAGAGACCAGAGACATTTGTATATTCCCTTCCTCTTTATTTCACCATACTATTCCATTTAAAAGCACCGAAGAGCGGATATGTTTCGTTTTCGATTTAGTACAAAAATGATAATTTACAAATTTATTCTTATAATTTATAACCTTAATAAATCTCTTTATAAAAGCCCAAATTAGGTCCTAGACTATTAATTATTACCAATAAAATTTCTAAATTTAAATATCTTTTCTTATTATTTGCCTTGTAATTAATATTATATATTTGCTATATGATATTATCACATGTGGTCAGATCACAAGAATAGCATCGCATCAAAGGCTTTAAATACAAGATTTAATAAAATATCTTTTTACATACAGAATTTACGAAAGAAAGTTTCTATTTTTTCTTGATTTTAAAGGATCTTGCTTGTATCCAACAATTCTTAATTTCCGTGCTATTAGTAGTTTGACGAATTATAATCTTCTCTGACTACCAATTTGAACGAAGAGGAAAGAGAAAAGAAAACCACACATCCTCAAAAAATTTACCTACCTACATGCAGCATCCGAAATAGACCGACATACCAGATATTTACCTTCCCTTCAGTAGTTTCCCTTTCCTAAACTTCTCCCTACAAACAGAGCACTGTTTCTGTCGCACACTTACGGAAGTGAATGAACTTTCTGTTCTTCTAATCACTTAATGCTACTGCGTTATTTCTGTTTCTAGGACTTATACGAACTCGCCTGAACCAATAAAGAGCGGAGAGTGAGGCATTCGTTATAGGTCATTAACACTTTTTCCTCCCAAACTCAAAAAGGTTTCTCTATTGCAAAGGCAGAGTTTGTAATCAGGAAAAGATTCTTTCATCCTTGCTGAAATTGCCATTGCACTAATTGAACTTGTGCAAAATGCCCATATCTCTTTTTCTTCTTCCAAGAAAATGTGGGTTGGATATTGTTTTCTCTGACTGCTACTTCCCATTCTCTTTTTTTTAGTCATGCTGCTACCCCCTTCACTTGCTTAAGGAGTCTGTAAACAGAAGTTCTATCTATACCCATCTGATTAGCAATTTCAGTTGCTCCAAGGCCTTCATCCTTCAAGTCCTGAATTTTTTTCACATCAATCTTGGCAACTCTGCCTTTGAATTTGCCTTTCTCTTTTGCAATTTTGATTCCATCCATTTGTCTTTCTCTTCTGAGATTGGTTTCAAACTCAGAAAAAACAGAAAGCATGTCTAGGAAACATTTTGAAGTTGCATCCTTTGTAGATATTGGTTGTTCAGTAGCAGTAAGAGAAACACCTTTCTCAGAAAGTTCCTTCACTATCAGTTGAAGATCAAGCACACTTCTTGCTGCTCTATCCACTCTGGTGATTACTAGCTCATCTCCTTCTCTTACAAATTCAAGGCACTCTTTTAATTTGTCTCTTCCTTTGGTGGATGTTCCTGAAAACTTCTCTTGGAAGATTTTTGTACATCCATATTCCTTCAGTGAAGCTATCTGACTATCAAGGTTTTGCCCCACTGAACTGACTCTGGCATAAGCAACTTTCATATCAATGTGTTGTTTATATGTCTTAAGTCTAAAGCTACAGTGTTGTTTAAGGGGGGGGAGTCAAACGCTACACAGTTATTAGCCTTTGAAGGTGTTGCCTTAGCCTTTACACAAAAACCACAGTCAGATTTCTATCTACCTATTGGTTTTCACTCTTGGTATACCAGTAGAAAGCACTCCACAGTCATAGAGCTGGATTTCAGCACTGCTATACCACTGCTATACCAGTTTTCAAGATGCAATATTGCCCTTTAAATCACTTCCAATAGGGTTGAAAATAATTAACTCTAGTTTCTTCATATCCCTTCTGCTGTAATAGTTCTAGGCATTAAAAAGGGCCCTTGTTGGAGGGCCCTTTTAATATGCTCAAGTGTTCCTAAATGAGCATGCCAGGACCCAGATTTGAACTGGGGACACGGCGATTTTCAGTCGCCTGCTCTACCAACTGAGCTATCCCGGCATCAACATCTATTAATCTAACAACATGATTGGACCTTGGTAAAACAAAAATAGGAATTTCTTTGATTTTTACGAGATATCAATGCAAATTCATGTTTTTGGTATGGATTTGATCATTGAAACCAAGGTTTTATGAGCATCTGAACAGTCTTTAAGGAAATGGTCAAATTTAATTTTTATAATTTGCCCATTAACTTTTAGTTCCATTAATTCAGAAGAGAGGTTGACTATTTGCGCGTTAGTGCAAATTTCAATTCCTCCATAGTATTTTGCATAGGCAATAACGGCATCAGAATGGTCTTTATTCATATGGTTACATATTCGAGCACTTGATTCTTTTGTGAGTGGTTCAAGGGTCATTAGTATTTTTATATATAAAAGAGTTTGATTAAGTCACTTAATTATAATAAGAAATATCTTCTGAATTTATTACTTAATAGTTTTCTTTGTTTTTAGATAGATCTAATTTGGATTAATTTTCAAGGGATTTTGTATGTTGTTTTTTGGGGTCATTATTTAAACCTATACTTGCTACTCCCATTGCAGGTGGCCTGTTGCAAATCTTTATTGGGATTCCTATTTCTCTTTCTCTTATTTTCTTCCATGTAAGATTCTTTGCTCCCCCTCCAATAGTGATGATTTGACTTGGTAATTTAACTCCAAATTCACTTAATTTTTGCCAACCTTTTGCTTCGGTTTTTGCTAATCCCTCAAGTAAGGCATGTAAGTAAAGGGAGTCACTTACAGGTCTAGGACCTAGCTTTGGTTCTAAATTTGGATCATCCACTGGGAAGCGTTCTCCTCTTGAGGATAGAGGTAGCAGATCTATTCCACTTGAAGAAAGGGGGTTGATTTGTTTACTTAATTCTTCAATCTCTTTTTGAGTAAAGAATTTTAGAAGGATTGAACCTCCTGAATTTGAAGCACCACCACATAGCCAATTACCTAATAATTTGTGATTTGAAATACCTTTCCCTTCAATTGGACTGTTAACAAACTTTTTAATAACAATTGTACTACCAAGTATCGTTATACCTTCATTTTTCTTTGAGAAAGTAGCTAAAACACCTGCATTCGAATCTGTGGTTCCTGCGACTATTTTAAGAGATTTCGGTAAGCTTAATTCAGTTGCTATTTTTGTAGAAATTTCACCTAGAATTGTGCCTGAGGGGACAACTTTAGGTAAGCTCTTTTTCCAGCTTAAATTCTCAAATGCTTTAGGCCATGAACTCTTAGAAATATCCCAACCCATTCTTAGATTGTTAGCTTCTTCTCCATATTCCCAATTATTTAAAAGCCACCCACTTATCCAATCAGCCTGGTGTCTTAAAATTAATTCATTACCAAATATACTTGTTAACCTTATAGCTCTAGCCACGCTTGAACTTGAGCTTAAACCTGGACATTCTTTGATGAAGAGTGCAGAGATTTCTTTTGAATGTTCAGGAAATGATAAGTAATAAGGTAATGCTTTTCCTATAGGGATTCCATTTTCTTTGCATGCCAATAGTGTTCCAGATGTTCCTGCAATAGCACATGTAATTAACTTTTCTTTGAGATCTTTTGGTATATCTATTATTAATCTTAAGCAACATTCTATCCAGTCTTCCCATTCCTCTAAACTTCTTGAATATTTAATTGAAGAAGTATGCAATAAATCTCTTTTATTATTAATTACTGCAATCCTTACACCTGATGAACCTAGGTCTATTCCAAGGGAAAGGTGATTATTTAACATTAAAATCCAATTGAGCTTTTTTAGATTAGAAATCTTAATTCGTTAGCTTTAATTGATACGTCCTCCCAAGGAAGATGAACATCAGTTCTTCCAAAGTGTCCATATGCAGCGATATTTCTATAAAAACTTCCTCCGTTGAGATTTGGGAGATTCTGAAGATTGAATGATTTAATAATTGCACCAGGTCTTAAATCAAAATGTTTGTGGACGATTTGTGTTAATTCAGAATCTGAAACTTTTCCTGTGCCAAAAGAGTCCACAAGTATAGAGACGGGTTTAGCTACACCAATGGCATAACTTAATTGGACTTCTACTTTTTTTGCAAGACTTGCCTCTACTAAAGCTTTAGCTACGAACCTTGCCGCATAAGCCGCAGATCTATCTACTTTTGTAGGGTCCTTACCTGAGAAAGCACCGCCTCCGTGGCGAGCATATCCACCATATGTGTCAACGATTATTTTCCGTCCAGTTAGACCTGCATCTCCTTGGGGCCCACCTATAACAAATTTGCCTGTCGGATTAACTAAAAACCTAGTTGATTTCTTGGATGGTTTTAGATTTAAGTCTTCAGTAGAAGGTTCCACAACATAATCCCATAGATCTTTTGCAATCTTTTGCTGGATTTCTTCTTCGAGAGTAATTCCCTCAATTACAGGTTTGTGTTGAGTTGATATGAGAATCGTATCTATGGATGATGGAATACCATTTTCATATGACACACTAACTTGAGTTTTTCCATCAGGTAGAAGATAGTTAAGTATTCCTTGATGCCTAACTATTGCTAACCTTCTTGCTAATCGATGAGCAAGGCTGATTGGTAATGGCATGAGCTCAGGGGTCTCATTGCATGCAAATCCAAACATAATGCCTTGATCTCCAGCTCCAACCTGATCTAAAGGATCTTTCGAGTGATCTTCTGCTTCATTTACTCCTTGTGCAATATCTGCTGATTGTTGATCAAGTGCTATTAACACCGCGCAGCTATTTGCATCAAAGCCACCTGCATTTGATCCTTCGTAACCGATTTGTTTAATTACTTCTCTTACTAGTTTATTGAAGTCTACTTCTGCTTTTGATGTTATTTCTCCTGTTATTAGACATAACCCTGTATTGACAACGGCTTCACATGCAACCCTGCTAGTTGGATCAACAGTTAATAGAGCATCCAAAATTGCATCACTTATTTGATCGCAAATTTTGTCTGGATGACCTTCTGTTACCGATTCAGAAGTAAATACGTATTTACTCATTGGAAATATTAATTGAATTTATTTTAGTTGCTTCACTGGACTTTTAATTTATCCCAATCTCTAAGAATGAATTGATGTTCTTCAAGAATGGGAGGATTTTTCCAGCCCCCGATATAACCTATTGCCAATGGTACTTTGGCTTTCTTAGCCATTTGTAAGTCAGTATCAGCATCAGAAATAAGGGCACATTCTACTGGTTCTAAATTAATTCTTTTGCAAAGTTCTATAACTGCCCTCGGATTAGGCTTAGAGGGCTCACATTCAGCACTCCAAATATAGTGAAATAATCCTTGTAATTTGTTTGAGGTAATAAAGTCTTCGGCGCCATTTTTTGTGTCATTTGTCATTAAAGCCAGATTAACTCCTTCTTTTTTGAGGGACATTAAAAAATCAAATGCTCCAGAAGTAAGAGGTTTTGGATATTTCGAGTATTTTTTATTATTAGAAAGATATATATCTACCTCATCAAAAACTTGTTGGCTCATTTCAATTGCTTTACTCCAATTAAATCCAAATAAACTAAATATTGTCGCTGTTGAAATAATATTTTGTTCTCTTGATGCAATTGCCATAATTGAATTTGCTGAAAGTCCATAACTTTTTAATCCATAAAGAGAAAAAAGTAATTTCTTAAGTATAAAGATTTTGATTTTATTGATTCGTAAATCAATGAATCTTCTAACTGCAAATTCAATTCGAGCCTTAGCAATTTCTGATAGGTAATCTTCACTATTTGATAGTGTGCCATCTTTATCAAATATCACCCCTTTGATATAACCTAAAGAATTTTTCCCAAGAACCAGTTTTGGCATCCGAAAAGATGAATAATTTAAATCGTCATAACTGCTATGGGATCTTCTCCTTCTTCAGCTTGTTCAAGAAGCATTTGCTTATACCTAGCTGCCATTTCTTCCGCTTTATCGAAAACTTTTTGAGGGTCAGTCAACATATCTCCAGGCTCAGGTTCTAGGGCCTTTGTTGATAGAGAAATCCTTCCTCTCTCTGCATCAAGGTCTATTATCATCACTTTCATTTGGTCATTAACATTAAGAACTGAGTGTGGTGTCTCAATATGTTCATGGCTTATTTCAGAAATATGAAGAAGACCGCTAACTCCTCCGATATCTATAAATGCTCCATAAGGTTTGATTCCTCTAACAGCTCCTACAACAACTTCTCCCACTTCAAGACGATTCATTTTTCTTTCAACTAGAGCTCTTCTATGGCTGAGTACAAGCCTGTTTCGTTCTTCATCGACTTCTAAGAACTTCAATGGAAGAAAATCAGCAACAAGTTCTTCTTTGGCCTTTCTCGTGCTGATGTGAGATCCAGGAATGAAGCCTCTCAGTCCTTCTACTCGAACAAGTGCTCCCCCTCTATTGGTAGCAAAAACCTCAGAATATATAGTTGCATCTTCTTTTTGTAATTGTCTTACTCTCTCCCAAGCACGTTGATATTCAATTCTTCTAATGGATAGAGATAATTGACCGTCTTCATTTTCTTCACTCATGATGAAGAATTCTCTGATTTCTGACGGTTGAAGTACATCGCTTAACCCTTCTACTCTATTTATAGAAACTTCTTGCATAGGCATAAAAGCTGCCGTCTTGGCACCTATATCAATCATTGCCCCTTTTGACTCGAGACCAAACACAGTCCCATTGACTATGTCACCAGGCTTAAAGTTGTAATCATATTTGCTTAATAGAGAGGCAAACTCATCAAGGGTGAAACCTGCACTCTCTAGATCTTTCTTATTGACCCTGCTTCTAGGATCATCGGCAGTAGGAACATCTTTAGGAATATCTTCCTCTATTAATTCTTTAATAGAATTATCTTCAGTTTCTGAGTTCTCAGTGTTTGAGTTGATTGCCTCAGTGCTTGAGTTATCTTGTTCTTGATTCTCTTGAGATGTATCTGAAGGAGTCCCTGACATGCTTAGTTGGCGGTCTGTCTTTTATTGACAGAGCGAAAGAAAAACAATAGGGCCCGCCGACCTTATTGAGTTAGTCTTCTACTTTACAGATAAGTCGTTCTACTTTAAAGAACTGTTGCTAATTGCCCCTTGTCTAAAGGTTTTAAAGAATCAAGAGTTTCAATGAAATCGCTAATCCCGTGAAATTTCCTATATACAGAGGCGAATCTTATATATGCAACCTCATTTAGACTTTTAAGATGTGTGAGAACCATTTCTCCAATTTCAATACTTTTAGTTTCTTTGGCAATGTTTTGTTGGAGCTTTATTTCAATATCATCAACAATTAGAGCAATCTTTTCAGTAGTTAAAAGTGTTTTTTCACTAGCCCGATTTAATCCATTAATTATCTTGCTTCTGCTAAATAATTCTTTGGACCCATTTCGTTTTATAACTGTTATGGGACTTGTTTCTACTCTTTCGTAGGTTGTGAACCGGAAGTCACAATGCAAGCACTCCCTTCTTCTTCTTACACTTCTTCCAGTATCAGCCGAACGAGATTCCAGAACTCGGCTATCTGTGTTTTGAC
>QBWA01000017.1 GCA_003283745.1 Prochlorococcus sp. AG-315-B03 | reverse complement strand
GACCGATATTCCTGCTGATTTGGTTGATTTAGTTTCTGTTTGGCGTTCGAAATTAATGGAGTCAGTAGCAGAAACTGATGAGGAATTAATTGAAACTTTCCTTGAGACTGGAGAGTTAACTGAAGATCAACTGAAATCTGGAATAAGAGAGGGAGTTGTAAATCATGGTTTGGTTCCAATTTTATGTGGTTCAGCTTTTAAGAATAAGGGGGTCCAGTTACTACTTGATGCCGTAGTTGATTATCTCCCTGCTCCAGTTGATGTTCCGCCTATTCAAGGTTTGTTGCCAAATGGAAAAGAAGCCGTCAGACCATCTGATGATAGTGCTCCATTTAGCGCCCTTGCCTTTAAAGTAATGGCTGATCCATACGGCAAATTAACTTTTGTGCGCATGTACTCAGGAATACTTGAAAAAGGTAGTTATGTTCTTAACTCGACAAAAGATGTCAAAGAAAGAATATCTAGATTGATTATTTTAAAAGCTGATGATCGCGAGGAAGTTGATGAATTAAGAGCTGGAGACCTTGGCGCTGTGCTTGGGCTCAAAAATACAACTACCGGTGATACCTTGTGTTCTTCTAATGAGGCAATCGTTCTAGAAACACTTTATATACCTGAACCTGTTATATCTGTTGCGGTGGAACCTAAGACTAAAAGTGATATGGAAAAACTTGGTAAAGCTTTAACTTCACTTTCTGAGGAAGATCCAACATTTAGGGTCAGTACTGACCAAGAGACAAATCAAACTGTAATTGCTGGTATGGGTGAACTTCACCTAGAAATACTTGTAGATAGAATGTTGAGAGAATTTAAAGTAGAGGCAAACATTGGAGCCCCTCAAGTTTCATATAGAGAAACTATTAGAGCTAGTTCTTCTGGTGAAGGAAAGTTTGCTCGACAAACTGGAGGTAAAGGTCAATATGGACATGTTGTAATCGAGGTTGAGCCTGGAGAACCAGGCACTGGTTTTGAATTCGTTAATAAAATTGTTGGTGGCTCTGTTCCTAAGGAATATATAAAACCTGCTGAGTCAGGAATGAAGGAAACCTGTGAGTCAGGTGTAATTGCTGGCTATCCTTTGATAGATGTAAAAGTCACATTAGTTGATGGCTCTTATCATGATGTTGACTCATCAGAGATGGCTTTCAAAATTGCTGGCTCTATGGCTTTCAAGGATGGCATCAAAAAGTGCAATCCTGTTCTACTAGAACCTATGATGAAAGTCGAGGTAGAAGTTCCTGAGGATTTCCTTGGCTCTATCATCGGAGATCTGTCTTCTCGAAGAGGGCAGGTTGAAGGTCAGTCCATCGATGATGGGCAATCTAAAGTGCAGGCAAAAGTGCCTTTAGCTGAAATGTTTGGCTATGCCACTCAACTCCGATCAATGACTCAAGGTCGGGGTATTTTCTCAATGGAGTTCAGCAATTATGAGGAAGTTCCTCGTAATGTTGCTGAAGCAATTATCTCCAAGAATCAGGGCAATTAATTCCTGATCTCTAAAATTTACTAAACCCCCCTCCCCCCCCCCGATTCTTTAAAAAAAATGGCACGCGAGAAGTTTGAGAGGAACAAACCTCACGTCAACATTGGTACTATTGGCCACGTTGACCACGGTAAAACAACCCTTACTGCAGCAATAACAAAGGTTTTAGCCAAGAAGGGTCAAGCCAAAGAACAAGATTATGCTGATATTGACGGTGCGCCAGAAGAGCGTGAACGTGGTATCACAATTAATACTGCTCATGTTGAATATGAGACTGGTGACAGACATTACGCACATGTTGATTGCCCAGGCCATGCTGATTATGTAAAAAATATGATCACTGGTGCTGCTCAGATGGATGGTGCAATTCTTGTTGTTGCAGCAACTGATGGTGCTATGGCACAAACAAAAGAACATATTCTTTTAGCTAAGCAGGTTGGTGTCCCAGCACTAGTAGTCGCACTTAATAAGTGCGATATGGTTGATGACGAAGAAATGATAGAACTTGTTGAAATGGAGATACGAGAACTCCTTACAAGTTATGACTTCCCAGGAGACGATATTCCTGTCATTCAGGTTTCAGGATTGAAAGCAATTGAAGGAGAAGCTGATTGGGAGACGAAAATAGATGAATTAATGACAGCTGTGGACACCAATATTCCAGAGCCAGAAAGGGAAATTGATAAGCCATTCCTTATGGCTATAGAAGATGTCTTTTCAATTACTGGTCGAGGAACAGTTGCAACTGGTCGAATTGAAAGAGGAAAAGTGACCGTTGGCGAAGAGGTTGAAATCGTTGGAATTAGAGACACAAGGCTTACAACTGTTACTGGTGTTGAGATGTTTAGAAAACTTCTTGATGAGGGAATGGCTGGAGACAATGTTGGACTTTTATTGCGTGGTATTCAAAAAGAAGATATTGAAAGAGGAATGGTTCTTGTTAAAAAAGGATCTATTACACCTCATACTAAATTTGAGGGCGAGGTTTATGTTTTAAAGAAAGAAGAGGGTGGACGCCATACTCCATTTTTTGCAGGGTATCGTCCACAATTCTATATCCGTACTACTGATGTAACAGGTCAGATTACTGCTTTTACGTCAGATGATGGCAGTAATGTTGAAATGGTTATGCCAGGAGATCGAATAAAAATGACAGGAGAATTAATTGCTCCTGTTGCGATTGAACAAGGGATGCGTTTTGCTATCCGAGAAGGTGGTCGTACTATTGGTGCTGGAGTTGTTTCGAAGATTATCGAGTAACTAATTAAAGGATGGTTTGGAAAGAGTTCAATCCATCCTTTAAGTTAGATTGAAAATAGATTAGAAAACTTTTCTAGAACTTAAGTTTCTAAGACCAAAGAACCTTGAAAACCAATTTTATTTTTTGTTAAATTCTCATGTCTACAGCAATAGCCCAGCAGAAGATACGCATACGCCTTAAGGCTTTTGATAGAAGAATGCTTGATCTATCATGTGAAAAGATTATTGAAACAGCTGATACGACTGCTGCGTCCGCGATTGGACCTATTCCTCTTCCAACGAAAAGAAAAATATATTGTGTTCTTCGCTCACCTCATGTTGATAAAGATTCAAGAGAGCATTTTGAAACAAGAACTCATAGACGGATAATTGATATTTACAGCCCTTCAGCGAAGACCATAGATGCTTTAATGAAGCTAGATCTTCCTAGTGGAGTAGATATAGAAGTTAAGCTATAGCTCTTTTTCCTCAAACTAGAGATAGATTCTCTAATATGTAATCATTTGGGAATGTTCTTTTGAGCGAACTTTCAGTTAGGGAGTTGCCACTTTTCCCTTTGCCTGAGGTTGTTCTTTTTCCGCAAGAGTACCTGCCGCTTCATATTTTTGAATCGCGTTACAGGATTATGCTCCAATCGGTTTTAGAAGCAGATAGCCGTTTTGGCGTTGTAAGGTGGGATCCAACTACAAAGAAAATTGCTGATGTTGGATGTTGTGCCCAGATAATCAAGCATCAAACCTCTGAAGATGGAAGGAGCAATATAGTTACTCTTGGTCAGCAAAGATTTAGAGTCCTTGAAATAATTAGAGAGACTCCTTTTATTAACGCTTTAGTTAGTTGGATTGATGATGAACCCATATCAGATCAAATTAAACTGGATGAACTAAAAGATTCAGTTTCAATTGCACTGAAAGATGTCGTTTCTCTTACCGCTAAATTAATGGACTCTGAGAAGTCTCTTCCAGAATCCTTACCTGAGATCCCTAGAGAATTATCTTTTTGGATAGCCGCTCATTTAGGAGGCCCTGTGGCAAGTGAGCAGCAAAACTTATTAGAGTTAACTAATACATTTAATCGATTGGAAAGAGAATATGAACTTCTCGATCAAACTAGACGGCAGCTTGCTGCTAGAACTGCTTTAAAGGATACTTTCTCTAACGCTGATCAAACAAATACTTAATTATGCAATGGATATTTTTATCATTCTTAGTTCTTTATTTGCAGCATTATTAGTAATTTTATGGTCGAAGAAAACTCGTAAATACAAGTCTGTTCAAAGTGTTGCTTCTTCATATGATTCTTGGACTAATGACAGGCTTTTAGAGAATCTTTGGGGCGAACATATACATCTTGGTTTTTATGAACAACGAAGGTTAAAGAAAGATTTTAGGAAGGCGAAAATTGATTTTGTTCATGAATTAATTAAATGGAGTGGATTGAATCAATTACCTCCAGGCTCAAGAATTCTTGATATTGGCTGTGGAATTGGAGGAAGTGCAAGGATTCTGGCAGAAAATTATGGATTTGATGTCGTAGGTATTTCTATCAGTCAAGAGCAAATTAAAAGAGCAAATCAGTTAACCCTTAATAAGAGCAATTGCCGTTTTGAGGTAATGGATGCGCTTAATTTGCAAATTGAGAAAGGTAGTTTTGATGGTGTCTGGAGCGTTGAAGCAGGAGCTCATATTTTGGATAAACAAAAATTTGCTGACGAAATGCTAAGAGTACTTCGACCAGGAGGAGTTTTGGCCGTTGCAGATTGGAATAAAAAGGATACTCATTTTGATTCTTTAAATATTTTCGAAAAAATAATCATGAATCAACTTCTTACCCAATGGACACATCCTGACTTTTCAAGTATTGAAGGATTTAAAAATAATTTATTGAATAGTCCCTATTGTGGTACTTCTGTTGAAACCTCTGATTGGACTAGGTATACTATCCAGTCTTGGAATGAGTCAATATTTGAAGGATTTAGAAGACCAGAAGCTATTTTTAGATTAGGTTTAGGATCGTTCCTTAAAGCTTTTAGAGAAATACCTACAATAATCTTGATGAGATGGGCTTTCTCCAATGGGTTAATGAAATTTGGAGTTTTCAAGTCAAGAGGTTAATTTATTCAATTTCGCTACTTATGTAACATCCGAAATTAACTATATGATTACAAAATGGTGAAAATTTCTGGTTTATTTTACTAAAAGCTTTTTTATTTCTACTGTTTAAATCTAGATCTATGAAGAATACATATTCACCAAGCTCTCTCTTAGAAGGACGAGATTCAATTCTACTCATATTAAGTCCAAGATTTGCTACACAATTTAATGCTTCAAGTAATGCTCCAGGACTATTTGATTTAAGTGAGAAGGCCATACTTGCTTTATTGCCCTCAGTCTTTAAATCATTTTTACTCAGAAGTACAAAGCGTGTGCAATTACCAACTATATCGTTAATGGGATAAGCGAGTATATTTAGTTCCTCATTAGCTTCTTTGGATCCTATTGCAGCTCTGAATTGACTTCCTCTTACCATTCTGATTGCTTCTGCAGTTGAATTTGTTGGCAAATGAACTGCATTTGGGATGTTTTCATTCAACCAATTACTACATTGAGCAAGGGCTTGAGGATGAGATAGTACTTCTGAGATGGTTGACAATTCTCCACTACTCAAAAGTGAGTGTCGAATTGGAATTACTAATGCTCTGTGAATAAACAGATTTTTATGTCTCCAAAGTGCATCTAATGAAGCAGTAACACCTCCTTCCACCGAATTTTCTATTGGTACTACAGCTGCTTCACAAAGATCATTTGCCAGATGGTCGACCACTGACCTTAATCCCTGGCATGGCAGAAACGAGGGAGAGTCTAGGTTCTCTAGTACTGCAAGGTCCTTAGCGGCCTTCTCTGCGTAGGTTCCTTTTGGACCTAGGTAGGCTACTTGTATGGACATTCGGTGAAAAAAATGGGATAAATTTCGATAAGATCAAGCCGAGCAATTTTTTTATAATGTCTCTTGCCTTTAATGCACGACAAAAAATTGATCTAGCTGTTCAAGATAACGTGGAGCAACTACCCAATTATCTCCTACAACAGGAGAGAGTAGTAGGAGCAATGCTGGATTCAAAGAAATTAACTCCTCTAGGGCCAGGAAGCTTTAGATACGAAGTTACAAGCTTCCAAGTCTTTCAGCTTCAAGTGAATCCAGTCGTATCAATAAGTGTCGTGAATACTCCTGGTAAAATTAAAATGTTTGTAACTGATAGCCAGCTGGATGGATTGGGAATAGTTGATGATTTTGAATTGACCTTAAATGCAACTTTGGAGGTTACCTCACAAGGCCTTGAGGGAGAAGCGCTCTTAGGTGTAACAGTTAGTCAACCTCCTCTATTGAGATTAATTCCTGCCAAAATACTTGAATCGACAGGACAATCTATATTAAATGGAATATTATTAGGAATAAAAGCAAGGGTAGGAAAGCAGCTGATTAGTGATTTTCAAGATTGGTGCACACAAAGCTAATTTATTCAATTTTAATTGGAGTTTATTATAATTTTAGAAAGAAAGCTTTTTCGATGTAGTTTTGATGGACCATGATTAATTAAACATCTACGATGTAACTTTGTACCATAGCCTTTATTATTTTCAAGTCCATAATAATAGTATTTTTTTGCTAAACGTTTAATTAATTCATCTCTAGAATGTTTTGCTAATACACTCGCAGCAGCAATTGAAGGAAAATAACTTTCTCCTCTAACTTGAGTAATTTGTTTCCCAGTCCATAATCGAATGGGTAATACTCCATCTACAACAATTAGGTCTGGAGGAGTTGAAAATTTCTCTAATGCTCTTATCATTGCCTTTTCAGTCGCTGACCTAATACCGTATTTATCAATTTCTCTTGCAGAGGCCTGTCCTAAAGACCAGGCTATTGATTTTTCTTTAATGGATGGAACTAAAATATCTCTTTGATGTGGTGTTAATTTCTTGCTATCTTTTAAACCTTCTTTTATTAGTTTGAATTCGTTATTTTTATCAACAATTACCGCTCCCGCAAAAACAGGTCCATACAAACAACCTTTACCTACTTCATCAACTCCTGCAACAAGAATTTGATTAGATCCCATTATTTAAGAGGAAGCTGATGACCTTCTTCTTTTTCGTCTTGGATCTTCATTAACTTCCTCTATTTTATTAGATTCAGAGTTGTTATTCATTTCAGTATTATCTTCTATATTAAGTGATTCATTTATTACAATTTCTTCTTGTTGTGGAGGTTTATCATCTTTTTGAGTATTTGAAGTTCTCTTATTCTCATCTAAATTAATTTCTTGCTCCATATGACTAACAACCCCTCCACGAATTAGGTTCTTATTATTCTTTTTTCGTTTTTTTGTTGAACTATTAATAATATTAAGACGTGCCTCATTAAGCACTTTATTTTTATCTTCCCCAGGTCTAATTATTTTAACTGTATAACTTTCAGAAATTGGAGGTTCATCTAAAATTAGAATGGGGTCCAAACCCATAGCACTATATATATATTCCTCCTCTTTATTCATATTTACTGCAATTAAAATAGGTTCTTGCTTATTCTTTTGATTCTCAGAAGAGCTTTCTTCTGGAATTGTCTCTAAAGATTGTGTAGGTGAGTTTTCATTTAATGTATTTGTTTCCTCAATATTGGAGTTATTTTCTATATCTTTAATTTTTCCTATACGTTTCTTTTTGATATTGTTTTCTGGTAAGACTTGGGAGTCATTTTTTATACTTGAATTCGAATTTACAATGCCAATTTCAGTAGCGATTGGTCGCTTTTGATCCTTAATAGGAATAAATGTTAAATGCCCTTGACCGGAACAATTTGGACATGTTTTCCCAAATAATTCATAAATGTTTTGTCCTTGCCTTTTTCTTGTAAGTTCAACTAGTCCAAGTTCTGTAAGTTGGGCAATTTGTGGACGAGCAGAATCATCTTTTATAGCAGAGGTAAAATGTTCCAATAACTGCAGTTGATCTCTTCTTGTATCCATATCAATAAAATCAATAATAATTACTCCACCAATATTTCTTAGTTTTAATTGTCTTGCTATTTCAATTGCAGCCTCACAATTTGTCCAAAGTACTGTTTCTCTAGAATTAGCAGAGCGAGTAAATGAACCTGAATTAACATCAATTACTGTTAATGCTTCTGTTGGTTCGATAATTATATAACCTCCAGAAGGTAGGTCCACCCTTGGCTTTAAGGCATCATTAATTGCCGAATTAACTTTATAAGTTTCAAATAAATCCTTGGACTCATCATGAGTTTCTATTATTAAATTTTTAAAATCCTTACCAAGAAAACCTTTAACACGATCAATAGCTAAAGAATCTTCAACTATGACATGAGTAACATTAGGCCCCATATGATCTCTAAGTATTCTGTGTATAAAGTCTTCATCTCTATTTAATAGAATTGGTGGCGTGCAACTCTCAGAGGCTTGTTGAATTAAATCCCATTGTTTTAGAAGATTTTCAAGATCATCTATTAAAAATTCTTCAGAAATATTTTCTGCTTCTGTTCTCATTAAAAGTCCAGTACTTGGTGGCTTGACAAGAACTCCCAAGGCTCTAAGTCGGTTTCTTTCAGCCTCTGAATTTATTCTTCTTGAAATATTTACACCTTGTCCATGTGGTTGAAGGATAAGAAATCTGCCGGGAAGCGCTAAGTTTCCAGTTAATCTTGGACCTTTTGTACCCGTCGGCTCTTTCATTACTTGTACTAAAACCTTTTGACGAGGTTCTAATAATTCTGTTATTCCAGCAGTAGCTTTTTTGAGTCTTAAAGGACCTAAATCACTGACATGAATAAATCCGTTCTTTTCACTTTCTCCGATATTTACAAAAGCAGCATCTATTCCAGGGAGAACATTTTCAACAGTACCTAGAAACACATCTCCAATTTGGTAGCTACCTTGAGCCACAATTAATTCATCAGTTCGCTCATCGGTAAGCAAAGCGGCAATTCGCAAATGCTCAGCGATGATAATTTTCTGGGGCATATATAAAAATGGTTAGCTTTTAAAGGCTTTTAATGGACTTATTTGCAGCGATTATGCAAATAGTCTGGTAAGGAGTTGTTAACGCCAAAAATGTCTTTGAAGAGTTTTTTGATTACTGATCGAAATTTGAATTAAATATAATCCGGTTTTACATGCCGGAATCGCTTGAGGAGATTAGGTCTCTCTTCTAGGAAATGACGTTAATTAAGAACATTAGGGGCTTAGCCTATGTTCTTTCCCCTACATTAGCACTATCAGAACATCAGCTGATTTCTTTTTGCTTTCTGAATTTCTAATGTTAATTCTGAATATTCTTTAACAAGACCTTTATTTTATATTTCTTGCGCTGGTATCAATAAAAACGTCAAGAGAGAATGGATCTGAAGATTATCTGGATCTGATGAACACAGTTTAAATAATTTTAGGTGTTTAAAGCCTTATTCTTAAATAATACTTTCAAAGATTTTCAAGTGGTTCAAGTTAATGCAAACTACCTGAAGTTAAAAGCAGGTTACCTTTTTCCTGAGATTGCCAGAAGGATTAAAAAATTTAACTCTGAAAATCCTGATGTGAATTTGATACGTCTAGGCATAGGAGATGTTACAGAACCTCTTCCCTCTGTTTGTAGAGAAGCGATGAAGTTAGCAATTGATGAAATGGGAACCGCAGAAGGCTTTAGGGGATATGGACCAGAACAAGGATATATTTGGCTGAGAGAAAGTATTGCTAAAACTGATTATTCTTCTCGTGGATGTGAGATTTCTGCGGATGAAATATTTATCTCTGATGGCTCTAAATGTGATAGCAGTAATATTTTGGATATTCTCGGCAAAGAAAATAAAATTGCCGTAACAGATCCAGTTTATCCGGTTTATGTTGATAGTAATGTCATGACGGGAAGGACTGGGGAAGCATACAAAACAGGAGAATATCAAGGGTTGAAGTACATACCAATTAATGCAAACAATGGATTTGAAGCTCAGATTCCGACTGAAAAATTTGATTTAATTTATCTTTGCTTTCCTAACAACCCCACTGGAGCTGTTTCGACAAAGGAGCAGTTGGCTCAGTGGGTTGAATATGCGAAAAAAAATAATGCTTTAATTCTCTTTGATGCTGCCTATGAGGCTTTTATACAAGATGAGAGTATTCCTCACTCGATTTATGAAATAGAAGGAGCAAAAGATTGTGCTATTGAATTTCGTTCTTTTTCGAAAAATGCTGGTTTTACTGGTACAAGATGTGCTTTTACAGTGATACCAAAGTCTTTAAAAGGGAAAGCAGGTAATGAAGAGGTTGATTTATGGTCATTATGGCATCGGCGCCAAAGTACCAAATTTAATGGTGTAAGTTATTTTGTTCAGCGAGGTGCAGAGGCTGTTTATTCTTCTCAAGGGCAAACACAGATTCAAACATTAGTAAATTTTTATATGGGTAATGCCGAAATAATTAAAAATAAACTTACCGAAGCGGGATTTGAAGTCTTTGGAGCAACTAACGCTCCATACGCCTGGATAAAAACCCCTGAAAATATGAGCTCATGGGATTTCTTTGACTTTTTGATTAAGAAAGGAAATGTTGTGGGTACACCTGGAAGTGGTTTTGGGGCTGCAGGAGAAGGTTACTTTCGATTATCAGCATTTAACAGTAGAGAGAATGTTGAAAAAGCAATGAATAGAATTATAAAACTGTGATGGAATTATCTGTGTTAAATTCTTTATAAAAAGTGCTAACTTTCAAGGCTTTTTAATTATGGTTAACTCTTCTGATCGTAAGGATGGAGATACTGTTGTTATTGATCGTGAGGTCGTAAGAGTTCGTAAAACCTCTCCTAAATACAAGGTCTTACTTCACAATGACCCTGTTAATTCTATGGACTATGTAGTAAATACTCTTAGAAAAGTAGTTCCCCAATTAAGTGAACAAGATGCTCTTAATGTTATGTTGGAAACTCATAATAATGGTATCGGTTTAGTAATAGTTTGTGATTTAGAACCCGCTGAATTTTATTCTGAGTCATTAAAGGCAAAAGGTCTGACAAGCACAATTGAAATAGAAAGCTGAAAACTTTATTCACAACATTTTTTTCTAAATGGCTGCATCAAAAGGTGCAATGGTTACCAACAATTTCTCTATTCCCAATTCTATACTTAATAGGATGGATAGTTAGTCATTTACTTTATTTTTCAAACGAAGATATTAGTCCTAGTAATTTGTCCTTAATAGGGACGATAATTTCCTTCTTATTTTTTATACTCTTACTTCCAAATTGGGCCAAATCTCGATGGAAAACTAATCACCCTTGGAGGTATGTCGGTTTAAACTTTGATACAAGATATGAAGCTATTAAATTATTTTTTAACGGATTTATATTAGCAATTCTTCTTTTGATAATCCTTATCCTTTTCCTTCACTTGGGCGGTTGGGTAGATGATTTTAATCACCTTAATATCAACTATTTGTTTAATGCATTTTTACTGATTGTAGGTGTTGGGTTTGCAGAGGAGCTTATTTTTAGAGGTTGGTTAATGCAAGAAATGATATTTTTATTTGGATTGAGAAAAGGAATTATTTTTCAATCAGCAATTTTTAGTTTGGCACATATAAGGTTGGATGTAGGTTTATTGCCTTTGATTCCTTTTTCTTTAGGTTTGTTTCTTTTTGGTTTGACTCTAACGTTGCGTCGAACTATTGATAAGGGAAAGTTATGGGGCTGCATAGGTTTGCATGGAGGCCTGGTTGGAGTCTGGTTCCTCTTTGATTCTGGATTGGTAATTTTTTCTAATGAAACACCTTTTTATTTATTGGGTGCAGCTAAAGAGCTTCGAAATCCAATAGGTGGAATTATTGGTATAACAACTTTGGTGATAATTTTAATTTTTCAAAGAAGGCTCTTTTCAAGAACTGGTCGATTTTTAGATTGAACGGTTAAGGCTTCATTGAGAGATGAGATGCCATAATCTCTTTCTAATAAATTCATAACCGTTCGGCCAAAATCATTAGGGTTTTTATCAAATGCCTCTAAGCAGATTCTTCCAAATTCTTTACCCATTGGTTCTGGATTCCAAAGAAGTTTTCTTGCTGTCCATGGCATTAAACTCATTGGATTGTACCCAGGCTTTAAAAGACCATTCTTTAAGCCATACTCTTCTAATAATGTATGAGGTTGAAGTCCAATAAAAAATATTGCTGGTTCGACGACTTCGGCTCCAAAAATATTTTCCAATTCTCTGTGATAAGCAATAGTTTGTCTGATAGTTTCCGGGCGTTCATCTATCACATTGAATGAATAATTAACTGAAACATGAGCTTTGAAACCTGCTTTTGCGAGAAGCTCGCAGTTCTTAAGTACTGTTTTGAGGTTGTAACCCATTCTCATTTTTCTTACAAGTTCTTGGGAACCAGAAGTTATACCAATTTCGAAATAACTCATTCCCGTTTGAACCATTAATTTTGCGAGTTCTTCGTCTAAGTTGTCTGCCCGAATATATGCTGCCCAACGTATATCATTTAAACCCTCATTAAGAATGGCTTTAAGAATCTCTTTTGCATTTTGAATATGTCCTCTTGAAGGAATGAATTGAGCGTCAGTAAACCAAAATCCTCGGGCTCCTAGTTTATACAACTGTTTTATTTCTTCAATAACTTCATTTACAGGGTTGATTCTTACTCTTTTCCCTTCAATAACTGTGTAAATGCAATAGCAACAATTGTGTGGACAGCCTCGCTTTGTTTGAACACCAATATAAAAATCACCTCCTTCCAAATACCATTGAAACTCAGGCCATATTGATTGAATATATTTGTAATTACAAGCAGTTTTAAATACATTATTTGGTTTCTCATGAATAATTCTTTCCCTTACTATTTCGCCAACAATAAAACATCTTTCATTTTCAATTGATTCTTTTTTTAATAATTTTTCTATTAATAATTCACCTTCACCTAGAGATATAATTGTGCCTTTTGGAAGTGATTTCTGTAATTGATTATAGAAAACACTAACTGCACCCCCCCCAATAATTGCAGTAGCATTTGGATTGAATTTCTTTGCATATTTTAAACCTCTTTTTATTAACTTTTGATTCCTCCATATTTCTCCATAATGGCTTTTCATAAGTTCTAGTCCACCTAATGCCCCATGAAGTTTCTTTAAAGGGTTTCGAGCATAAAAAACTTCAAATGAGTTTTGTAAAGGATTTCCACCTCTTCCATCTACGGGGGCATAGATTTGTATATCTCTCCACGAAAAAACTAATAATGTTGGTTGAAAACTATTGATGAACTTTATAAGTACTCTTTCTACATCTAAAATAGGTAAAGAAGCTAAATCTAAAATTGATTGTTTAATTTCTGGAAAACATTTATGGACGTGATCTGCTAAATAAATTGGCCCAATTGGGAAAATAGGATTACAAGGAAGCCGAACATATAACACCTTTTCCTCTGATTGATTTTTCAGGATATTGATCTCTTTATTCAATTTACTAGTCAAAACATATCCCATTAGAGGAAGGGCAAATGTTAGTGATGATCAATTAGAAATAAACACTAACAATTTGTTGGCCTCTTTGATTGGAAAAATGACTAAGACTTAAAATCAAAAAATTTCGAAATTTCCTAAAATAATCCTAAAAGCTAGTAAGGTAAATCATTTTTGGTGTTTTTTTGGCTTAAAGATTATTTACTTAATGAAGAGAAGGGAGCTTTTGAGTTAATCATTTAAATGTAAAATACAAATTTATTAAAAAGATAATAAATCCATCAGACTGTATTGGTTAAGATTTCAGGTTTGGATCATGAATCCTTTAATTACTTTATTTATATATGTGCTTGGTGGTGCCGCATTAGGGAGCCTGATGTTATTAAGTGGTATTCCTGCAGCTCCTCTTCTAGGGTCACTATTAGCTGCAGGCTTGCTAAGCGTCAGCGGTCAACTTGAGCCAGCGCAATGGCCTATGGGAACAAAAACGATACTTGGAATTGGAGTCGGCACTGTTATTGGTACTGGGATCAATAGGGAAACTCTTAATGAATTAGAAACACTTTGGAAACCAGCACTTTTAATTACTTTTACTTTAATTCTGACGGGACTTTTAGTAGGTTTTTTAGTTGTTCGTCTTTTTGGTATAGATCCTTTGATAGCTTTACTTGGGTCTGCTCCTGGCGGAACTTTAGGCATGAGCTTGGTTGGTGCAGAACTCGGAATTGGAGCATCGGTTGCGGCAATTCATGCATTTAGATTGATAACAGTTTTGTTAATTATTCCTGCAGTAGTCAAATATTTAGCTCCTCTTTTTGGGATGAATTTCAACCAGTAATTGATATATAAAATACTATATTTTATATTATTTTCCAAGGAGAATCTCTTGGGATATCAGGTCCTTGATGTATGTCTTTTGGCTCAGTTATGCTGACTCTCCATTCAGGCACTCTGCATGGAACATAAGCTGAGTTCTTAATAAGTAAACCTGGATCGTTATCTTTTTCATAAGTAAACCCACCTTTCCAATAACCCTCTTCATTAAGTGAACCCTTAAACCAAACCCAACAGTTTTCTCTTTCCATTTGAAAAATATTAGAAATGATTTTGTCTGAATTTGTAAATATTAATTCTTCACAAAATAATTATTAATATTTATCTTCTTCTACTCCTGCGTCTTTGCTGCAATTTACGCTTGTATTTTTCTACGGGTGTTTCATGGTGACGAAGCCTCTTCAATTCACCAAAGATTCCGGCTTTTGATACTTGCCGTTTAAACCTACGAAGTGCTGATTCAATGCCCTCGTTTTCACCAACAGTTACTTGAGTCAAAAAGATTAAAAATTCAATGATTTGATTTTACAGGACAGTAAAGCAACTTTAATTTTGATTCTTTTAGATAAGAACACTTAGAGTGTTGGTGAATCCTCCAAATGGCTTGCTTAAATCTGTTGGGCTCCATGAGCTGCATCTTTGAAGAGCTATCCTTTTCGGACCATTCATTACCACTTTTAGAGGTCCGCCACTCAATGACTATTTACATAGGAAACCTTTCCTTTGATGCAGAGAAAGAAGATATTGTTGGGGTTTTTAGTACCTATGGTGAAGTGACGAATTGCAAGCTTCCTCTTGAAAGAGAAACAGGTAGGAAAAGAGGTTTCGCATTTGTTGATATGGCTGATGAAGCCCAGGAACAGAAGGCCATCGATGATCTTCAAGATGTTGAATGGATGGGTCGTTCTATAAGAGTTACAAAAGCAGTACCTAGAAATAACGGGGGTGGAGGTAATCGAGATTCCAGAGGTCCTTCAAGAAATAGATGATGTGAGTTTATGAATATAAGCCTGTTGAGTGAGTATTGAGGACTTTGATTGCAACTAATAGATTTCAGTCTATTAGTTATTTTAGCAAATCTGGAAATCGATGCTCTAATTAATAGAAGTATGAGTCAAGCCCTTACTCAATGATTTACACAACAAGTTTTTTTTCAACAATCTCTTTTGGCGGATTTAACGCTTTAGCTGCTTTCGCTGGCTTAGTTATCTTTTTCCAGATTTCTCAAATTGTTTACTATGGATTACCTCAGAATGAACCACAGGTTGATTTGACTGTCTCTGGTTCTTATGACTACCTTCTAAAACAATTTATAGGGGTCCAAATTGTAACTGCCCTTATTGCATCTTCCGTTTTCCTCGCAGGACCAGATAAAGTATTTTTTCCTTTTAAATATTTTTAAGTAAAAAAGTAATTAGTTATTCTAGTAAAAATTTAAATGATAAAAAAGGTAGACTTTGATCTACCTTTTTTTTGACATGCATTAAATTAAAGTGACTTCATTAAAATGAATATTCATTGTATAGATGAATATTCAACTTCAGGCAACTTGTAGAATTGATTTATGAGAACAAAAATGTCATCTAGAAGAGCTTTGCTTACTTCTTGCACCTTGTCAGCAGTTCCTACTCTTCTTTTTTTAATTGCGTTTGAAAAAGTTTCTCTCTTTGGAGTTTTGATTTTATCTATTCTTATTAATTGGCCTATTATTCGATGGCTGGATGATAGGCAATGGTATAAAGAGTGGAAAAAAGACTAAGTTAGAAATTTATTTTAGTGAAGTTATTTCAGCTTTCAAACAAATTTGAGCTGATATTGGTTTCTTGAGAGCAAGTGCCCAGTTTGTATAACTTGAACAAGAGCCAAGTTTATTTTTAGTATGAATTGAATTAAATTTTGCGACTATTCCATCGGTTGGATAATTCGAAAATAGTTGATGATTTATCCACTGACGGTGCCATCTTGTGACTTGTTGGGGATCATCGGTTCGAAGGGTAACAGGAACATCAAAACCCCAATTTACTAATTGGGTTAAATCTTGAAGCTCATCATGAGTAGAACCAACAATCTCATAAGCAACAAAATCCAGATCCTCGTAAGCCATAACTTTTTCGCTTAGATGCTCTTTTGCCAGACATTGTGAATCCAAAGCCTCAAGTTGGGGAGCAAATAGCACTCCTATTAGCTCTACTTCTACTTTTCGAGAATTATCAACAACAATAGGAATATTTGGAATTATGCGAATCGCCTCTATACAATCGTTGATTGATGGAGTTGAAGCTCCAGTTAGACATCCATATTTATATCTGAGGCGAACAGCACAACCATAAATTTTCGGTTGAATAATTAACTGCTCTCCTTTTGCTGAATGTGACCACCAATCAGTAAAGGATTTATTACCAAGACAAAGAAGTCCCATTCTTATATCAATAAGTGCAGATTGATACGAGTGGAGTTTTTAAAGCTTTTTCCTTAACAATTCAATTCTTAATTTGAGAATTTCTTTAATTTCATGAATTAAAAGCTTTTTAATTCATGAAATTAAGAGGTGGTTTTTTATTTAGGGAAAAAATTGATTTTGTAAGAATAAAATCAGGTGGGGATATATTAAAAGATCAACACCTAAAAAAACTTAGATCAAGTTATTAGTTGAAAGCTGCTTGGTCTTCGAAAGTTAGTAACTAAGCAGCTGTTTTGTCTTTGAGAGATCTTAAATACCTCTTCCTTTGACCACTTCCTTCTACTTCGAAGTTCCAAGTTGTAGTACTTCTTCTATTTGAATTTAAGTTAATACCAGGATTACTTGTGCTTAACTTTTTGTTAATCGATCTATTCATAAAATAATTAAAGCACATTTTTTGTTTTGTTGTAGTTTGTTACCCGATTAGTACTAAAACATCTGTGCTTATTTAGTATTTATTTATTTGCCAATCGCGAAATATAAGAATCTAAAGAACCTGCATTGATCCATCCGGTTGCAATTGTTTTGGCATGTGTTTTATTGACTCTTCCACGATGTATATGTGAAATTCCTGCTGGAAATATAACAAGCTTTCCTCTTTGAGCTGATTCATGGTGCTCCTGCCAATGGAACTCAGTTCCACCAGATTCAACATCATTGCAATAAAGAATCCACGCTAGAACTCTATGCACAGGTTCTGTGGCTTCATTGCTAATAGTCCAGTCGCAATGCCATTTTTTGAATCCTTCCCCTGGAGCGTAACGTTGCAAATTGAAAATTGGATTAACAAAAAGGGATTGTTCTGGGCAGCATTTTTGAATAAGGGGTCTTTCTTCTAAATACTTCCTAAGACCTGCATCGACTCCTCTTATTATCACTTCAGAGATCGCAAAGGCTTCTGGATCTGAACGATCTATAGAAACAAGACTAATATCTGTTGAAACTTTGGATGGTTCTGAATTCAAAGCTGAATCATCTCCAAAGGCAATACCACTGTGATGCAAATCTGTTCGACGGTCAAAAAAAGAAATTGCACCATCAGCTACAGCCTCAAACCCTGCATTTTTATAACTCGCAATTAAATTCATGTGTATTAATTTCTCTATTTAAAAATTTAATTGTATTAGGCTGCTAAAACGAATATTTTGTCTCTTTACAACAAAGAAATAGGATGTTCAAACATATAAAAATAAAGTTTAAACATCCTAACTAACTTATGAAGG
>QBWA01000016.1 GCA_003283745.1 Prochlorococcus sp. AG-315-B03 | reverse complement strand
TAATTTTAGTATTTGCAGAAGGAAAAGGAAATTCAACTAGTCTCTTTGGATCAACCCAAAGTAGCTTTTGACTAGCTAAAGGTTTTGGCTTTCCTGATTTCAATTTACATATATGAACTATGAAATGTAATTTCTTATGACTATATGAATATTGAAAAGATACAAGCTTTTCTACAACTTGGATATTAATTCCTAACTCCTCCTTTATTTCTCGCTGAATAGTCTGTTCAATAGACTCATCTGACTCTTTTTTACCTCCTGGAAATTCCCAAAGTCCTCCCATACTTGAACCGGCAAGACGCTGATCAATAAGTAATTCTCCATTTTTATTAAAAACAAGACCAATACCTATTTTTTGAATAAGTATATTTTTTTTCATATCTGCTGTGAGTAAATTGATTGGATCTTACTTGAGATAAACAAGGCCATTTTTTTGTAAATAGAACCAATAACAAATCGAATTTTTATAGTAAAAACTAATATTCTTAAGTCCATTAAAGCTTAATTAAAACTTATCGGAATTTCAATAGAAATTAATTAAAAACAAAATCCAAACTTTAAGTGTTTATCAATTCCACGTCAATTGAAAATCGGGGCTAAATCAAAGACAAAGCATATCCTATCTTCTTCACTCTCAAAAGGTATTGTATTGTGAAACAAAGAAGATGGAAAAATACACAAATCTCTAGTCTCTAAATTTCGAACAATTTGATTAAAATTCTTTTCTTTATTGGGATAATAAGGCCCTGCATAGCTAAAAGATATGGCACCAGAAAAATCTTCAGCACTTTTTCTTTTTGGTACTTGTAGGTAGAAGCTACCTGTAATCCATCCATAACCGTGATTATGCTGCTTTAGAAACCCGCCTTTTTTCATACTAATTATCCATGCTCGGAGTTCATAATTTTGAGGCCAATTATTAATAAAACCTTGCTTACTATCTGCAAATTTTAGTTTATATAAATTAATCTTCTCTTCTAATGATTTTTTTAATGACTGAATAAATGGATATTTTAATGCGAATAAATTACCTGAAGTCTGAAAACCTGCATGAAGTATACTTTGTGATCTTATAGCTATTACACCACTATGCAAATACGAAATTAATTGATTCAAATTCTCATTTGAAAATGCTTCCTTACTTATCTTATCAAATAAGATATAGTCAATTGCTTTATTGCAAAAAAGTGAATTATTTTTAGTTTCATAAATAATATTAGCATGCTCTATTATCCCTCCAATTTCAGCATTACATTTTCCTTTATCTGAAATTGAATTATATTCTTTATGAAACTCTTCTTCTTGATCAAGGCACAGCAAAGATCCAATATGTAGGGCTTTGCATCTATCAGATTTACTTATTTTAAGATACTTTATTGATAATTCATAATTTTTTTCGTAATAATTAATTTCTCCTAAATTAAAAATTGCACTTTCTAAAGATGGATCTAAATTTAAAGCTCTTATAAAGCTATCTTTTGCTTCCTTTAGTTTTCCAAGATCTTTCAATACACTGCCCAAACCTGCATGCGACTTTGCAAATTTAGGTTGTAATTCAATAGCTTTTAAAATCGATATTTCTGCTTGTTTTAGCTCACCTAATTCCTTTAATATACCACCCAGATTAGAATAAGCCATTGCAAACTTAGGATTCAATTGAATAGCTTGACGTTGAGATTTTTCTGCTTCTTGCAATTTGCCAAGATCTTGTAAAATAGTTCCTAAGTTGGAATGAGACATTGCGAGTTTGGGGTTCAATTCAATAGCTTTTCGTGCTGCTAATTCTGCTTCCGATAATTTACGTAGGTCTTTTAATATGATTCCTAAATTGGAATGAGCCATCACAAAGTCTGGCTTTATTCCGATAGCTTTACGTGTAGATAATTCTGCTTCGGGTAATCTACCAAGATCTCTCAATATATTACCTAGGTTTAAATAAGCATTTGCACTAGAAGGTTTAAGTTCAATCGCTTTTCGCATAGATATTTCTGCTTCTGATAAATTCCCAATCTCTCTTAAAATATTTCCTAAATTCAAATGAGCCTCTGGACTTTTAGGAAATAAATTAATTGATCGCTTATACAATGAAATAGCTTGTTTGATTTTTCCAGCTTGCTGACAAATAGTTCCATAATTAGAGAAAATTCTTGGATCAGTCAAACCATTGTCGATAAATAATTGATAGTATTTTGAAGCTTCCAAAATTTTACCCTGAGCATGACAATCTAATGCTTTCGTAATCAGTTCACCCTTAAAGGTTTGAGTTGTTTTTTTATTATCTCCTATAGGAATAGGTATTGTGTAAGTCAATTTATTTATATCCCATGATTTATTATTAAGTTTTTTTTCTTTTCCTGAGCCTTTCATAATTGGGCGCTTAGGATTTTTCTATTAGAAATTATACAATACTTCTAATTAAAAGTTTAATTATTTGAAGCATCTTGTTCCAAAAAACAATATTCAGCAAGGTTTAAAAGGTAAAAGGTATTACTAGCTTAAGAAGAAATGATTCGACTTCTATATTTTTTTTTAAGGTTTGAAAATAGAATATAAAATATATTCTCCAAATAATTATATCAATTAAAGATAGATTTCAATATTATCTCATAATATTTATTCTAGCTTTATAGGCTTATCTTATAAGCAACCTATAGTCACTTATTTTCATATAAGAAATATCAGATATAAGAATTGATAAACAATAAAGAATCAATTAGTTACTTCTCTACTAAATCGAAGACAAAACATACTCTCTCTTCTGTACTTTTAAAAGGAATTGTATGATGAAACAAAGAGCTAGGGAAAATACATATATCTCTTGCTTCTAAATGTCTAATAGTTAATTTAAAATCCTTTTCTTTGTTGGGAAACTGAGGACCTTGATAGCCGAAAGCTATACTACCCGAATCGTCATTGCTTTCATACTCTGGCAACTGAAGATAAAAACTACCCGTAATCCATCCATACTCATGATTATGTGGTTTAAGAAAACCACCACTTTTCATGCTGATCATCCACGCTCGAAGGTCATAATCTTTAGGCCAATTTGTAATGAATCCCTGTTCACTATTTTTGAAATTTAATCTATAATTGTGAATCTTATTATTAATAGCTTTTTTAATGGATTTTATAAATGGATAGTTTAATGAAAACAAATCACCTGAAGTCTGAGATCCATTATAAAGAATGGCTTGAGATTTATTATCTTTTTCATCACTTTTCATATAATTTATCAACTGATATAAATGCTCGTTTGAGAAAGATTCTTCATTTATCTTATCAAGTAAAACATAATTTATTGCTTTATTACAAAAAGGTGAGTCAATTTTTTTCGCATAAATAATATTTGCATGCTCAATTATTCCTCCAATTTCAGCAGTGCAAATACCTTGCTTTAATAGTTTAAGAGAAACCTCATGAAACTCTTCCTCCTTATCTAGACATAACAAGCAGGCTAAATATAAACTCTCAGAACGACCATATTGTTTTCCTTTAAGATACTTTATCGCTAACTCATAATTAGCTTCATAATACAGTCGTCCTGCTAAAAGAAGAACAGTTTCTTCTAATTTGGGGTTTAACTCTATTGCCTTTATCCAAAAATTCTTTGCTTCATTAAATTTACCATAATCTTTCATTATGCTCCCAAGATTAGAAGTAGCCTGTGCACAATCAGGTCTCAATTCTAATGCTTTTCTAGTAGATATTTCTGCCTCCTTCAGCTTTCCAATGTCTCTCAATAAGCTTCCCAAATTTGTATGAGCATCGGCAAAATTAGGATTCAATTCTAATGCTTTTCTCATATGAATTTCTGCTTCTTTTAACTTTCCAAGGTCTCTTAATAAATTACCTAAATTTGAATAAGCCTCTACAAAATCAGGTCTCAATTCTAATGCTTTTCTCATATAAATTTCTGCTTCTTTTAACTTTCCACGGTCTCTTAATATATTTCCCAAATTTAAATGGGCATTTTGGTAATTTGGTGTCAATTCAATTGCTTTTCGTTGAAGTATTTCTGCTTCTTTTAACTTTCCAAGTTCTTTAAATATAACGCCATAATTACTAAGTACTCTCGGGTCAGTATCACCTTCTTGATCAAGAAAAAGTTGATAGTATTTAGCAGCTTCCAGAAGCCTTCCTTGTGAATGATACTTAAATGCTTTTTCAATAATTTGCTTTTTAGAAATATCGATAGAGCTATTAGTAGCAATAATAATATTTTCATCATTATTTCCTAATCCTGTTGGAACATTAAATATAGTTTTAGCTCCTTCTTTTTCATTTAGACTCTTCTTTTTCTTAAATGCTGTCATTCTTTTTCTCTATAGCACACCATGCAATAAAATTATACTATAGCTTCTAGAAGTTATAAACTCATAGTTTACGTCAAAGATTTCATTCAAGAAAAACTATATCTATAATATTAAACTTATTCAACCATAACAATGATCTGGTTAAATAAATTTGACTAACATCTTTTAGCTCTTCCTTAAGCAATTTAACAGTCTTAAATTCTTGATTTATTATCTCTATTAATTTATAAGAAAATTCTTCATCAGGCATAGTATAATTAGAGTAATTAACAATATATAAATCTCTAATTTCTTTTAGATTTGCTAGAGCTAATTGATTACTACTTTCCACAAGTTTTACCTTTGAATTATCAGATAAAGTGTTAGTAGGGTATGAAGAAAATGCCAAAAATGGATCTAATCTAGCTGACCATTTGTAATCAGAAGAAGATTGATTAATTCTTTCCGATTTAAGATTATCCCACAAATTCTGATATTCTCTAATCACATTACTCCAATCAAAGATATTCAAGGCTCTTTTCTGCGCATCTTTCCCCATATCTATTCTTAGTTGATCATTATTAAAAAGTTCATAGAAAGAATTAGTCAGAACAGAAAAGTTAACGGAAATAAAATTAGATATGTTCCCAATATACATATCATAACTATCAATATCTAAAGCATATCTGACTGCAAGATCTATTCCATTACCAGGTTTAGGCATTAAAGTGGGTATAAGGAAACCATCTATTCCATTTCGAATACTATCCTTATAGCCATCCCAATCAGTTGCAATCACAGGTAATCCTGCAGACATTGCTTCAATAGGTGTTATCCCAAAAGTTTCTTGAATATTATCGGATAAGGAGCAAAAAATATCAGCAGAAGCAAATGATTTAAATTTAGCGTCATCCTTTCTTCCATCCACTCGGATCATTCTTACACTTGAACACAATTTTTGTGCAGCCTGAATGAATCCATCTTGAATACCTTGACTCCCATACCATCCACACTCAATTAGCACTATCTTTCTATTAGCTCTTGCTGAAGCCTTCTCTAATGATTTGTACATTGAAAAAGGATTTGCTTTTGCATGAAAAGATAATCTTCCTACATATAAAACGACAATTTCATCGTTTTGAATATTAAACTCTTTTCTAGCAATTTGTTTCTCCTTCTGTGTAAATTGAAATTCACTTGTATGAATACCCAGAGGAATAACAGGTAATTGAGGTCTTATAAATTTTGAAGCATTTAGTTTATTTCTTAAATTCTCTTCCTCAACTTCAATAATTTTCAGCACATTAGAACGTACCGAATTGCTTGTACAGATCAAAGCATCCCAAGGTTGAAGAGGAGATGTAACTAAAGATTGAATAGATTCCATAGATTGAGCACTACAAGTGGTATGGGTTATTCCACAAATACTCCAAGAGTTATCTCTAAAAAAACTCCGATTCTTTGACTGTAGAGATATGTCTGGGCCTGGGTAAAAAAGAATGCCTGGGTCTCTTAATGCATTGGTATTTTGAAAATTAATAAATTTAACTTCTTCATTTCGACCCTCCTGCCTAACAAAACTAGCAAATTCATTGGCTTCAGATTTTGATCTTGAATAAACCCAGAATTCAGAATATTTTGTATATCTACAATATGCCCTTAAAAAAGAATTACCAGCGACCTGTCTACCCATTATCTTCTTTTTTCCTATTTTAAATCCGTCTGATGCGTAATAAATTGCTGAAGTCATACTAATATAAGTTTTAATATATTAATATTCTATCTCCACTAATTCACGAAAAACAGCTTATTCTTAAGAAATAAGATAAAATAAAGAAATTAAATCTATAAATAAAAAAGATTACCACTTTATATAATAGCCAAGCTACAATCTTAATGATAAAAAGAAAGAAAGAAAGAAAGAAAGCAAAAAAGTTTCAGTAATTGAATTTACAATATTTATATTATAATTCAGTCGCAAATAATAATCAATATATACTCTAAGTATAATTTTCAATAATCTCTTGTATAAATTCCAAAACTATCTTGATTTAATTGATTAAAAAAAACTCTTTTAGAAAATGTTTTGATAACATGAACCTAATAAAAGATTTTTTTTAATATTTATATCCTTGCAGATACTCGACTAGAATGAACTCACATTTTAGCTTATGAATAAATCTTTATATATGGAAATTTATTATTTTTGATTAGTTATAGTTGAAAATAAAATTAGAATATTTAGAGAATTATGAAACAATTATGGAATTGGCAGAATCTTGAAATTGCATGGAAAATAGAAGACCAAGAAACAGAAACTCCAATAGCAATAGTATTAATACATGGATTCGGAGCCTCTAAAGATCATTGGAGATTCAACCAAAAAGCAATTAGTTCAATAGCGCCTTGTTATGCATTAGATTTAATTGGGTTTGGAGATAGCAGTCAACCAAAATCACAACTTTTATATGAAAAGAAGCAGACTGAAAGTTTTAATTATTGCTTTGATAATTGGAGTCAGCAAATTATCGATTTTTGTGATCAAATAGTTCAAAAGCCTGTCTTATTAATTGGCAATTCAATAGGAGCTGTTATAGCAATTAAGGCATCAGAAAGATTAGAGAAAGGATGCTCTGGTGTTATATTAATTGATTGTGCCCAACGTACAATGGACGATAAGCGTCTTACTGAGCAATCAGTATTAATGAGATTAATGAGACCATTAATCAAAACATTAGTCAGACAAAGATTCCTAAGTAAAGCTTTATTTGCAAACGCAGCTAAACCAATTTTTATCGAAAAAATATTAAAAATAGCCTATCCAAGTGGTAATAATATTAATAAACAACTAATAGATATACTATACAAACCAACTCAAAGAGAAGGAGCCTCAGAGGCATTTAGGGGATTTATCAATTTATTTGATGATTATTTAGCCCCAGATTTACTTAAAGATTTAGGGATTCCTGTTTATTTAATTTGGGGCGAAAGAGATCCCTGGGAGCCAATTCAAGAAGCTAAAAAATGGTCTAATTCCTTTAAATGTATAAAGTCTTTAGACGTTATTGCTAATGCTGGACATTGTCCTCATGATGAAAAGCCTGAGGAAGTTAACGCCATTCTTTTGAGAATTATTCAAGAGGCTATATAGGCTTCAACAGATTCTCCCACTTTTCTTAAACCTCTTAAACCATCTCTTTCAAGATTTCTTACTCGATCTCTACTAATTCCTAATATTCTTCCAATACCAGTAAGACTCATTGGATCATCACCATCCATTCCATAACGCATTCTTAAAACCCGATTCTGTAATTCAGGTAATTTATCAAGTAACATTTCTAAATCCCCTTTCATACAATCGTTCTCGATTTGCGCAGCTGGGATATCAATATCATTAGACAGTAAATCCAAAAGAATGGTGTCTTCACCATCTCCAATATTTGTATCCAAGCTAACTGGCTGACCTGCACGACTCATTAAATCCTTTACATCACTTTCAGGAAGCTGAACATATTCGGCTAACTCATTCAAAGTAGGGGTCCTAGAAAGTTCTTGGCTCAACTCTCTTTGACCTTTTTTAAGTTTATTCAGCATTTCAGTTATGTGAATTGGAAGTCTTATAGATCTACTCTTTTCAGCAATTGCACGTGTTATACCCTGACGAATCCACCAATATGCATAAGTTGAGAACTTATATCCACGTGTTGGATCAAATTTTTCTACGCCTCGCACCAATCCAATAGTTCCTTCTTGAATTAAATCTAATAATTCCATATTTCTCTTGGTATATTTCTTCGCAACGCTGACGACTAAGCGAAGATTTGCTGAAACCATTCTTTCTTTAGCTCTTCTACCACTTTTCAGTTTTTTCTTGAGTTGTGTTACTGATAGGCCAGCTTTTTCAGCAAATATATTAATTTCTGGTTTTTCTCCGAAGGTATCTTCTAATTCAGATTCAATATTCTCTAAAGTAACTAAATCTTGAACTTGTCTCCCCAAAGTGATTTCTTGTTCATGAGATAACAATGGAACTCTTCCTATATCCCTTAAATAAGAACGTACCAAATCAATATCCGAAACAGATCTAACTGAAGGAAAAGCAATAAGTTTCTTTCCTGAAGAAGTATCTGCGGCAGCCACCATTCTTTTGTTTAGTTTTGTAAACCTTACTACTAAGAATTGTAAAGATCAAATAAAAACTGCCTCTCTTTAGCACTTTGAGTATAAACACTCATTCGGCTTCTACACCATTCTCTCTAAGAGCCAAGAAGCTGTCTTCAAATAAATCAATACACCGGCAACATCAGTTGCAGTAGTGATGAAAGGGGCGGACATCAAAGCGGGGTCTAAACCCATACGATCAAAAAGCAATGGCAATGCTGCTCCAGCGGTTGCAGCCAAAGTAGTAATGGCCATCAAACTTATTCCGACAGCAGTTGCAACCAATGGTCCCTGCCCTTGCCACCAAGCAAAAGGTACAACAAATAAAGCCATCAAAATTCCTAACAATGCGCCGGCTAATGCTTCTCGTGAAATAGCCCGAAAAAGCCCAAGTCTTTGAATTCGTTGAGTACTCAAGCCACGAATGACTACCGTTGAACTTTGAGCTCCTACATTACCTCCAGCTCCAATAAGCAATGGTATAAAGGCAGCTAACAAAACTACTTGTTTCAAAACCTCATCATTCATTGCGATAACTTGGGTAGTTAATCCATTAGCCAAAACCAAAACAGCAAGCCAGACCACGCGTCTTCTGGCTACTACAAACAAATTACTTTGAAAATAATCATCTTCATCACCAGCTTGTACTGCACCAGCGGCATAAATATCTCTAGTCGCCTCTTGTTCAATAACGTCGATTACATCATCGACAGTAACAATGCCAACTAACCTTTTTTCGCGATCAACTACCGGCAAGGCTAGAAAATCATATCTTTGAATTGCTCTAGCCACTTCTTCCTGATCAGTATCTGTTCTCACATTGACAACTTCTCTTGTCATAACCTCACCAATTAAAGATTCAGGGTCAGCCACAACCAAATCTCTAAGAGATAAAATCCCTGTCAAGTGTCTTTCTTTATCTGTGACGTAGAGGCTATAGATAGTTTCAGTAAAAGGAGCTCTTTGTCTAACCAATTTCAATGCTTGAGACACACTAAGGAATTCTTTAAGGTCTATAAATTCAGTAGTCATCAACCTTCCAGCTGTCTCTGACTCATATCCCAATAGTTGTGCTGTCACTCTTCTTTCATCAGGACTTAATTCAGATAGCAATCTTCTTACAACCTTTGCGGGCAATTCATCAAAAAGACGTACCCTATCGTCTGGGGACATCTGCTCCACTAGATCCAAAACTTCGCTGGATCTCAATCGATCTAAAAGATTTTGCTGAACTGATGCATCTAAATATTCATAAACTTCTATAGCTTCATTTTTATTTAAAAGTCTAAAAGCTAAGGCCTGCAAAATCATTGGCAAAATACCAATAGCCTGTGCTACATCAACAGGCTGAACAGGAGCCAAAAGGTTTTTTACGCCATCGTAATTTCCAGCAGATAGCATTGATTCCAATTGCTGCGCAATTGCATCTGAGACAAAACCCCCATTAGCTAAAGGGGTAGTATTTCCAGAGGACCCTAGTTTTTGATCCATATCCAGGAGTACAAGCCTTTATTATTTTATGACTAAGATCTAATTCTGTTACTTCCATATCTATGTCCGTGAATATCAGCAAAGTGAAAGTCCTCACTGATGAAGGAAAGACGATCACCCTGGATCATTACAAAGGTGATGTCTTATTGATTGTGAATGTTGCTAGCAAATGTGGATTCACAAAGCAATATAAAGGACTGCAAAAGCTCCAAGACCTTTACGGATCAAAGAAATTCAGGGTTTTAGGTTTTCCTTGTAATGACTTTGGCAATCAAGAGCCTGGTACTATCGCTGAAATCAAAGAATTTTGCTCAGTCTCGTTTCAAGCTAATTTTCAACTTTTTCAAAAAGTTCATGCTAAAGGCAATACAACTGAGCCATATACAACTTTGAATAAAGCGCATCCTTCTGGTGATGTTGCTTGGAACTTTGAAAAGTTTTTAATAAATAAAGAGGGAGAAGTAGTTACTAGATTCAAAAGTAATGTAGGACCAGAAAGTACTGAAATAAAAGATGCAATTGAAAAACAACTAGAATAGTCTATTAATTTTATTTGCCAATAATTTTCCCACGCAAACAGCGAAAAATCCCATTAGTAGCATTGATATTACGAGCAACAATGCCTGGATATAAAAACCATCAGAAATTAATATAAATAAATCAAAAATCCACCCACTAAAAGTAGTTAAAGATCCACAAAAACCAATACAAAAAATTAATTTATACTTTGAAATAAAAGATAAAGAATTAAATAATCCAATAAGAAAACAACCTATAGTATTTACAATTAATATCTCATCCATCTGCCATCGAAATAAAACACCTGCAATAGCACCAATTGATATGTATAAGAATTTTTGAATTTGATTAGTACTATACATTTATTAATTACCCAATAAAAAACCTATCAACAAGGAAAGCAACCCGAAAAGCATAGAAAATACAAGGATCTTGATCGCCTTATAGAATTTATAATTAGAAGATAATTCAAATAAATCATAAATAAATGCTGCAAAAGTACTTAAGCTACCGAGGAAACCAATAATAATTAATAGCCCTATTCGATATGAATATATTGAAAAACTATTATTGGTTAAAAGAGCAGAAGAAAATCCCAATAAAAATGATGCTAAATTATTAATAAGAATGATTTTTAGACTTTTATTTATAAAGAATTTATCTAGGATTTGAAAAAATAAAAATCTACAATTTGCACCTAATATGCCTCCAAAACATACTAATAATACAGACTTAATATTTTCAAGAGACTCCAATCTTAACCCATCCACGTTTATGGAAGATTTGCGAAGAAGAATCAATCAAGACTTTAACTAATAGCCATTGACCTGTTTCAGAACTATTCCATTCTTTTAAAACATTAACTGGTGTACCCATCTGGACCTTGGTTAAGACTAAAGGTTTTTCAGTAATTGTAGAAAGCAAATTAAATTCGTTTAAAGCAATAATTGGAGATGAACTACTATCTTCTCTTTGTTCTATTATGGTTTTTCTCATTCCTCCTACAGGAAGTGTTATAGGAATCAGTAAAGAAACCGATAATAGCCATACCCAAAGAATTAAGTTCTTCAATTGATTCATTAAATATCTAAAGTAGCTAAATCAAGCTCAACACTATGAGTCTCAATAAACTCTCTTCTCGGTGCAACCTTATCTCCCATTAATATGGTAAATATTCTATCAGCTTCAAGCGCATCTTCTATCTCAACTCGTTTCATCATTCTAGTAGATGGATCCATAGTTGTTTCCCATAATTGTTTAGGCATCATTTCACCTAAACCTTTAAATCTTTGAATTGTATAATTAGCTTTTTCTCCAAATTTTGATAAAGTTTTTTGCAAATCAGATTCGTTATAACAATAAGTATGGTTCTTACCTCTTTCAACTTTATAAAGAGGAGGACAAGCAATATAAATATACCCTCCCTCAACTAATGCTTTTTGATATCTATAAAAGAAAGTTAGAAGCAAAGTTCTTATATGTGCACCATCTACATCTGCATCAGTCATTATCACAACACGGTGATATCTGAGATTCTTAACTTCAAAGTCTTCCCCTTTTATTCCCAAACCAAGTGCCGTAATTAATGATTGAATCTCAGTATTTTTATAGATCTTTGCATCGTCAGTTTTTTCAATATTTAATATTTTTCCCCTTAAAGGTAAAATAGCCTGAAATTTCCTATCTCTCCCTTGCTTAGCAGAGCCTCCAGCAGAGTCTCCCTCTACAATATATATTTCCGACCCAGATGGATCTCTAGAGCTACAATCAGCCAACTTACCAGGCAGAGTAGAACTTTCTAAAACACTTTTTCTTCTAACAAGTTCTCTAGCTCTTCTCGCTGCTTCAGCAGCATTAAAAGCTTGAATCGCTTTTTCTAAAATTAAATCTATCACTCCTGGATTAAATTCTAAATATTGACTTAATGATTGTCCTACTAAACTATCTACGATTCCTCTGACTTCTGTGTTACCTAATTTAGTTTTAGTTTGACCTTCAAATTCTGGATCAGGGACTTTTACGGATAAAACAGCTGTCAATCCTTCTCTAATATTCTCACCTCCTAAATTTGAATCTCCTTCTTTTCTTTTACCTCTTTTCTTTGCAAATGTATTCAAAGTTCTAGTTAATACTGTTTTCAATCCTTCTATATGAGTGCCTCCATCTACTGTACGAATATTATTAGCAAATCCCAAAATGCTATCTGAATAAGCATCAACACACCATTGCAATGCTGCTTCTACTTGAACACCGTCCTTTTCTGAATTAACATATATTATTTCTTGATGTAATGAATCTTTTTCTTTATTCATATATTCAACATATTCTTTAATGCCACCTTGATAGAAATAAATCTCCTCATAAGGGTTTTGGTTATTATCTAAGGACTTCTTTCGTTCATCACGAAAGACAATACGAACACCACCATTTAAATAAGCTAATTCCCTGAGTCTTGAGGACAAAGTGCCATATTCAAAAACTATTCCATCAGTAAAGATTTGCTCATCTGGTTTAAAACAAACTGTAGTACCGGTGAGATGTCTATCAGCTTTAGATAAATCTTCAGAACTTAAACTTCCAATTGATATGCCCCTTTCAAACCTCTGAAAATGAACTTGTTCCTGGCGTCGCACTCTAACTTCTACCCATTCACTCAAAGCATTAACTACTGAAATACCAACACCATGTAATCCTCCAGAGACCTTATAGCCACCACTTCCAAATTTTCCACCAGCATGAAGGACAGTAAGAACTGTCTCAAGAGCACTTTTACCAGTACGAGGATGAACATCAGTTGGAATACCACGACCATTGTCTGTTATGGATGCTGAGCCATCATCACGAAGCAAAACTGTGATTTGATCACAATGTCCAGCAAGTGCTTCATCTACTGCATTATCAACTACTTCATAAACAAGATGATGTAGACCTCTTGCTCCAGTGGAGCCTATATACATTCCTGGTCGTTTTCTGACAGGTTCCAAGCCCTCTAAGACTTGGATCTGCTCAGCCCCATAGGCCGCTTCAATTTTAGAATCTTTGCTCATTCTAATAAAAGCAAACAGGCAAGGTTGTCTTAAAAGCCAGCATTAAAAAAACCTTTTCTGAAACTTCAATTTACCATTGGTATGAAAGAAAGTCTGGAGAAAAATTTCAAAACCAAATCTAATAAATTGATTTTAATGGTATTACAACTAATAAACCCTCTAATAAAGGATCATGCAAGATAAGAAACCACTTGTTATAGCGCTAATGGGGCCTACTGCTAGTGGAAAAACAGATCTTGCAATTAATATGGCAAAGGCACTCAACTTAAATATTCATAATGTTGATTCGCGGCAAATTTATATTGATATGAGTATTGGAACTGCCAAACCAACTGAAGAAGAACAAAAAAAAGTTCGTCATTTTCTTATTGATTTGTGTTTACCTTCTAATCCAATAACTCTCCATGATTTTCAGTCCATAGCCTCTACATCAATGGAGAATGACTTTAAAAAACAAAAAATAGTTTTTTTAGTAGGAGGAAGTGGCTTATATCTTCAAGCTTTAATAGGCGGACTAGAGCCTCCAGCCGTTCCCCCTCAAGAGTTTTTAAGAAATCAACTTATCAAAATAGAAAAAAAAGAAAGACATGAATTATTACGCTCTTGTGATCCTGTTGCCGCAAATAAAATCCATCCAGAGGATTCTCGCAGAACTATTAGAGCTTTAGAGGTTTTTTATGCAACTGGAAGTTCATTTTCAAATCAAAAAAACTTAAACCCTCCTCCTTGGAACATCTTAGAGCTAGGTTTAAATCCTCAAGACCTCAATAGGAGGATTCAAAATAGAACTAAAAAAATGTATCAAAACGGGTTAATTGAAGAAACTGAGGATTTAATAATTAAATACGGAAATGATTTAGAATTAATGAAAACTATTGGATATAAAGAGGCAAGATCTATAATTAATGGAGAAATAAATTACGAAGATGCAATAGAAATAACGACCCAACGCACAAGCCAGTTTGCTAAGAGACAAAAAACCTGGTTTAAAAATAAACATAATCCAAAATGGTTAAATGATGAAAATCCATTGTCTGATGCTTTATCTTCTGTATATAAGGTTCTAGGTTAATGATTACAAATACACTTAGACTTTATTCAAAAGGTACTACCTTCTCACTTACTTACTGAATGCCACCACGTCCCCGTTTTGATCGTCGCGCTCCAGAAAGAGAGCTGCCAAATATTAATGAAAGAATCAACCATCCCAATTTGCGAGTTGTCGATTCAGATGGTAGTCAGCTCGGAGTTATTAGCCGGGTAGAAGCTCTTGAAGTTGCCAGGGATAGAGAACTAGACCTTGTCTTAGTTGCTGAAAAGGCTAATCCGCCGGTTTGCCGAATAATGAATTATGGAAAATTTAAATTTGAACAAGAAAAGAAAGCAAAGGAAGCAAAGAAAAAATCCCATCAAACGGAAGTGAAAGAGGTAAAAATGCGCTATAAAATTGACATACATGATTACCAAGTGCGAATTAGTCAAGCGACTCGATTCCTCAAGGCTGGAGACAAAGTTAAATGCACTGTTATCTTTAGAGGCCGCGAAATACAACACACCGCTTTAGCAGAAGCACTACTAAGAAGAATGGCCAAAGACCTTGAAGAGAAAGCAGAAGTACAGCAATCCCCCAAGCGAGAAGGTAGGAATATGATTATGTTTTTAACCCCTCGCAAAACTCCATTAATCAAACACGAGGCTGAAGAAACTACACCAAAGAAAGCTAAAAGAACAATTCAATAAATTCAAAAGTTTCTATAGGACAACCAATTAATTGTCACGTGCGATTTTTTTTATTAATGTAACCACAATCAAACCTGGCTTAAAGGAGTGAGATTCCACATACAGCAAGAAAGTGAAATCCCTGCATCAAGCCAGCTCTACAATCAGATTTGCTTTGCTATTGCAGCAAGGCATTACCCTCCAGGGCATAGGTTGCCGAGTACGAGGCAGCTTGCAATGCAAACAGGTCTTCATAGAAATACCATCAGCAAGGTTTATAGACAACTAGAAACTGATGGGGTTGTTGAAGCAATTGCAGGATCAGGGATCTACGTTAGAGATCAACAAAAACAAAAAGAGTTACGCAACTCATCGCAATCCTATCGAAAAAAGGGAATACAAGATATCGATTTAGAAGTACGCAAAAGTGTCGATGAACTTCTAAATGCTGGATGTACTTTGCAGCAAACTAGAGAATTGTTTACTCAGGAAATTGATTGGAGGCTAAGATGTGGTGCTCGGGTTTTGGTTAGTACTCCAAGAGAAGACATCGGAGCATCTTTATTAATTGCTGAAGAGTTGGCCCCCCATTTAGACGTGCCAGTAGAAGTTGTGCCTATGGAAGAGCTAGAAAGTGTCTTAGAAAGTTCTAGTAAAGGCACAGTAGTTACTAGTAGATATTTTCTACAGCCTTTAGAAGAAGTGGCTAAACGCCATGAAGTAAGAGCTATAGCAGTGGATCTAAGCGATTTCCAAAAAGAATTAACGATATTAAAGAAACTACGTTCAGGAAGTTGTGTAGGTATTGTAAGTATTAGTCCAGGAATACTTAGAGCTGCAGAAGTGATTCTCCACAGCATGCGAGGAAATGAAATTCTTTTAATGACTGCCAATCCAGATGTTGGAAGCCGCCTTATTGCTCTTTTAAGAGCTGCTAGTCATGTCATTTGCGACAGTCCAAGCCTTCCTCTTGTAGAACATACTCTAAGGCAAAATCGCTCTCAGTTGATGCGCATGCCACAAATCCACTGCTCTAAAAAATATCTCAGCGACTCCACAATCGAAGAATTACGTAAAGAGATCGGTCTTCTTGAATAAAACATTAATTGATATAGACAATGCTCAAATTCATAAAATCTGATTTCTCTATTATCAAAGAAAGAGATCCAGCAGCAAGAGGTTTCTTTGAAATATTACTTTGCTACCCTGGCTTTCAAGCTTTAAGCATTCACCGAGTAAACCATCTGCTATGGCAATTTAAAATTCCTTTATTTCCAAGAATCCTTAGTCAAATTACAAGATTTATAACAGGCGTGGAAATTCATCCTGGAGCCAAAATAGGCAGAGGAGTATTCATTGATCACGGAATGGGTGTAGTTATTGGTGAAACAAGTGAAATTGGTAATAGATGTCTTCTTTATCAAGGAGTGACTTTAGGAGGCACTGGCAAAGACAACGGGAAAAGACATCCGACCCTTGAAGAGAATGTAGTAGTTGGAGCAGGTGCAAAAATACTTGGAGCAATTCAAATAGGTAGCAACACAAGAATTGGAGCGGGATCGGTTGTTGTAAAAGATGTGGCGGCAAATAGTACCGTCGTAGGTATTCCGGGACGGATCGTTCATCAAAGTGGCGTAAAAATAAATCCCCTTGCCCATTCAGCCCTACCAGATGCCGAAGCAAAAGTAATTAAAAATTTAATGAACAGAATCGATCAATTGGAGAATGAAATCCTGAAACTTCAAAACTTAAACAAAAATCAACTAACTAATAATGCAGATAAAACTATTGGGAAATCTCAAAATCTTCAAGATAAGGAAATAATAGAGTTTATTGGAGAAGACGATAAAAGTTCCCCCAAAGCATAATTAGTTCTTAAACCAAAAAAGGTAACCTTTTAGATCTTTTATGTAATATAGAAAGAGAAATAAATAGTCCTAAAAGATTAATTAAAAAAGTTAATATTGCAATTCTATAATTAATTTGACCTTCAATAATGCTTACTCTAAGAGGATCTAATATTTTATATATTGGGTTATAGTTTGTTATCCATTCCAATCTACCCAAGTTTTCTTTTCTATATAAAATCGGAGAAGTCAAAAATAGCAACTGCAAACCTATTGGTACCAACTGAGAAAAATCAGTGTATCTAACACCTATCAAACAAATCAAAAGTGGAAACCAATAAATAAAAATAACAAGATTAACAAAGGGAAACCAAGAAAAAACTAGCAGGTTTAGAAGTAAGTCTTTATTGACAAATACAAGTACAACAAATACAAGTAGAAAGGACTGAGAAAATGTTTGGAGTTGAAAAGCCCACTCTTCTAAAGTATAAAATAATGGATTTATATTCATATTTTTTATATTTTGAGCATTATGAGAGAATAAATCAGGTGCTGTTGATATGGATGCGGAAATAGAATTCCAAATCACTAAGCCTATTCCTAAATAAATAAAGTATGACTTGAAGTCTTCAACTGAAAAAACCGTTCCATAAACAACTCCTAAAGTAACTATTGACAATAAGTTAGAAAGACCCAGCCAAAAGCTACCCAATGTAGTTCTTGCAAATCTTGCTCTGGTTCTTGATGTGGCCGTATACCACCAAAAGCGTCTCTTTTTCCAAGCAAAGTTAATACTATTAAGCAACATTATTTTTATAATAATCATTCGTATGATAGTAATTTAGTGCTGCAATTAGGGGTCCATCAAAAACAACTGAACCTTTATTAAAAACTATTCCTCTAAAACAAAATTGTTTTAAAAGAATTTCAGAGTGACTAGCTAAAATTAAAGTAGTGGCAGAATCCATAAAAGATTGCATCCTTTGCTGAGCCCTTTCAAAAAAATCGGCATCACCAGTTCCAAAACCTTCATCAATAGCTAAACATTCTTGAGGATATGAAGTAAGCATAGAAAAAATCAAGCGAGCGCACATCCCTTCACTATATGTTTTTATTGGCAAATTAATAAATGAACCTAATCCTGAAAAAGAAACAATCTTTTCCAGGAAAGCATCAAAACCTTTCAAATCACTATTTATCATTAAAAAATAAGCTTTAGAGGCATCAATACCAGTCAATTCATTACTCGTTAAAAATGTTTTTTGCAGCATTGGATAGACTTCTACATTCTTTATCATTTCTCCTGAAGTTGGTGAATATATATCAGATATTAATCTTAAGAAACTACTTTTCCCTGAGCCATTATGACCAATCAAGGCAACTCTTTCTCCACTCATAATAGTTATATTAATATTCTTTAATGCCTCAATATTAGTTTCTTCATCTCTATTTACCAACTCTCCTCCAATCACTGTATCTATTATATTTCCTGTCAACATCTTGGTAAATTTTCTATTCTCTGAACAGTAAATTGGTATTTTTAAAGATACATTTTTCAAGGTAATTACAGGCTCATCAAGGACTTCAATAGATCCTGATGCCATCAACTCTAAGCACTTCAGAACGTCTTCTAATGATGCTTCTTTAGAAGAATTAAATTGACTAAGGTAATCAACACCTAAATTTAAAATCTTACCACTAATCCATGGATTAAAAGATTTTGGCTGATATAAATTAGTCAATCTTATTCTAGAACTTAATTCTTTAGTAAATAATTCTGCAGCATATACTTTATTCTCTAATGATTGCAAATCTTTCTTAAATTGATCAGACTTCTCAACCCCTTGATTCATAACAGCCCAAATCAAATAACATGGAAGATCACTAATCTTATGAGAACCTTTATTAATCAATGAAATCCAATGTTTAATCCCTTCAAAATCAGCTTTTCTTCCAAATAAGTTTAAATAAAAATAATTAATTTGAAATTCAATTGATTTATTAAATATTTTAGATTCCTTATATTCAGATTGACAAGCCAAAGAGGTAGCAATGTCCTCAAGACTTGTAGCCTCTTTTGAACTAGTT